>NZ_JBHUSE010000013.1:0-117061 GCF_042674585.1 Arthrobacter sp. NPDC057013
TCGTGCACCCAGCGGCGGCTGACTCCGTACCGGCGTGCAGCGTCAGCAACGCTCAGGCCTTGGTCACGGACGGCGAGGACGATGACTTTCTGCTTCGACATGCATCATGCTCAGCCGTTCCGGGTGTGAACCATGACCCGACTCACCGGTGAAGCATCAGGTGGGAACGATGTCCCGACTCACGTGTGAACTATGTCGTGAAACTAGACACCCCCTCGCGCACGCATCAGAACCCCGGGAAATCAATGATTTCCCGGGGTTCTTTTTTGTTTCAGCTGGCTACCTCTAAACCCGGCCGGCCGCCATGCCCTGTCATCCGGCAGCCAGGGCGGCATTGACGAGCTTGACGAGCTCCGGGGCCGCACTTGCTGTCACGGTTCCCGCGGCCCCGGTTTTCACGGCTGTGGCCGCCAGCGTGCCTTTAACACCTGTGACGGTGAGGACGGCCTGTTTCTGGCCATTGGGCAGAGTCTGGGTCTGCAGCGCGCTTACCGACTTGTCCGCCGCCACCGCTACCTCGACCGGCTTCATGGTGCTCGTGATCTTCTGCCCCTTCAATTCGAACCTATAGGTTGAGCAGTCGCGAACCGCTGCATGGCTTTTGTCGAACTGGGTTGCCATGACGGCGGGATCCTTCACCGCGAATACCGTCACGACCGTGGCAGTCTTGGCCTCCGCCGCGAGGCTTGCGCCCGCGGCGTAACTGCTGCCCTCGGGCACCTGGGTGTTGTTGTCTGCCAGCACCCCGCAGGCTTTAGGTGTAATGACGGCGTTCTTGAGCAGTTCCTGGGCGACTATGAGGCCCTGGTCCACCTGGGCGGCGGGAACCACGGTGAGGGCCCGGCCCTGGGCGTCCTTGAGTCCCGTGACGATCGCCGTGAGGTCCTCGTTGGTGTAGGCCTTCGCCGACGACGTCGGTGCGGGGGACGGTGGTGCGGCGGGCGCGGACGACGGCTCTGCCGTGCTTGAGGGCGCCGGTCCGCCGCAGCCCGCGAGGAAAATGGCCGCTGCCGCGGCAAGGGAGATTGGCGTGATGCTTCGTTGCATGAGTGGATCCCCGTTCCCTGTGCCGGCTGGCCCGCGGGTTTTCGCGGGCCATCCCGGAAATCGCCCAGCCGGGGCCGGAGCGCAGGGAGCAGCGTTCGGCTTTCGCCCGGCCGCGTGCGATTGCTCCGAGCGTACGACGCCTGTCCTTTCAATGCCAGAGCGCCGGCGGCACAATCAGAGCGCACGCAGGAAACATGCCCCAGGGCGGGTGCCGGAATACCGACACCCGCCCCAAACGCTGTGGATGGCCTACTTGGCCGTTGACGGCTCCATCCGGGTTGTGCCGGCCGCGGATGCCTTCTCCGTAGCCTCCGCGGCTGGCTTCCGCTCCTTGAGGAAGTACACCAGGATCGCCGCCACCGTTGATGCCGCGGCGAGGGCGAACAGGCCAGGCACCACGCTTCCGGTCTGCTCCTTGATGATGCCGAATCCGAACGGTGCCACGAAGCCGCCGAGGTTGCCCAGGGAGTTAATGATGGCGATGGCAGGGGCGAGGACCAGCGGGTGCAGGGCCGACTGCGGGATGGTCCAGAACAGCGGCGAGGCGCTCTTGAAGCCCATGGCTGCGATGGCGAGGAACACCAGGGCAAGGACGGGGGTAGCGACGGCTGCCGCGAGGGTACCGACGGCGGCCACGAGGAGTGCGGCAACCAGCAGCGGCCGCTTGGACTTTGCCTTGTCCTGCCACTTGGCGGCGAAGTACATGGCAAAGACGGCGCACACCCAGGGGATGGAGGAGAGGAAGCCGACGCTCAGGTCCGTGGTGCCCGGGATCTGCTTGACGATGGTCGGCAGCCAGAACGTGTTGGCGTAGATGGAGAGCTGCACCGAGAAGTAGATGCCGCACAGCAGGAGGATCTGCGGGTTCAGGAGCATCTTCCAGCGGTTGACCTTACCGCCCTGCGTGCCGTTGGCCGTCGTGTGCTGGGCGTCCTCCTGGTCGATCGTTGCGTTGAGGGCCGACTTCTCGGCGGCCGTGAGCCACTTGGCATCCTGGATCTTGGCGTCAAGGAAGAAGAACACGATGATGCCGACGACGACGGACAGCACGCCTTCGAAGCCGAACAGCCACTGCCAGCCGCGGAGGCCAAAGACGTCGTGCAGGCTCAGGAGCATGCCGGCGATGGGACCGGACAGGGCAGCGGCCACCGAGGACCCGGCGATGAAGACGGCGGTTGCCTTGCCGCGCTGGCCGGCGGGCACCCAGCGGGCGAAGTAGAAGATGACGGCAGGGAAGAAGCCGGCTTCCGCGGCACCCAGCAGGAACCGCAGAACGTAGAACATCATCTCGTTCTGGACGAAGGCCATGAGGAAGGACACGATGCCCCAGCTGACCATGATCCGCGTCAGCCAGATCTTGGCGCCGTACTTTTCCATCATCACGTTGCTCGGAAGCTCGAAAATGGCGTAGGCGATGAAGAACAGCCCGGCGCCGAAGCCGTAGGCCGCGGCACCGATGCCGACGTCCGCCTGAAGATGGTCCTGGGCGTAGCCAATGTTGGACCGGTTCAGCTGGTTGCACACCAGCATGACCAGCATGACGGGCAGCACACGCCGGAAAAACTTCTTCATGGCCGAAGCCAGATCCGCGACAGCGATGTCTACAGACTGCATGGGGGAATCCTCTTTGATAGAGCAGCAAAAGCACGCTGTGGGGACTACGGGGCAGGCCGTTGTGGTCCTCGCCACAGCACTTATTAACTGTAAGCAGTAGCTTTCATGCCCGTCCAACACACATATTGCATGGCGTGATACCCGCAGGGAACTACTGACGGCGCCTATTCCCGCCCGGCCCTGAGCCTGCGCCGCGAGTTGGCCAGGTGGTTGCGCATCGCCGCGGACGCCGCGGCGCCGTCGCTGTCCGCGATGGCGGCAAAGATGGAGCCGTGTTCATGCACCACCTGTTCGAAGTGGTCCCGGGCGTAATGCTCGACGCCGGTCATCAGCCGGGTGCGCGGCATGGCGATCATCGTCTGGCCCAGGGAGGCAAGGCAGTCTGTATAGAAGGGGTTGCCCGAGGCTGCGGCGACGGCTTTGTGGAATTCAAAGTCCGCCTTCATCGCGTGTGCAGGGTGTTCGACGCTGTCCGTGAAGTCCGCCAGCGCCTGCCGCAGGGTGTTCAGCTGCCGCTCGGTCCGGTTTCCGGCGGCCAGCGCTGCCGCTTCGGTCTCGACGCCGATCCGGAATTCCAGCAGGTGCAGCCGATCCTCGGCGGTGACCACAGCCCTGGTGGGCTGGCCCGACGTCGGACCCCCCGTGGGCGGGGTCAGCGCAAAGCTGCCCCGCCCACGTTCGGTTTCCACGAGGCCCTCCGCCTGTAGCCGCGTGAGCGCGGACCGGACGACCGTCCGGCTGACGCCGAACTCGCCGATGAGGGTATTCTCGCTCGGAAGCTTCTGACCGGGCTGGATGACGCCGTCGACAATGCGGGTGCGAAGGTCGGCGGCGAGGTCCGCGGTCAGGTTCCGGCTCATGGATTCAAGGTTACGCGCCGAATTCCGCGGTCTCGGTGGTCCAGGCGCGGGCCTGGTCGCTGAGGCTGACGCCGAGGCCCGGGCGGTCCGGAACGATCATGCGGCCGTCCTTGGTTTCGAGGCGCTCGTTGAACAGCGGGTCCAGCCAGTCGAAGTGCTCCACCCACGGTTCGCGCGGGTAGGCGGCGGCCAGGTGCAGGTGGATTTCCATCGCGAAGTGCGGCGCCAGGCCCAGGCCGCGCTCGTCCGCGAGGGCCGCCAGGCGGAGGAACTGGGTGATGCCGCCGACGCGCGGGGCGTCGGGCTGGATGATGTCGCAGCCGCTGGCGGCGATGAGGCCCTTGTGCTCGCCCACGGAGGCGAGCATTTCGCCGGTGGCGATGGGGGTGTCCAGGACCTGGGCGAGGTGGGCGTGGCCTTCGAAGTCGTAGGCATCCAGGGGCTCTTCGATCCAGATGAGGCTGAACTCTTCGAGCTGGCGGCCGATGCGCAGGGCCGTGGCGCGATCCCACTGCTGGTTGGCGTCCACCATGAGGGGAACGTCCCAGCCGATGTGTTCCCGGATGCCGGCCACGCGGCGCAGGTCTTCCTTGGTGTCCGGGAGGCCCACCTTGATCTTGATGCCGCCGATGCCCTCTTCGACGGACTGCGTGGCGCGGGCCTTCACCTCATCCAGGGTGGCGTTCAGGAAGCCGCCAGAGGTGTTGTAGGTCTGGACGGAGTCGCGGTAGGAGCCCAGGAGCTTGGCCAAGGGCAGCCCGGCGCGCTTGGCCTTGAGGTCGTACAGGGCGATGTCGATGGCCGCAAGGGCCTGGGTAGCGACGCCGGAGCGGCCCACGGAGGCGCCGGCCCAGAGCAGCTTGGTGTAGAGCTTGCCGATGTCGTTGGGGTCCTCGCCGATGATGCCTTCGGCGACTTCCTTGGCGTGGGCGTACTGGGCAGGGCCGCCGGCGCGTTTGGAGTAGCTGAAGCCGAGGCCGGTGTGGCCCTGTTCCGTGGTGATCTCGGCGAAGAGGAAAACGACCTCGGTCATGGGCTTCTGGCGGCCCGTGAACACTTTGGCGTCGCTGATCGGGACGGCCAGTGGCAGGCGGGCGGTGGAAAGTTTGACGTGCCGGATGAGGTCGACGGTGCTCATTGGTTCTCCTTGGGAAGTAGGGGCAACATCGCCCCGCCTGCTTAGGATACAAGTCTGATTCTTGTACTACAAGTGGTTATCCCGTCGTCGTAGCACAGGGGAAATACGGCGCGGAGATCTGCCCCCGCCCGTAGGCTGTTTACATGCCTCGTTTTCCGCTTGACATCGACTCCGTCCCCCGCCCCGTCCGCGCCCAAGCGCTCCTGGATGCGGTGAACCACCGGCTGGTCATCGCCGACGGTGCAATGGGCACCATGCTGCAGGGCAGGGACCTGTCGCTCGAGACTGACTTCCAGGGACTGGAAGGCTGCAACGAGATCCTCAATGACACGCGTCCGGATGTCCTCGCGGACATTCACGACGCGTACTTCGCCACGGGAATCGATGCCGTCGAAACCAACACCTTCGGCGCGAACTGGTCCAACCTCTCCGACTACGGCATCGACGACCGGATTGAAGAGCTCGCCCGCAAAGGCGCCGAAATCGCCCGGGACCGCGCCGAAGCGGCAGAAAAAACAGACGGACGGATGCGGTGGGTCCTGGGCTCAATGGGTCCGGGCACCAAGCTCCCCAGCCTGGGGCACACCAGCTATGACTACCTGAAGCAGACGTTCGCGTTGCAGGCCGAAGGACTCATCGACGGCGGAGCGGATGCATTCCTGATCGAAACGAGCCAGGACCTCCTGCAGACCAAAGCCGCGGTCAACGGTTGCAAGCAGGCGATCGTGGCCCGCGGCGTCCGCCTCCCGATCTTCGTCGAGGTGACCGTCGAGACCACCGGAACAATGCTGATGGGCTCCGAAATCGGTGCGGCGCTCACCGCGCTCGAACCGCTCGGCGTCGACGCCATCGGCCTGAACTGCGCCACCGGGCCCGACGAGATGAGCGAGCACCTGCGCCACCTGGCCAAGCAGTCCTCCGTGGCGATCGCCTGCATGCCCAACGCAGGCCTGCCGGTCCTTGGTGCCAACGGCGCGCACTATCCGCTCTCGCCCACCGAACTCGCCACGGCGCACGAGCAGTTCGTGCGGGAATTCGGCCTTGGCCTCGTGGGCGGATGTTGCGGTACGACGCCGGAGCACATGGCCGCCGTCGTCGAGCGTCTTGCCCCCTTCCGCACCTCGGCCGCTGTCACCAGCGGCGGGAGGGGAGCCGACGGCGGCCGCGTTCCCACCGAGCGTGAAGCAGGCATCGCCTCCCTCTACCATCACGTGAACTTCGACCAGGAGTCTGCGTACCTCGCGATTGGTGAGCGCACCAATGCGAACGGTTCGAAGGCGTTCCGCCAGGCGATGCTTGACGAGCGCTGGGACGACTGCGTCGACATCGCCCGGGAGCAGGTCCGCGTCGGCGCGCACCTGCTCGACGTCTGCATCGACTACGTGGGGCGAGACGGCGTGGCCGACATTAAGGAGGTCGTCTCACGTTTCGCGTCAGCCTCCACGCTCCCGCTCGTCATCGACTCCACCGAACCGCCCGTCCTGCAGGCCGGGCTCGAACTCATCGGCGGACGCCCGGTGGTCAACTCCGTCAACTACGAGGACGGCGAGGGCCCGGACAGCCGCTTCGCGCGCATCATGCCGCTCGTGAAGGAACACGGCACCGCCGTGATCGCCCTGACCATCGACGAACACGGCCAGGCGCGCACCACTGACGGCAAGGTGGCCATCGCTTCCCGCCTGGTCGATTCCCTGGTGGGCGAATGGGGGATGCGCGTCGAGGACATCATCGTCGACTGCCTGACCTTCCCCATCGCCACCGGACAGGAAGAAACCCGCCGGGATGCCATCGAAACGATCGAAGCCATCCGCCAGATCACCACGAAGTATCCAGGCATCCAAACCACCCTCGGCGTCTCGAACGTGTCCTTTGGCCTGAACCCGGCGGCGCGCATCGTCCTGAACTCGGTGTTCCTGCACGAGGCCGTACAGGCGGGCTTGACCAGCGGCATCATCGATGCGGCCAAGATCGTGCCGCTCGCTTCACTGCCGGAGGACCAGCGCAAGGTGGCGTTGGACCTCGTCTGGGACCGCCGCGAATACGACGCCGACGGCAACCTGACGTACGACCCGCTGGCCAGCATGCTGGACCTGTTCGCCGGCGTCGACACCGCGGCGCTGAAGGACCAGCGCGCGGCGGAACTTGCGGCGCTGCCCACCGGCGAACGCCTGGAGCGGCGCATCATAGACGGCGAAGGAAAGGGCCTTGAAGAGGACCTGGACCTGGCCCGCGCCGAGGGGCTGACCCCGCTCGGCATCATCAACGACTACCTGCTCGAGGGCATGAAGGTGGTGGGCGAACGCTTCGGCGCCGGCGAGATGCAGCTGCCGTTCGTGCTGCAGTCCGCCGAGGTGATGAAGACCGCGGTGGCCCTGCTTGAGCCGCACATGGAGAAGTCGGATGCTTCCGGCAAGGGCACCATGGTGATCGCCACCGTGCGCGGCGATGTGCACGACATCGGCAAGAACCTGGTGGACATCATCCTCACCAACAACGGCTACAAGGTGATCAACCTCGGCATCAAACAGCCGATCGCCGACATCATCGCCGCGGCCGAGGAACACGACGCGGACGTGATCGGCATGTCCGGCCTGCTCGTTAAATCCACGGTGGTGATGAAGGAGAACCTCGAGGAACTGCAGTCCCGCGGGCTGGCGAACAAGTGGCCGATCATCCTCGGCGGCGCGGCGCTGACCCGCGCCTACGTCGAGCAGGACCTGGCAGGACAGTTTGAGGGCGAGGTCCGCTACGCGAAAGACGCCTTCGAGGGCCTGTCCCTCATGGAGCCGCTGGTGCAGGTTGCCCGCGGCGCTGACCCTGCGGAGGTCGGCCTGCCCGCCCTGAAGAAGCGGATCCATAAAGGAGGCCCGAAGTTCAAGGTGACCGAGCCCGAGGCAATGCCCGGCCGGTCCGACGTCGCCGCCGATAACCACGTGCCTTCGCCGCCGTTCTGGGGCACGCGCATCGTGCGCGGCGTCGCACTCCACGACTTCGCGGCTTTCCTCGATGAGCGGGCCACTTTCATGGGGCAGTGGGGGCTCAAGCCCGGCCGCGGCGAGGACGGCGCCTCCTATGAGGAACTGGTGGAACGCGAGGGCCGGCCGCGGCTGCGGTACTGGATGGACCGCATCCTTGCCGAGGGAATGCTCGACGCGTCCGTAGCGTACGGCTACTTCCCGGTGGTCTCCGAGGGGGAACAGGTGGTGGTGCTGCACCACGGGGAGGATCGCGACGGCGTCCTTGGTACCGCGGGCCTGCTCGCCCCCGATGGCGGATCAGGCGGTCCGCTCGGCACCGAACGGCTGCGTTTCGACTTCCCGCGCCAGCGCCGCGACCGGCACCTGTGCCTCGCCGATTTCGTGCGTTCGCGCGAATCGGGCCAGGTGGACGTTCTGCCCGTGCAGCTGGTGACCGCCGGCGGCAATGTCGATCAGGTGACTGCCAAGCTCTTCGCCGGCGACCACTACCGCGACTATTACGAGCTCAATGGCCTGGTCATGCAGCTCACCGAGGCACTCGCTGAGTTCTGGCACGCACGCATCCGCTCGGAGCTGGGCTTCGCGGCCGAGGACCCCAAGGACAAGGCCGGCCTGTTCAAGCTCGATTACCGCGGGGCGCGGTTCTCTCTCGGCTACCCCGCGTGCCCGGACATGGAGGACCGCCGCAAGGTGGTGGAACTGCTGCATCCCGAGCGGATGGGCGTGGTCCTGAGCGACGAGCTGATGCTGCACCCCGAACAGTCCACCGATGCGTTCGTGTTCCACCACCCGGAGGCGAAGTACTTCAAGGTGTGATGCGGTCCCTGGCCTGAGTGGATTGGGCCCCAGCGGTTTGGGCCCGGGCGGTTTGCCCGCCCGGGCTTCGGCCCAGCCCCGGGCTGGAGACCGGCTTGACCCGCCGCAGCGCGGCGAGAATGGCCCGCCCAACCACGGCGATTCCGATGATTGTGGTGATGGCACGCAGGGTGTCCCAGCCCGCCGTCGAAGTTAACAGCGAGTAGAGCAGGAAGCTGCTGAGATTGCTGGCCAGTGGAGCGCCGGGCACGTAGGAGATGCCGGTGCCCGCGCCGACAGCGAAGGGCCAGAACCACAGATTGGTCAGCAGGCCGAACACGTAGGACGCAACGACGCCGTAGCCGCACAGCATCCACAGTTCGGCCCGCCCCCGCACCCGGCGGGGGAGCAGGCCTGCTCCGGCACCCACCCACGCGCAGGCGAAGATCTGGAACGGTGACCAGGGGCCGATGCCGCTCCACAAGGCGCTGGAGACGGCGATGGTGGCGGCGCCGAGGAGCATGCCGAAGCGGGCACCGAAGGCCCGGCCGGCCAGGATCAGCAGGATAAACACCGCCTCCACACCCCCGACGCCGGTGCTGGCCACCCGCACCGCCGAGCCGACAGCGGCCAGGACGCCGAGCAGCGCCACCGTGTGTGCGGAGCGGACCGAGCCGTCCAGGGACACCACGATGGCAACGACGGCAAGGGGGGCCATAGCCAGCGCCGCATAGGGGATGGCCGCGGCGGCATCCTCCGGGAGGGCCGCAGCGAGCAAGGGCCAGCAGAATGCGCCGAGAGCAAGAACGTTTGCAGCCGCGAGAACGGTCAGCTCGGCGGCCCGTGGCATCCGGATATGGCGGGCTTTCCCGGCCGCTGGAAGGTCCGTTGGCCGGTCGGCGAACGGTGGTGCTGCTTGGGGACGGTGCGCGATTTCGCTGCGTTGTTCTGTGAAGCCCTGCGCTGTGGCGGCGCCGGCCGGCACGGCTTCTGTCGCGGACGCGGGGGCGACGCCGTCACGCATCGGGAGGATCCGGGCGCCGAGGCCGTAGGCGAAATCGAGGTCGTGCGTGGCGATCAGGACCGCCGCGCCGGAGTCAGCTGCGGCCCGCAGCGCCGCCGACACTGCTCTGCGCGCCGCCGGATCGAGCCCCCGCGTCGGCTCATCGACCAGGAGCACCTGCGGGTCGTCCATGGTCTGCAGTGCGATGGCCAGGATCCTGCGCTCACCCGCGGAGAGGTCCCGGGGATGCTCGTGTCCAATGGGAATCCGGACGTCTCCCCGCAAACGGGCAAGGCGTGAAGCGGCGCCGCCGGGCGCAGGTTGTGCGCCGCTTTTTCGGCGTGACCGACGTCGATCTGCCGCGCGGAGCTCGGCAGCGACGGTATCCCTGGTGAAGAGGTCGTCGGAGGCGTCCGGGACGAGGGCTATGCGGCCGCCGTCGGCTGTGTTGTTCCCGGGTGCGCGTTCATGGAGAGTGCCTTCACCGAGGGCGAGTGCCACAAGGAGGGACGACTTTCCGGCACCGTTAGGCCCCACCAGGGCGACCACTTCGCCGCGGTGCAGGCGAAGGGAGGCGTCGCGCACGAGCGGTTTGCCGTCGCGGTGCACCGCGAGGTTTGTCGCCGTCAGCACCGGAGCGTGCTGTACCGCCGGCACGGCCGGCTGTGCCGGCGTCGGACGGTCGGCGTCCGGATGCGAAGGTGCGGGAGCAGCACCAGGTACCAGGGCGCCGCCGTCGATTTTCCACCACGCGTCTGTAACGGGTACCAGCGGCTCCGCCCGGTGCTCCGCCACGATGACGCAGACGCGCGCGTCGCGGGCGAGGGCGTTGAGCACGGCGATGACGTGCCTGCGTGTTGCCGTGTCGAGGTCGGCGAGGGGCTCGTCAACGAGGAGGAGGGGCGGATGCTCCACTATGGCGGCGGCGATGGCTACGAGGGTTGCCTCACCCGCGGAGAGGGTGCTGAGATTGCGGTCCAGCAGTGCCGACACCCCGACACGCTCCGCGACCTCCAGCACCCAGGCTTTGGCAGTTGCGGATGCCACGCCGCGCAGCTCAAGTGCGAGGGAGATTTCGTCCCGGACCCGGGTGGTGGCGAAGGCAGCGCGGGGGTTCTGCAATACGACGCCGACGAGGCGGGCAGTGTCGCGCGGCGGTGCGGCGGCACGGTCCGTTCCGGCGACCAGCAGCGTGCCGGAAATTTCGCCGCCGTCGACGTGCGACAGGAGCCCCGCGATGCCCCGCAGGATGGTGGATTTGCCGGAGCCCGTCGGCCCGGTGATGACCGTGATTGACCCGCTGGACGGCGCGAAATCCGCGACGCGCACCCGCGTGGTGCCGATGCGGAATTGTGCGTCCCGGATCAGAATCGGTGCTTGGCTACCGCGGGCGGGCTGGTGTGCCGCCCGGCTGCCAAAGCCGCGCAGCTCCAGCGCCGCGGCAACACGGCTGGCGTGCTCGAGTGTGCGTTCGAGCACGGGAACAAGGGCGCGGGGTCCGAATCGTTCGCCGCGCAGTCGGGAGGCCAGGCGCACGGAGTTCACGGCGTCGGAGAGCGCCGGCAGCGCCGCCCAAGCCACCACAAGCATCCGTGCAATGCCCTGCATGGGGCCGCCGCGGGCCAGGTGCACGAAGCCGCGGGCCACATCCACCCAGGCGTTGAGGATGCCGAAAGCGAGGATCATGCCCGCAATCGGCAGGGCGGACAGGACCGCCTCCCACAGGCCAGGCACCGTCACCGGACCGAGGAGGACAACATGGGCGTACGGGGCAGGCAGCGGCACCGGCGGTGTGTCGAGCAGAACCGGGCTGCCGGTGCCCGCCCCGTTGAAGAGGAGGCGGTAGATGACCCGCGCCGCGATGAAGACGGCGGCGAGAGCCGCCGCTGCGCGTAACGGCGCGGGTCGGAAGGTCACGCCGCGGGTGCGGCCGGTGCGCCGTCGACCGTGAAGAGCAGTTCCAGGCTCTGTCCCGGGCTGACCTTCAGGGTGGCGAGGCCTTCCTGCGCGTATCCCCAGGCACCCGAGGCCGGCTTGACCCACAGTGCCCAGTAGGCGAAGGAAGCGGGCGTCTTCTTGCATTCTTCCTTGTACGTGCCGCCCTTGTGGGCGATGTCAAAGTCTGCGGCGGGCACACCGTTCACACGGCACACCAGTTCCTTGGGGTATTGGTCAGTGCCCTCGGTCTTCACCTTGGCCTCGTCGAGGACCTTGGACGCGAGAGTCGGCCCGTCCGCAGGCACGCAAACGGACGTGTCAGCGGCGGCCTGCTTCAGGGCGCCCGAATCGACGATGACCTTGACTCCGTTGCAGGGTCCGGCGGCGGCGCTGGATGAAGCCGCTGCGGTTGCCGTTGAAGTGGAAGCAGGGGCAGAGGTGGCGGGCTGTGTGGTGGCCGGCGCGGAACACGCGGCCAGAGTAAACAGGAGACCGGCGGCGGCGAGCGAGGTCGCGGCGGCGGTGCGGATCTTAGTCAAAGTCACCAGTCAAGGGTAGGACGTTGCCGGTCCGGAACCGGTTGCTGGGGCGTTGTGTGACGTTGGGTATCCGTTGACCAACCCGACGCCGGCGTGGCCAACACATGTGCGGCGCTACGTGTAGCGCTGTGAGGCACCCCCGGCGGGCACTTTCGCGGGCAGTGCATACGGGACTTATCCATGCGGAA
Organism: Arthrobacter sp. NPDC057013; assembly: GCF_042674585.1. Classification (NCBI taxonomy): domain Bacteria; kingdom Bacillati; phylum Actinomycetota; class Actinomycetes; order Micrococcales; family Micrococcaceae; genus Arthrobacter; species Arthrobacter sp. NPDC057013. The sequence continues at coordinate 12,101 of NZ_JBHUSE010000013.1, forward strand.
ACCTGCCAGTTGGGAACGACTCGAGAGTGTCGCGCTGGAGGGACCGTCATGCGCGGGATTTGTCAGGTTGACATCTGAGACCTTCGAGAGGGGGCCGTCAACAAAAGGGAAACGGACTCCATTCTGACGTTCCTTGACCGGCTACTTGACGTCAGGTTGGGGGGTGTATCCCACCCTGACGTCAGGCGTGAAGCTTGACGGCCGACTTCCGGCGGCGCATGCACTGGGGGTTCGAACCAGCCACTGAGTCCGGTTCAGGTGAGACCTTATCCACACTCAGAATGGGGACTTGGACAGACACAAAGGTTACCGAGTTTTCCCTTATTTGAAGAGTCTAATGGTCTGTCGCGATGAGCGTGTGTGAGGCCAGTGGCAGTCGGTGAATGGGTTTGGTCGTGTTAGTCAATGGATGACCAGTGCCGCCGCAAAACGTCGAGATGATTTCCGCGGCAATCGACACGGCGGTCTCCTCCGGCGTCCTGGCGCCCAGGTCTAGGCCGATCGGGGATCGAAGTTTGGCCAGTTCTTCCTCCGAAAAGCCGGTTTCGCGCAGTTGGGCTATTCGCATGTCGTGAGTCCGGCGACTGCCCATGGCGCCGATGTAGCCCGCTTGGGTGCGCAGCGCCCGTTCCAGGAGCGGGCCATCGAATTTGGGGTCATGGGTCAGGACGCAGAGGACCGTGCGCTCGTCGACGTCGGTCTTCGACAAGTATTGGTGCGGCCAGGCGACAACGATCTCGTCGGCCTCCGGGAACCGGGCCTTGGTGGCGAAGAGGGGCCGGGCGTCGCAGACCGTCACGTGGTAGCCGAGGAACTTTCCGATGCGGGCGACGGCGGCGGCAAAGTCGATGGCCCCGAACACGATCATGCGCGGCGGCGGTGCCATCGACTCGACGAAGACCGACACTTCATCGGACCGGCGTTCTCCTTCGCTTCCCACGTGCAGGACGCCGCTGGTTCCGTGCTCCAGCATTCCGAGGGCTCCGCTGGCCACCGCTTCTGTCAAGCCCTCGGGGCCGAGCGAGCCGCGCGTCCCGGACGGCTCGACCACAAGGCGGTGTCCAAGCGAATCCGAACCGACGATGATGGTGGCAATCGCCACTGGGCGCCTGGCGGCAACGGCTTCCATGACCTTGCCCAAGTCGGGGAAGGCCGTCGAATCCGCCACCTGGACCAGGAGCTCGAGGATTCCGCCGCACGTCAGGCCGGCAGCAAAGGCGTTGTCATCCGAAACGCCGTACCGGACGAGCTGCGGAACCCCCGTCTCCAGGACCTCCCGGGCCACTTCATACACTGCGCCTTCGACGCACCCGCCGGAGACACTGCCGATCACCTCTCCGATTTCGGCCACCGCCATGGATGCCCCCGCAGGGCGCGGTGACGAGTTCCAGGTGCGTACCACCGTGGCTACCGCGAAGCGCCTGCCGTCGCGGTGCCATGATGCGATGTCCTCAAGGATGTCGCGCATGAATCAGTTCCTCCCGTGTGGTCCGGTGTGTCTTCCAGGCGCCGTCGCCGCTTCTTAGGCGAGCGACCCGGCGCGGCGGCCGAAGACGGCGCCGGAGGTCAGTCCGGAACCGCCCGGGTAGTTGCCGCTGAACAGCCCTCCGAGCATTTCGCCGCAAACGTAGAGGCCGGGGATGCCGGACCCGTCGTCCTTGAGCACCCGGCCGTGATCGTCGGCGCGGAGGCCGCCGAACGTGAAGGTGATACCGCACGTTACCGGGAATGCGTAGAAGGGTGCTTCCTTGATTTCCACGGCCCAGTTGCTCTTGGGCGGTTCCACGGCGGAGGAGCGCCCGTCCTTGGTGCTGGCGTCGAACGGCCGTGCGGCGTCGATGTTGGCGTTGAAGGTCTGCACCGTCTTGAGGAAGGCATCGGCGTTGACGCCAATGGAGGCTGCGAGTTCCTCGAGCGAATCGGCCACGTGCACGCTGGCGCCGTCGGAGTCGTATTCTTCGCTGCGCAGCATGGGCCTGGTGGTTGCGTCGTAGATCTGGAAGGCCCGTCCTTCCGGCTGCTTCAGGATCTCGGCACCGTACTTGGCGTAGGTGTAATTGCGGTAGTCGCTGCCTTCGTCAATGAACCGCTCGCCGTTGATGTTGACCACGATGCCCAGGAAGTAGCCTCCGCGGGTCAGCTGGTTCGTGAGGACGCGGCTGCCGTTCTCCGGTGCGTTCGCATCCCAAGCCACGCTGTGGCAGGTGGTCCAGTCACCGTAAGGTGCGGCACCGGCGTCGAGCGCTGCCCGAAGCATGTCACCGGTGTTGAGCGGGTTGCCGCGGACCTTGGCGCGTTCCCAACCCTCGCCCAGGTACTTCCGCCGCATGGTAGCGTCAGCTTCGAAGCCGCCGGCGGAGAGGATGACCGAATCAGCCCGGAGTTCGGCCTGCTTTCCGGCAGCGTCCCGGTAAACGACGCCGACGATGGCACCGTCCTCAACGAGGAGCGACTCGCCCGCCGCCTCGTAACGGACCTCGACGCCGAGGCGCGCGGCTGCGTCTGCGTGCTGTTCGATCAGTCCGACACCGCCGCCGACGGATCCCACCGCAAGGCCACCCCAGAACCGGTGCCTGCCCGCTGCGTCCGGGTAGGCCTGGCGTTCGTACATCAAGCGGAAGCGCAAGCCGTGGCCGTGGAGCCAGCGTAGGGTGTCGGCGCTGTTGTCCACCAGGACGTCGGTCAGGGTCTGGTCGTTGCTGCCGTTGGTCACCCGCTTCATGTCGAGTTGGAAGTCCGACGCCGTGTAGCTGGGAAGGTCGGTGGCGGCGTGCCGGGGGTCCGGCTCGATCAGGTCGCCCAGGCTGCCCAGTCCGTCGTGCGTGATCCGGAAGGCACCGGCCGTGTAGTAGCTGTTGCCGCCGCGGGCGGAATGGGGCGACTTCTCCAGCAGGACGACACGGCGGCCGCGCTCGGCGGCAGCGATGGCCGCGCTGAAACCAGCGTTGCCTCCACCCACAACTACGACGTCTGTTCGATCTTCTTGACGGGACATGTGGATCTCCTTTTCGACCCTCGTGGATTCACTTGAATATTTCTGTATACATTCGGGGGCAGTCGTCGGCCATTGGCCTGGGACGCTGGTGGGCTGCCGGGTGGCCGGCTGCTGCTTAGGTGGCCTGTGGCTCAGGGAGTCAGGACCAGCCGCGCCCTCGTGGATTTGGACGCGAGTGCCTCCACGGCCCTCCGCCAGTCATCCAGCCCGAATGTTTCGCTTCGCGGCGGGGTCAGGAGCCCCTTGGAATAGAGTCCGAAAATGCTGTCGAAGCACTCCCGCATGAGTTCCGGCGCGCGTTTCCGGTAGTCGCTGATCTGGAGGCCGGATACCTCGATGTTCTTCAGCATCGGGTAGTTCATCTTGAGCGTGGGGATCCGTCCGGCGGCGAACCCCACAATAACCAGGCGGCCCCTCCAGGCCACGGCCCGGACGGCGCCGTCGAACGCATCACCGCCGATTGCGTCGATCACCACGTCGACGCCGCGCCCGTCGGTCAACTCCATGACGCGGTCCCGCAGCGTGTCGCGCAGGTTGGGTCCGGACTGCAGGACGTAGTCGTCCGCCCCGAAGTTTGCCACTTGCTGGAACCGGGAGGGGTCGGAGATTCCGGCCAGGACCGTGCCCGCGCCGAGCGCCTTGGCAAGCTGCACCGCCGCTCCGCCTACGGCCCCGCTGGCCCCGAGCACCAGGACGGATTCGCCGGGTGCGAGCCGGCCCCTTTCCACCAGGCCCATCCAAGCGGTATCAAACGACAGGGACATCGCGGCGGCGTCCACGAAGCCGAGATCCTCTGGAAGCAGATAGGCCTGGTCCCCGCGAACGACGCACTTCTCCGCGTAGCCGCCGTACTCCGCCATGCCGAGGACCCGGTCGCCGACCTTGAGGTGTTCGATCCCCGGTCCCACGGCGCTGACATAGCCTGCAGGGCCCTTGCCGGGCGTGTAGGGCAGGGCCGGGCGGAACTGGTAGGCGCCCCGCATGGTCACGAGGTCCACGAAGTTGACCGGCACCGCCTCAACGTCGATCACGACCTCACCGGCGCCGGGAACCGGCGCATCGCCATCGACGACGCCGGCAGTGGCCAGGTTGCCGAACTCGCGGATGCGGACCGCCCGCATGCCCGCGCTCATCGGACGGCCGCCGTGAAGCGGATGGGCGTCGGGGTGATTTCGCCGGAATCCACCTGCGCCACCAGGCTCCGCTTATCCAGCTTTCCGGAGGGCAGGAGGGGGATGGAATCCACAACCTGCAGGAATTCGGGCATGTCGTACTTGGACAACCCTTCCTTGTCCAGGAACGCCAGCAGGTCCTCGGGATCGGGATCGGACAGCCCGGCACGCGTCACCACCAGGCAGACCCGTTCGCCGAGCCGGCTGTCCCGGACGGGGATGGCGGCGGCTTTGCCCACGGCCTCGAACCGCGAGGCGAGATTCTCGATTTTCGCGGGGAAGATGTTGTGGCCGCCGCGGATGATGACGTCCTTCTTGCGCCCGGTGATCCGGATGTACCCGGCATCGTCCACCCAGCCAAGATCGCCGGTCAGGAACCAGCTGTCATGGGTAAAGGACGTCTCCGTTGCGGTTTGGTCATCGAAGTAGCCGAGCATGACGCTGGGTCCGCGCCCGACGATCTGCCCTACGGTGCCCGCCGGGACTTCAACGGACGGATTCTCCCGGTCCACGATCCTGGCCTCGTGGCCTCCGAACGGCCGCCCCGACGTGCCGACTATCAGCTCGGCACCGTCGTCGGGAAGCGTGTAGTGGTGGGAGCCTGCTTCAGTCATGCCGTAGCCGCTCTGGGGTACCACGCCCGCGGCGATCAAGCGCTCCGCTACATCGGTGGGAATCGCGGCGCCGGAAATCCGGAAGCCCTTCAGCTCGGGCAACGATTCGATGTCGCCGCGCTCGAGTTCGGCCAGCAGGTCGATCGCATGGGTGGGTACGCCGAAGACGAACGTGGCACCCGTTGATGCGATGCGGTGGGCCACGCTTTCCCCCCGGCGGAGGTCGTGGGCCACCAGCGTTCCTCCACCGGTCAGGGCCAGGAGCATCGCGCCGAATCCGAGGTTGTGGCTGAGCGGCGAGAGGGAGTAGATGACCATGTCCGCAGCGAGGTCCCAGTCCTTCGCCAGTGCCCGGACCGGTGCCAGGAGCGTATTGCTCGAGTGCATCACTCCCTTGGGCAGGCCGGTGGTTCCTGAAGTGAACGCCAGGTACACGATCGAATCGGGGTCTGGATGGGGGGCAGTGCGTGCCGGCCTGGGCGGGCACGTGGGGAACAAATCCGTGTCCGGCCCGGCGGTCCCCAGCCGGATGTGGGTCCGGACCGACTCCACCTCGTCCAGCCGGGTGAAGATGTCCGCGCGGTCGCTGTCCGCCCCGTAGCCGTGCTGCCCGATGAAGGCCTTCGCCCGGATCCGTTCCGTGAGGGCAAGGACGTCTCCTACGGTGTGGTCGCGGTGGAGCGCCGGGCAGGCGATGTAGCCGTTGCGGGAGCAGGCGAGCAGGGCGACAGCGACCTCGGCCCTGCTCGGCAACCAGATGGCTACCCGGTCCCCGCTTGTTAGCCCGGCGTCGGCGAGGTGGCCGGCGAGGCGATCCACGGCGTCGAGCATTGAGCGGTAGGTGATGTTCCGGGACCGTTCCATGACGGCGGTCTCGTCCGGGTAGAGGGTGGCCGCTTTCCGGGCGAGTCCGTAAATCGTCTCGTCCTGCCAGTGGCCTTCTGCGTAGTACCTGTGCGCTTGTGGCAGGTCCAGGCGGGTCAGCATTCGATTTGTCATAGTGGTAGTCGTCTCCTCCGAGGGCGCTGTGGCGGCGTCAGCTCTTGTCGCGGCCGAACAGGCCCGGGACGCCGCGTCCCACCGAGCGCGTCAGCGCACCGACCACGAGCCCGATGCCGCCGATCGCCTCGGCGGGCTTCGCGCCGGACCCGGCTGCCGCCGTCGCAAGTGACGGATCCGAGTCCGCGGCGATGCGGGCCTCGAGGTTGCGGGCGAATTCCTCCGCGATGCGCTGGGCCACGTCCTTCATGACGCCGCGGCCGAACTGTGCGATCTTGCCGCTCACCCGCAGGTCCGAAACGATCGCCACGCGGGTGGAGTTGTCCGGCGCCGGGTGCACCTGGGCTGTCACGGTGGCGTCAGTGGCCCCGCGTCCCCGCTTGTCCTTGGCCTTCCCGGTGATGGCCAGGATCATCTGGTCATGGTTGCGTTCCGTGATCTCGGCCAGGCCCTCGAGGGTCAGGGAGAGGGGGCCTACCTTGACGGTGACGTGGCCCTTGTACTCGTCGTCTGAGATCTTTTCGTCGATCTCGGCACCCGGAATGCATTCCACGACTTCCTCGGTGCGCTGTAGGTAGTTCCACACCTTCCCCTGAGGGGCGGCCACGGTGAACTCTGTGTCGATTTGCATAACGCTCCTAGATGGTCGTATACAGCTGCATACATGAGCATACTTTTGGTATTACAGGCTGTCCAGAGTGATCTGGATCTCATCAGCGTCGCGTGAGCGCTGCAGTGCCAAAGCCAGCGCAATCCGCGCTTGCCAAGGGGGCATTCCGGGAGTGGTCACCCGGCGCGCTGCCTTCATGGCAGGGGACAAGGACACCCGCCCGGACGGGACGCGCGTGCTTTGGCACACCACCACGCCCTCGGCCGCCGCCGCATCCAAGGCGTCGCTCTCCGCCGGAGTCGGGCGGCCGGCGCCAGTGCCGGCACTGACGATGCCCTGGGCTCCCGCGGCCACCGCGGCCTTGATCAAGGCACCGTCGGCGCCAACATACGAGAGCACAACGTCAACCCGCGGCATGCCGGCTATGTCCCCCACATCGAAGGCCGGGACGCCGTTGGTGCTGTGGATGTGGCTAAGCCGGACCTCCCCGTCGGCGTCGACGTGGCCAAGCGGCCCAAGGCCCGGGGCCGCGAACGCGTTAACCCGGAAGGTGGCCGTCTTGGTCGCATCGCGTGCCGCGAAGACGGTGTCGTTGAGCATCACCAGGACTCCGTGGCCGCGGGCGTTCGGCGAGGCGGCAAGGCGCACCGCTTGGAAAAGGTTGATGGCACCGTCGCTGCCCAGCCCGTTGGCCGGCCGCATCGCCCCCACGAACACCACCGGGATCGGCGTGCTGACGGTCAGGCTCAAGAGGAAGGCCGTCTCCTCGAGGGTGTTCGTCCCGTGCGTGATGACGATCCCGTCATAGCTGCCGCCCGTGGCAAGCTCCTGGACGGTGCTCGCGAGCAGCGACCAGTCATCAAGGGACAGCGCGTAGCTGGGATAGCGTGCAAAAGGCACCTGCACGACGTCGGCGACGGTACCGAGCTCGGGCAGGGCCGCAAGCAGTTCGCCGTCGGGAAGCCGGTTTTTCGTTTCGGTGTACCACGCCAGATCCAGCCGGGAAGCGCCGACGGCGTCGATCGTGCCGCCCGTGGAAATAAGGGCGACGCGCGGAAGGCCGCTCATCGCTGTGCGCTCCGGCCGCGCTCCACAATCACCCCGGGCGGGGCCCACCACACCCCCGGGTGCGAGGCCAACTGCGCCACGAGTTCCCGGATGGCACGCGCCCTGAAGGGCTCCCCGCTGATCCAAGGGTGCAAGTGCAGGCACAGCGTGCGGGGGGAGCGGTTACTGTCCTCGGCCAGGACATCGACGGCGTCGAGCACCGCGCGCACGTAGGCGGCAGGGCCGACGCCCCGCACGAACATCGACGCCGCGTCGCTGAGCTCCCAGGACACCGGAAGGCTCCACAGTCCGCCCGCGCCCGTCGCCTGTCCGTCCGCGCCCGTCACCGCATAGGGCTGTTCGTCGTTGGCCCAATCGGCCATGTAACCGACGCCGTGCCTGGCCAGGATGGCGGGAGTCCGGAAGGACTGGGACCCTTGTGGGCTCATCCACCCCTGGGGGCGGGTGCCCAAGGCGCATTCCAACCGCTCCAAGGTCTGTGCGATGTAGTGCTCCTCCTCCGGTTCGGACATCCGGCTGGTGATGGCACGGCTGCCACTCAGGCCACCGGCAAGGATTTCGGAAGCCTCCTCCTGCAGCAGGGACAAGACCCGGGGGTAGTGCTCCGCAGTGAGGACATCCACCGCCGCGGCCCACGGTACGCCGGCTTTCCGCAGGATCCCCGCGAGGCGGAACAGTCCGGCCCTGTGTCCGAATTCGCGGTGGGACATGCGCGGGTAGTCGGGGTAGGGTGCTTGGCCCCGGCCCCCGGGTACCTCGACGGCGGGCAGCGCGTCTTCCCATTCGGCCGCCCGGACGTCAATGATGACGGAGAGGGCGAGGCCGGCCTGGCCGAAGGGCTTCACGGGCCGCTGGGGGAGCGGTGTGTAGGGGAACCAATGATGGTCGTATCCCGCTGCAGCAGGCGAGGACCGGCGCACGACGTTCATTTCGGAGCCGCTCATGCGCACACCGCCTGCGTCGCCCGCTTCAGGTCCTGCTGGTAGGCCGTCCGGTAGTAATGCTCGGCGATCTCCGAGCCGGTGGCGAACCAGACGTCGTCGCGGGCGCGCATGTGGGCAAAGACCCGGTCCAGGTGGCGGGCCCGGTGCGGCTGCCCGATGGTAAAGGGGTGGAGCGAGAGGCACATCATGCGTCCGGTGTTTTCCTGGTGGTCGTAGAGCTCGTCGAATTGGGCAATGAGGTACTCCGCGTACCCAGGACCTTCCACGCACGAGCGCATGAGCAGGGGTGCGTCGTTCAAGGCATACGTGTACGGCAGGGCCACCAGCGGCTGGCCGGAACGCGTGATGAGCGGGGCGGGGCGTTCGTCGTGCACCCAGTCCGCGTGGAACGTCATGCCAAGTTCGGCCATCAGGTCCGGCGTCCACGCATTGCCGGTGATGTTCGGCCCGAGCATCCCGGAGAAATTGCGGCTCGTGTGCCTTCGCAGCACCGAGTTGCACTCCTCCAGGAAGGCCCTTTCTGCAGGTTCGTCCAGGCCGGTCAGGTACCGGGTGTTGTAGAGCCCGTGGCTCATGTGGTCCCAACCGCGTTCGGCCATGGCTTGGCCGATCTCCGGATAGTGGTCAAGCACTGCCACGTTGAGGGACGTGGTGCACGGGATCCCGTGGTGGTCCAGGACTTCCAGCATCCGCCAAAAGCCCACCCGGTTGCCGTAATCGTGGTAGCTGTACTTCCGCACGTCCGGGTGGGGCGTGCGCGGATAGGGGTCCACGGCCTGGTCCGGCGGAAGGTACTCGTAATGCTCGATGTTGGGCACAACCCATACAGCGAGCCGAGCACCGCCCGGCCACAGTGGAGCCGGGCGGTCGACTATCGCGTCGTAAGGCAAGCGGTCGTGGATCGGAGCGAACGGCCGCTCATGGTCCCAGGTCAAGGCTGATCCTCCTTCTGTTCAGGACGCGGCACAGCCGGCGGTGCAGTTTCGGTTGCGGCTGCACGTGCGGACGGCCTCATTGATCGCCTCGTAGGAACCGCAGCGGCACAGGTGTCCCTGCAGCCCCTCCTCGACTTCCTGCCAGCTGAGCTCGCCCTCCGTCTGGTCAAGCAGTGCTTGGGCGCTGGCGAGGAATCCCGGTGTGCAGAAGGAACACTGGAAGGCCTGGGACTCGATGAACTGCTTTTGCAGGTCACTGAGTTCTTCCCCGTTGGCCGCGCCTTCCACTGTCTGGACGTTTCGTCCGTCCAAGGCATAGAGCGGCAGGATGCAGCTGCTCACAGGCTCGCCGTCAAGCAGTACCGTGCAGGTGCCGCAGACCCCGAGGCCGCAGGTTTCCCGCACTCCGTATAGGCCGCGGGCGCGCAGGGCCGAGACGGTAGACCCGGCTGGGTCGCCTTGCAGCGTGGCCTCTCCGCCATTGATCCGGCACGTGACCGTGATTTCGTCGTTCATTTCATTCATCATGCCTCCATGGCGTCGATCACTCGTTCCGGTGTGATGGGGAGCCGGCGCACGCGGTGACCGGTTGCGTTCGCGACGGCGTTGCCGATTGCCGCGATGACCGGCGGAAGCACGGTCTCGCCGAGACCATGCACGGTGGCCTCGCCGTCGTCCTCCAACAGTGCGATCTCCAGCTTGCGCGGCATGTCGCCCATGGTCGTAATCGCGTAATCGGAGAGGTTCGGGTTGGTCACGAAGCCGTCCTCGAAAATCAGCTCCTCGTACAGGGCGTGGCCGATGCCGAAGACGATGCTGCCGTGCATCTGCAGCCTCGCGAGCTTCGGGTTGATCACCCTGCCGGCATGCGCGGCGGCGTAGATGTGCTCAAGGTAGATCTTTCCGGTGCCAAGATCCACCTCCAGCTCGACGGCGGCGCTTCCCTGGTGCCAGTGGTCGCTGGCCAGGCCCTGACCCGTCTCGGGGTCAAGACCGCCGGAGGTGAGCACCTCACCCTCGCCCTGGATGCTGCCGGTCCGGGTCTCGTGGAAGACCTCTTGGATGCTCAGGCTGGTTTCCGGCACGTCGATCACTTCGACGCGTCCATTGCGAAGCCGCAGCTTGTCCCCGGTGAAGCCAAGAATCGGGGCGGCGCGTGCAATGAGCTTGTCGCGGACCTCGTGGGCGGCCTTCGTCACGGCCCCGCCCATCGCCCGGGTAGTGCGGCTGGAACTGGTGGTCTGGTCGTACGGGGTGTATGCGGTGTCCGGGGTGGCCACGTTGACGCGGTTGACGTCCACTTCCAGCGCCTGGGCGGCGAACTGGGCCAGCACCGTGTGGGCTCCTTGGCCCATTTCGATGGCGGAGGTGAGCACCTGGACGGATCCATCGGCGTCGAGCCGAACCGAGGCATGGGTTGTGGAAGGCGTGATGGTCGACTTCAGGATGACCGCGATGCCCTTGGCACGGACCCGGTCGGGAGAAACGACCTCGCGAACGCCCTCTTTCCAGGAAATGGCTTCCGCCGCCATGTCGAGGAGTTCAGCGTAGCTTGCCTCGGTCATGACCTCACCCGTGGCGAATTCGTCGCCGGGACGGAGCAGGTTCCTGTGCCGCAACTCAACCGGATCCATGCCCAGGGCCGCGGCGATCTGGTCCATCTGGCTTTCGTATCCCCACGCGGCCTGGGAGACGCCGTAGCCGCGGTAGGCACCTGCCGGCACCTGGTTCGTGTACAGCGCGTATGAGTCGATACGCACGTTGGGGATGCGGTAGGGGCCCACGGTGCTGTAGCCGCCGTTCTTGATGAGCCGGGGGCTGATGTCGGCATAGGCTCCGCCGTTGAAGTAGACAACGACGTCGCGGCCGATGATGCTTCCGTCGTTCATCACGGCCGAGCGCATGTGGATCTGTGCTGCGTGCTTGGTGGTGGTGGCGGAGAACTCCTCCTCCCGGGAGAGGACGAGCTTCACCGGCCGGCGGCATTTCCAGGCCAGGGCGGCGGTGATCGGCTCCACCTTCGCGTAGGTCTTGCCTCCGTACCCGCCTCCGATGGGCGGTACGGTCACCCGGACCTTGGAGCTCGGAAGCCGGAACATCTCGCAGAGCGTGTCGCGGACGGCGAAGGGCGCCTGGCTGCTGGTGAGGACGTCCAGCTTCCCGTGGGCGAACGTCGCCAACACCACGTGCGGCTCCATCGTGACGTGGTCGACGGCGGGGCTGTAGTAGACGTCCTCGACGATCACGTCCGCTTCGGCGAAGGCCTTGCCCACATCTCCGCGACGCACTTGGAACTTCGTGCAGACGTTTCCACCGCGCCCCAGGAGTTTGATGTCCGAATAGCTGCGTTCATTCGGACGCGGGGGAGTGTCGTGCACGAGCACTGCGTCGGCGGCGAGTGCGTCGTCTATTGAGGCCACGACGGGGAGCTCGTCGTATTCCACATCAATGAGTGCAATGGCTGCCTGTGCGAGCTCCGCGGTCTCGGCGACGACGGCGGCAACCGGGTCCCCGACAAAGCGGACTTTGCGGCCGCAGACAACGGGTTGATCGTTGATGACCGGCCCGAAATGGCGGAGGGGGGCTCCGGGTGCGTCGAAGTCTGCCGCCGTGAGCACGGCAACGACCCCGTCCAGTGCCTCCGCGGCCGAAACGTCGATGGAGAGGATTTCGGCGTGCGGCACCGTGCTCCGCAGGATGGCCGCGTGGACCATTCCGGGTACTTCGGCGTTGAGGGCGAAGTTGATGCTTCCGTCCACGCGGTCACGGGCTTCATACATGTTGATCGGGGTACCGATACTGGAACCAGGCGCAACCCGGACAGCCCCCGCTTCATTGATCGCAGCGTGATTGGTCACAGCTTCGTCGCTCCGTTCACATAGTTGTCGTTCATCTCGCGCAGCGCCCGCTCGACCAGGACTCGGGTGACGCGCCTGCGGTAGGCCGCCGAGCCCCGCACGTCGTCGATCGGATCGATGCCTTCCGCATAGGAGCGCGCAATGAACTCCCACAGCTCCTTGCCGGGTTCAGCTCCTTCGCACTCCTTGAGGACGGCCTGGATGCTGAAGGGCGTTGCCGTGGCACCGGCGATCTGGACGTTGACGCGGCGGCACCGGCCTGCATCGTCGGTCGACAGCGAGGCGGCGACGCCGACGCACGGCCGGTCCTCGGAGGAACGGCTGACGTACTTGAGGTAGTTGGTCCGGGTGCCGGCCACCGGCGTGGGGATGATGACCTCCACTGCAAGTTCGTTGTGCTCGAGGCTTGTCTCGTAGTAGTCCACCAGCAGCTCGGGCAAGGCGATCAGCCGTTCACCCTCCGGGCCCTCGACGCGCACCTGGCAGCCGAGGGTTGTCAGGATGGAGGGTGGGTCGGATGCGTAGTCCGCCTCGCAAACATTGCCGGCGATCGTCGCCCGGTTGCGTACACGATGGTTGGCCACCATGCCCAGCGCCTGGGTGAGGGTCGGCAGCAGCGCCTGCAACTCGGCCGAGCGCTCCATCGTCCTGAGGGTCGTGAGCGCGCCGATGCGGATCTCGGCTTCGTCGGCCTTGATGTAGTCCAGGCCCTCGATGCGATCGAGTGCGATGAGCCCGCTGGGGAACACCAAGCCGTTGCGGAGCATGAGCATGAGGGCCGTGCCGCCGGAGATGATTTTCGCGTCTTCGTCCGAGGCGTCAAGCAGTGCCAACGCCTCGGTGACGCTCGTCGGTCTCAGGACCTGCATGCCGGTTCCCTTTCGTCTGAGTTTGGGTGTTTCGCCATTTGGTCAGCGCGCCAGGATGTCGGTGGGGTTCTTGAGGGCGTCCTTGGCGAAGATGCCGTACTTGACGCAGGCGTCGTACCAGGCCTGCAGCGAAGCGTTGCTCGGCATCCCTGCGGGCCAGTTGCCCATGGCGATTTCCTTGGCCACCGTGGCGTCCATCTTGAGGAACGTGGGCATATAGGCACGGACCTCGTCAGTGTGCTGGACGGCGTAGGCCCGGGACTTTTCCAGCGCGCGCTGGAATGCGGCCACCCTGTCGGGCTTCTCGGCGATCACCTTCTCGCTCGTGAACCATGAAGACATGAAGACGTCGGGCAGGACCTCGCGGTAGGGCGCCGAGAGGATGCGCGCCCCGCCTTTGACGGCCTGGCTCAGGAAGGGCTCGGCGACATGGGCGAAGTCGATTCGTCCGCTGGCGAGCGCCGCAGGCATGTCCGGGAAGCCGACTTCGACGAATTTGACGCTTCCGACGTCGACGCCCGCTTTCTCGAGTGCGACCCGGTCGGCGACTTCCACCATGTTCTTCAGGCCGTTGACGGCGACTGTGCTGCCGTTCAGCTCGGCGAGGGATTTGGCGGTGCTTTTCGGTCCGGCAACGATGGCTTCATCCGGCGGCGTGGGGTTGGTCCCGGCACTGCTGGCCGCGGCCACGATCTTGATGGGCAAGCCACGGGCGCGCGCCGTCAGCAGGGACACGTTGTTCGAAAAGGCGAAGTCGTACTGGCCGCTGACTACTGCAGGCACGAGTGCGGCGCCGCCTTGGGCGCTGGCGAGCTTGACGTTGAGCCCTTCTTCCTTGAAGAAGCCCTTTTCGACGCCCAAGGCGAGGACCGTGTTCGTAACGATCGGCAGCGTTCCCACAGTAATGTCGGCGAGGGCACCGCTCCCTTTGCTTCCGCCGTCGGAGGCAGCCGGGCCGCCGCAACCGGCGAGGAACAGGGAGGCCGCCCCCAGCGCGGCCGTGAGCGCAAGTCGTTTTTTCATCTGTGTAGCCTCTCTAACGGTGTTGGGTGGATGCCGGGACGCCGGCGCTAGTGTTCCGCGACGATTTGGTTGTAGACGTGGTTGCGCAGCCGGCTGTATTCGGGCAACGCTTTGGTTTCGGTCTGGCTGCGGGGCCGGGGCAAGGGGACATTCAGGTATTCCCGGACTACGCACGGCGGTTCGCTCAGGACCACGATGCGGTCCGCGAGGTAAACCGCTTCGTCGATGTCATGCGTGACGAAGACGATGGTGATCCCGTACTTGGCCTTCAGGTCGAGCAGCAGGTCCTCAAGTTCGATGCGGGTCTGCGCATCGACGGAGGCGAACGGCTCGTCCATGAGGAGGATCTCGGGCCGGTAAGCGATCGCGCGTGCGATCGCCACACGCTGCTGCATGCCACCGGAAAGCTGCCAGGGGTACTTGTCCTCGTGGCCTTGCAAGCCGACGGCGGTCAGGGCTTCCTGAACGGCCGCGGCACGCTCGGCTCCGCGGAAGAGCTTGCGCAGCGGCAGTTCGACGTTGCGGCGTACGGACATCCACGGGAACAGCGAACGGTTGTATTCCTGGAACACCAGGCCCATCTCCCGAGGCGGTCCGCTGATGGGCTTGCCGTGCAGGTTTACCGCTCCGCCCGTGGGCGGCATGAGTCCCGACAGGCACCGCAGCAAGGTGGTCTTGCCGCAGCCCGAGGGGCCGACGATGCAAACGAATTCGCCGACGGCGGCCTCGAAGCTTACGTCCCGCACCGCCACATGCGCGGTACTTCCGGAGCCGTAGGTCTTTTGCAGGTTCTTGACGTTGATGAGCATGGTGGTTTGTTCCTGCCCGGTGGTGGTTTCGTGAATAGCTGTCATGCGTCTCGTGTGCTCGCTTTCAGGCCGTGGTGCCATTGCAGGGCGAAGTGCTCGACACCGAGGAAAATTAGGTTGACGACGTAGCCGACGATGCCCAGCATGAGCAGTCCGGCCCACATGTCGGTGATGACGAACATCCGCTGCGACTGCAGGATCGAGTAGCCGATCCCGTTGGTGCTGCCCACCATCTCCGCGACCACCATGAGGATGAGCGCAAGGGCGAGGCTGGCCCGGAGTCCGGCGAAGATGCTCGGCGCAGCAGCGGGCAGGACTACCCGGAAGAGCCGTTCTGCCCGGGAGAACTGGAAGCTGCGGGAAACGTCGTGCAGGATCGGTTCCACGGAGGCTGCGCCCGCTGCGGTGTTGAGGATGATGGGGAAGGAGCATCCGAGCGCAATGACGAAGATCTGCATCGGAGCGCCTACGCCGAAGGCAATGAGTCCGAACGGCACCAGCACGACGGCGGGCAGGGCGCGCAGGAAATCAATACCGGGAGCCAGCAACCGGCGGGCCCAGGAGGACATGCCGATTGCGAGGCCGACGGCGATGCCGGCCACGGCTGCCAGGAGGTAGCCCGCCAACATCCGGCTCAGGCTGGGAACCACGTGTTCAAAGAAGCCCTGGCCCACCCACACCGCACGGAAGCTGTCCAAAATGGCGGACAGGGGCGGGAAGTACAGGGACTTGGACCCGGCGGACAGGACGTACCACGCTCCAAGCACCGCCACCGTGGTGAGTATTTCGAGGCCGAGCAGGCCCGGCTTGCGCGTTTTCATACAACTGCCTCCCGGTGGCTCGGGTGCCAGCGCAGTAGCCGGCGTTCAAGTGCGACGATCAGGAATCCCGTGATGTAGCTCAGTAGGCCGGCAGCGAAGATCAGCGCATACATGCGCACGTTCGATCCCGCACTCTGGGCTGACAGGATCGCCGTGCCCAGGCCGGGTCCGCCGGCGATGAGTTCGGCCGTCACGGCGATCACGATCGCCAGGGCCGAAGCGAGCCGGATGCCCGTCGCTATGGACGGTGCGGCGCTGGGCAGGGTGACATGCCAGAAGACCTCGGCGCGGGTGAAACCAAAGGAGCGGGCGGTGTCACGGGCCACCGAATCCGTTTCCCTCACGCCGTAGACGGCTTGGAACAGGATGGGCCAGAACGTCGCAAAGACCACAAGGAAGACCTTCATATCGGTGGTGATGCCGAAGATCAGAACGGCCAGGGGGATCAATGCGACGGCGGGTATGGGGCGCAGGAACTCGATCAGGAATCGGGTGGCGCGGTAGGCGTAGACGTTACTGCCGATCAGGATGCCTGCGGCGACGGCGGCAACCATGGCGATTGCCAGGCCGACGCCCCAGGCGAGCATTGTTGATTGGACGTCTGCCCAGAACGGTGCCGTAACGAGCATCGCGACGAACTCTGCCAGGACGTGGGACGCCGGCGGCACGAAGTTGGAGGGCACCAGCTCAAGGCGGGGGGCTATTTCCCAGATTGCCAACGCCATGACGATACCCGGCCAACTGGCTGTACGGGCGGCTGTTTTTAACCGGCCCAACATGCTTTCCGAAGTTCTCATGCGGAAACTGTATACACATGGATTCCGAAAAATGCAGGGGATTCTCGAAAAATTTTCTATGTGAATGCAGGCCCCCTTGCGGGGCGGGCCTACTGCGTCGGGGGACCTTCCAGCACCAGTTGCGTGCAGGTAAACCACGCCACCCGGCGCGGTTCGGCGGAGTCCCGGAGCCTGTCCACTTCGACGTTCACGACCACCGTGCGCCGGCCATGGTGCACCAGCGAGGCGCGTGCGCGGAGCAGGTCACCTTCGCCCGCGGCGCCCAGGAGATTGCACGAATAGTCCATGGTCACGTAGCGGGGCGAACCGAGTGCCGCTTCCGTCGCCCAGCCGGCGGCCGCGTCGGCGAACACGGCGTAAACCCCGCCCTGGACGCTTCCTTGCTGGTTGAGGTTCTCGGCGCCGACCAGCATCTCCGCGTCCGCGAAGGCCGGGCCCCAGTCGGTGAGCTTGATGCCGAGGACGGCGAGGGCGCCGCTGTCCGGGGTGACACGTTCCATGAACACACTCCTCCTTGTGTTGGGTGAAAATGGATACTACTGTACACAGGAGGCACAGGCGTGTGTCTGGTCATGCCTTGGGCATGGCTTTCCATCGTTAATAGACAACCCAACGGGGAGATCCTAATGGCAGCCAGACCACGGGCAGCCGCTTCAGGCCAGGGCCAAAAGCCCATCTTGGACCGTCGCCGCAGTGCCTACGAGCGAATCAAGCAGGCAATCGTCTCCGGGGATTTCAAGCCCGGCGAACTGATGATCGAGACGGCGCTTGCCGAATGGTGTGAGGTTAGCCGCACCCCAATCCGGGAGGCCCTCACGCGCTTGGAACAAGATGGAATTGTGGTACGGACCGATCGGGGTCTTATGGTGCGGGACGACAGCCCCGAGGACGTGCTCGATCTGTACGAGACTCGCATTGCGCTGGAGGCGACGGTCGCGAGGGTGGCAGCCGAACGGCGCACCTTCCATGACCTGCTTCAGATGCGCGAGCTGGCGGAGCACATGAAGGCGATGGACAACAGCGATCCGCAGGCCATGGTAGAGGCGAACGACCGTTTCCACCGTTCCGTTTGGCGAGCAAGCCATAACCGCTCGCTCATGGATTTGCTGGACCGGTTGAGCCTTCATCTGGGCCGGTATCCAGCGACGACGCTGTCATATCCGGGTCGTTGGGAACGGGCGAACGATCAGCACAGTGCCCTTCTTGACGCCATCGAGGCACGCGAGGGCGATGTGGCCGCTGAGCGCGCTGCCGAGCACTTCACTGAGTCGCGCAACATTCGTCTCAAGCTCTGGACCAGTGGGGCGCCGGAATAGGGCCCGAGTGCTCCGGGAGGGAAGCTGAAGCAAGCTAAAACGAAGGTGCATGTTTGTGAGAGCGTACTCCCCGGCGACAGTGTGGCGCCCTGAATCCCGGGCAGGTATGAAGGGCTGGAGGCTTAGTGGGAGAAGCGGGTCCCTTGCCCGGGCTGATCCTCGCCGCCAACCAGGGCCGCCGTTTAGGGGTTGGACCTAGGCCCAGTACCTGCCTTCGGGCTTTCATGACAGACCATGCGGCTCATGTCCGCGGTCCGCCACAAGGGTGATGGACTTGGTTGTCGTTTTCATTGGGCTTCTTTCGCGGCGACCGACAGTGGCTTGACTGACCTCTTGAATCGCAAAGGTCTAACCAAAAGATGGTATGATTGATCTCATTGCAGTGCAATATGTGACATGCGTAAGCCGCACCGGCTATGTCCGAACCCCCTGTAAGAAGCTTTTTGACATCCTCGTCATGTCTGAAACCGCGCCGACGGCCCCTCCGGCCACGTCGGGGAATTCAAGGTGATAATCATCGAGATAGAACTCTTGACTACAGTCCCATCGTCGATCGGTTCCCCTTGAGTTGTCCAAAGGGAAAGCGCATGCTATTTCATGTACCTGCATTTCCAATTGGGAAAGTGCTCGGTATTAATTTCGTCCGGATCCGCTGATCTGCCGCTCGATCCGCTCAACCACGGGTGGCGTGACTACGGTTTGAGGGTTGGAATATGGCGAATTATAGAGTCGCTTGATTGCCACGGAATCCGTGCCAGCGTCCTGCTGAACTCGGACGTCTGCAGTCGCTATCCCCAGGTTATTAAGGCGGGCAAAGAACGTGGCTGGGCATGGCTCGCCCATGGCCGCAGCAATTCGATACTCCAGGTGGGGATGTCGCCCGACGAGGAACGGGAGTACCTCAAGGACGTCATCGACACAATCGCCCTGCATACAGGCTCGCGACCCAAGGGCTGGCTCGGACCCAACGGGAGTGAAACACCGGAAACTCCTCGGCTCCTGAGGGAACTCGGTGTGGACTACCTATTGGACTGGTCTGGCGATGATCAGCCCTTCCACCTCAATGTTCCGGGAATGATGAGTATTCCCTACTCTTTCGAGGTCAATGACATCAGGATGTTGGGCGGCGCGGTCAGTGCGGGCGAGTTTTCGCGAATGGCGATTGACCAGTATGAGCAACTGAGTAAGGACTCGGCTAATACCGGCCGGGTCATGGCGCTGCCCTTGCATGCGTTTATTAGCGGCCAGCCGCACAGGACAAAGTACCTGGATTTGATCCTGGGTTTCATTGCCAGCCAGCCGGATGTCTGGCTGACTACGAGTGACGAAATCGCACGCCACTACCAACTGAGCTACCCGGCCCCGTACCCGTGCTTGGCGACCGTGCGCACCAAATCGATTACAAGCGTTAGGAAAGAAAATGGAATCTTGGCGAAATGTTATGTCCGGCGAAGCCTACAAAGCATTCGGTGCCACGGCGGAACGCCCCGTTGTTCCGGGCCGGCGGCCTGCACTCCTGATCATTGACGCGGTTACTGCGTTCCTTGGGGAGCGTGGGCTGTCCTTGGAGGAGTCGATTGCAGACCGTCCGCTGAGCTGCGGGCCGGCAGGCTGGTCCGCCCTGGCGCACATCAAGGACCTGCTTGAGTGGGCCCGCGAGCGGGACTTTCCGGTTATCTACACGGTGGGGGACTCGGGGATCCTGGGCGGCGCGCTGACGCGCTCCGTTGACGAGCGGGAGGCCGGCCGGTCGGAAATTGCGGAGATCCCTGACGAGATTGCGCCCCTGGCCGGCGATGCGGTCATCGCCAAGTCGCGCGCCAGTGCCTTCTTTGGCACCCCGCTGGCCGCGCTGCTCGTGAAGGAAGGGGTGGACAGCCTGATCGTCACCGGCTGCACTACTTCCGGTTGTGTCCGTGCCTCCGTGGTGGACGGGCACTCGCACGGCTGGCCCGTCGTGGTCGCGGAAGAGGGGGTCTTTGACCGGGCGAAGCTGAGCCATGACGTCAGTCTCTTTGAGATGAATGCCAAGTATGGGCACGTCGCGACCGCCAAGGAGATCATGGATGCATACGCTGTCCCTGCATGAGTCCATCCATTAGGCCATTGCGGTATGATTTGTCTGCTGTCTTACCGCGCATGGACGGAAGGGCCGGCTTACTTTCTATCGCACTCGGCGAACCGTCTGACTGACGGTCGACAGGGGGACAAATGGCTACCAGTACCGAGGATTTGTTCGTCCCTGTCAATGTTGACCGGGCATCGCAGGTCATCGTGGACCAAGTCAAGATGCTCATCCGCGCGGGCAAGTTGCAGCCGGGCGATCGCCTGCCCAGCGAACGCGAACTCTGCCAGAGGTTCAACGTCAGCCGCGTGACAGTCCGTGAGGCCTTGCGGGTTCTTGAGACCACAGGGCTGCTGACCATCAGGGTCGGCTCCCATGGCGGCGCCTTCCTGACAAGTCCTTCGGCCGAGCGGCTCGGCGTGGGCCTGGCGGACCTCATCTCGCTCGCGCCGGTCACGGCGCACGACGTGACCGAAGCCCGGTTCATCGTCGAGCTCGGCACCCTTCCCTTGGCGGTCGAAAGGGCAACGGAGGAAGACATCGCTGCCCTCTTCGCCATGGTCGGGGAGTCTGAGGAAGCCGTGAAGGCCGGCCAGTACAACATTGAACTTTCTGCCGCCTTCCACACGCGCATTGCCCAATGCACGCACAACCCGGCCATTGAGATGATGATGCAAAGCTTCAACGGCCCCATGCGGATGTCCCTGGAAGAGTCGCACACTGCCGCACCCATGGGTGAACAAGGCGTGGCAGAGCACCGCAAGCTCGCCGAGGCCATTCAGGCCCGCGACGTCGACGCGGCAGTCAGGCTGATGACTGAGCACCTCAAGCGGACTGCCGCCCGCGTTCTTCCCAGCTCCTAAGCAGGCCCATAGGGCTCCGGGCCGGCCATAAAGCCGGCTCGTTGCCATGCCCGCATTGCGGGGCGCCACCCCACCGCTACCTGACAGCGCTTGAGCTGACAGCGCTTGAGTCGGACAGGGCTCTCCTTCGCGCCTCGATTCCGGCTGGGCTGCAGATCCGGCTGCGTTCCCCGCAGAAAATTTTCCGTTAAATCCCGCCTCCAGCCCTCGCCAATTCGCCGTGTCCGCGGTACGGTATAATGGTCTAACCAATGGAGGATCACATGACCGGAACCCTTATAGTCGGCGCCAGCCAAGCCGGCCTGCAGATTGCATCGTCGTTGCGCGAATTCGGCGATGCCGATCCCATCATCCTGGTCGGCAACGAGGACGTTGCCCCCTACCAGCGCCCGCCATTGTCCAAGGCCTACTTGGCCGGCAAGGCCACGGCCGAGTCCCTCAGCTTCCGATCCCCTGATTGGTATGCGGAGAAGGGCATTGAGCTCCGCCTGTCCACCCACATCCAGGCCATCGAACTTGACGGCCCCTCCTCGGGCAGCGGCGTAGCCGTGACCGGCACCGGCGAGAAGATCCCCTTCCGCCGGCTCGCCCTCGCCGTGGGCGGCTCGCCGCGCCGGCTCCACATCACGGGCGCAGAGCTCGACGGCGTGTGCGTACTTCGCGACATCGCCCACGCAGACGATCTGCGGCTGCGACTGGAGGCCGCGTCCGTCGTCGTCGTCATCGGCGGCGGATTCATCGGCTTGGAAGCGGCTGCGGCCGCGACGGCGGCAGGCAAGGACGTGACTGTCGTCGACGTCGCCGACCGGCTTTTGGGCCGTGCGGTAGCCCCGGAAGTCTCGGCCTTCTACCTGGCAGCGCACCGTCGGCGTGGCACCAAGGTGCTCCTGTCCACCGGGATCGAAGCCATCGAGGGGAACGAACAGAACAGCGTAACCGGAGTCCGCCTGGGCGACGGCACGGTGCTGCCCGCCGACGTCGTACTGGTGGGCGTTGGGCTCGTGGCAAATACCGACCTGGCCGCAAGTCTCGGCCTTGAAATCGATCGTGGAATCGTCGTGGACGCACTGGCCCGCACCAGCAACCCCAACATCGTGGCCGCCGGTGACTGCACCACGCTCCCGCATCCCCTCACCGGTGAGGGCCGCTACCGCATCGAGTCGGTCCAGAACGCCATAGCCCAGGCACAAATCGCCGCGGCGACGCTCATGGGGCGCCCGCAGGGACCTGCGGCTGTGCCGTGGTTCTGGTCGGACCAGGCGGACCTGAAGCTGCAGATTGCCGGCCTCTCCAACGGCTACGACGAAGTGGTGGTCCGTGGCGAACCGGATGAGGAACAGTTCTCCGTCCTCTACTACGCCGGCGGTCGGCTGATCGCGATCGATGCGATCAATGCGCCCCGTGACTACATGGCAGTTCGCAAGCTCCTGGGAACCGGCGGCAGCATCCCGGCTGAACTGGCCGGGGACACCAATGTGCCGCTCAAGGACCTCGCGGCCGCCGTCACGGTCTGAGCCAAGCCAACCAGCAGGGCAAGCAAAAGCGCCCCCCACCTGAAGTGGTCCCGGATAGTTGGACTGGCCAAATAAGATCCTAAGCCGCGAGGGCCTGGGCTCGGTATTGCACCGGGCTCAGGCCCTCGAGCTTTGTCGAGATCCGGTCGTTGTTGTACCAGCGGATGTACTCGTGCAGGTGCGTGGTGAGAGCGTCGGTGCTGATGAACCGAACGCGGTGGAACATCTCTTCCTTGAGGTGGCCGAAGAAGTTTTCCATGACGGCATTGTCGTAGCAGTTTGCCTTGCGGGACATCGATTGGACTGCGCCGGCTTCCTTGAGGAGCGCTCTCCATGAGGCGTGGCGATACTGGAAGCCCTGGTCTGAGTGCACGACCGGATGTTGACCAGGTTCCAGGCAGGCGAGGGCTTGCTTGAGTGAATCGTTGGTGAGCGCAAGGTTCGGGGACGGGCTGATCGAATGGGCGATGATCTGCCGGTCAAAAAGGTCCATGACCGGTGAGAAGTAGAGCTTCCGGTCGCCGACATTGAATTCGGTCACGTCCGTGACCCACTTCTGATTCGGAGCGGTGGCGTTGAACTCCCGCTTCAGCAGGTTCGGCGCGACGGTGCCGTGCTCGCCTTGATAGGAGTTGTAGCGCTTCCTCCGCCGGACCCTGCAGGCCAGCCCGAGTGTGCGCATAAGCTTCAGCACGGTCTTTTTCGCGAGCTTCCAGCCCTGCTTGAGCAGTTCCGTGTGGACGCGTCGGTGCCCGTACCGGCCGTGGTTCATCGTGAAGATCTCCCTGACTGCGGCCTTGAGAGCCTCCAGAGGGTCTGGAGCCTGGAGTCGTGACTGGTGATAGAAGAATGTCGATCGGGCAAGACCCGATACCTGCAGCAGAACAGGAAGCGGGAAGTCAGCCTTGAGGGCGGTGAGGGCCTGGACCTTCACCGTTGTTCTTGAGCCCTCAAGGCCCGCAATTTTCCCAAGTAGGCCACTTCTGCCCGCAGGCGCTCGTTCTCATGGCGTAGCCGCTCCAGTTCGGATGGTTCAACCGGCGGGGCGTCGGGCTTCCGAGGTCGGCCTCTAGGCTTCGGTCGTAACGAGTCCGGGCCCTCAAGACGATACGCGCGCACCCACGTTCTCAGTAGGACAGGAGAGGACAGACCAGCCTCTGCTGCCAGATCAGGGCCAGTTTCGCCAGCGAGGAACCGTTCGACCAAAGCGAGCTTGAAACTCGAAAGAATACGACTGTTTCTTCGGCTTGGTCACCAGCGCTCCTCGACCATGAATCCTCCACCGCCGATACAGCCTCTTGACCGGCCAAATAGACACGCCTAACAGATTAGCTGTCGCCTTATCTGCAAGACCTTTCTCAAACCACGCTACAGCCGCCTCACGCTGAGCCTCGGACAACGAACTATCTACACGCAAAAAACTACTCCCCGGAAGTCAGAACTGAATTTCTCAGTCCAACTTCCGGGGAGCAGTTCAACCTCGCCGGAGGTGGGGGGCGCTTTTGCTGACGGTCCTAGGAGGCCGCAGGAACGCGGGAGGCGAGCCCCGGGTAGACCCGGCGCGCGTTCTCCCGCAGGATCCGGCGTTCGTTCTCCTCGGACAAACCTGCGTTCTTCACGTAGACCAGGGTGTCATCCCACTCCACGCCGGTCTGCGGATCCGCACCGCGCACAGCGCCGAGCATCTCGGAAGCGAACAGGATGTTCCGAGCCGGAACCACGCGGGTCAGCAGGTCGATGCCGGGCTGGTGGTACACGGCAGTGTCGAAATAGACGTTGATCAGCAACTCGGACGGGTCCTGCCAGCCGTTGCGCATGGACAGGCCCCTGTACCGGCCCCAGTGATAGGGAATGGCGCCGCCGCCGTGGGGAATCACGAAGCGCAGCCCCGGAAAACGGTTGAAAAGGTCTGATTGCAGCAGCTGCATGAAGACGCTGGTATCCGCGTTCAGGTAATGGGCGCCCAAGGTGTGGAAGTTCGGGTTGCAGGCCGTAGACACGTGGATCATCACCGGGATGTCGAGTTCCTGGATCACCTCGTAGAGGTCGAACCAGGACTCGTCCGTCAGCGGCTTTCCAGCCCAGGTTCCCGAGGGGTCCGGGTTGAGGTTCGCTCCCACGAAACCAAGTTCGGTCACTGTGCGCCGCAGCTCGGCGATAACTCCGGCGAAGTTGCCGTCAGGGGTCTGGGGCAACTGAGCCACGGGGGCGAAGTGCTCCGGGTGCAACTCGCTGACGCGGTGCACGAGGTCGTTCGAGGCCCGCGCCCAGGCATTGGCCGTAGCTGCATGCGGAACGTGGTGCTCCATGCCCGACGCCCGCGGGGAGAGAACCATGAGGTCTCCGCCGCGCTCGCGCAGGACGCGCAACTGGTTCGGTTCCACGCTTTCGCGAAGCTCGTCGTTGCTAATGGCCGCAAGCGTGGCTTTCTCCCCGTTGAGCTGGGCTTTACGGAAAGCGAACAGCTGCGCAGGTTCAGTGGTGTAGTGGCCGTGGACGTCGATGATCATTTCTGGGCCTCCTGTGTCCAGTCTTCGTAGGAGATGTAGCGGATACCGGCTTTTTCAAGCAGCGGGCGCATGTTGTTGACGTCCAAGGCGATCTCCCCGGTTTGGTAGCGTGAACGTGCCCTCGCTTCCTTTTCCTCGCGGGCCTGGGAGGCTTCGAGAACCTGGGGAGCTTTCAGGCGCGGCACTACCACGACGCCGTCATCGTCCGCGACCACCACGTCACCGGGATGGACGATCCGGCCGGCAATAGAGATGGGGACGTTGACGTCACCCAGGCTTCCCTTGCCGGTGCCCTCCGCCGATACCGCTTTGGACCACACCGGGAAGCCGATCTGTTGAAGATCAGCCACATCCCGTACTCCTGCTTCGATAATCAGCCCGCGCACGCCGCGCGCCTTGAGCGAGGTGGCAAGGAGATCACCGAAGTAGCCCATATCGCACGGAGCGGTGGGCGCAACCACCAGCACATCGCCTTCGCCGCATTGCTCCACGGCGACGCCGATGGTTGTGTTGTCTCCCGGGGTCACCGTGACAGTGACGGCGTTGCCCGCGATCCGGGCTCCCGTCTGCACGGGGCTGATGTGCGAGCCCAGCAGGCCTTCGCGCCCCTGGGCCTCGTGGACGGTGGCCACACCGTAGTCGGAGAAAGCGTCCACGACGGTCCGTTCGGCGCGTGGCGGATTGGTGACAACAAGCCCGGCCATCAGCGCACCGCTCCACCGGGCTGGCCCACCAGTTCGGGCATCATCGACACATGGATGGCATCCTCATCGGTTTCGCCGGCGAGCACGCGGATGGCGTGGTCCACCTGGTCGATGCCATAGCGGTGCGTGGCCAGCTTCTCAAGGGGGTAGCGCCGTGAAGCGAGCTGGCTGACGGCGAGTTCGCAGGCATTGAAGGAGTGGCCCCGGGCGGACTTGATGGTGATCGCTTTCTCGGTAATTTTCTTCACCGGGAAGTCGGGGAAGGCGGCCAGTTCGCCTTGGATGAGGAGTGTGCCTTCCCGGCGCTTGAGGACGTCGACGCCGAGCAACACGGGGGCGGTGCCGGCGCGGGACGTGCAGTCCAGGACGTAGTCCAGGCCGCGTCCGTTGGTGAGGTCCATGATCTTCTCGCGGGGGTCCTCGGTGAGGACGTCGATGACGTCGTCGGCGCCGAGCTCCTTGGCAAGTTCAAAGCGCGCCTTGTCCCGCGTGGTCCCGGAAACGATCACCTGGGCAGCGCCGGCTGTTTTGGCGGCGACGAGCTGCGCCAGGCCCTGCTGGCCCGGGCCTTGGATCAGCACGGTGTCGTTGTAGCCGATTCCCGCAGTCAGCAGGGCCCACTCGATGCCGTTGGAGAGGGGCATGACCAAGCCGGCTTCCTCCGCTGTGATGGTGTCCGGGATCTTGTGGAGCACCGCATTCCACGGCAGGTACATGTACTGCGAAAAACCGCCCCACAGCGTGCCGGGGAAGTCGGCCGAGGTGTAACCGAAGCGGCGTGCATCCGGGTTGGTCCGCCAGTCGGTTGCCTCGCAGTGGCGGTACTCGCCGATGCGGCACCACTCGCAGCTGAAGCAGGCGACGTAGTGTTCCACGAACACCCGGTCCCCTTCTTCGAGTCCCTGGCGCTTCTTGAATTTTTCGCCGGCCTCCACAATGACGCCGACGTTTTCATGGCCCATGATCACAGGACCCTGGGTGGCCGCGGTGGTTGGCGGCTTGGAATACAGCTTCACATCCGTGCCGCAGATACCTGCGACCTCAATTTTCAACAGGGCCGACTCATCGTCGATCTTCGGCCGGTCAAACTCGCGCATTTCGGTGGTTCCCGGAGCAACCCGGACCGCCGCCAGCACCTTTTCAGACATCATTGGCTCCCTTGAGCACGGCCTATGGGCCTTGGCAAAATGGTTAGTCCAATCTACCATGCATGTATTCATCGTCGCCAGAGAAAATTGGAGCCACCATGCCCGTGAAGCTTTCCGCCCTCAGCAGGACCCAAGGAAACAACCGCCGACTCAAGGATGGAACCATTGTCCCCGAAGGCTTCCCGCTGGAGTTCCAGGAAATCCCCGTCCTCGTCCAAGGATTCCGCCGGATGGTCCGCGAACTGGCCTACGACGTCAGCGAAATGGCGCTGACGACTTATCTGACGGCCAAGGAACACGGCGTGAAGTTCACCGCGCTCCCGATCTTCCTGGTGCGGGGATTCCACCACAACGCGATTGTGGTCCGCCGCGACTCGGGCCTCACCCACCCCGGACAGCTTGCCGGCAAGCGTGTCGGCGTGAACCGCGGGTACACGGTGACCACCGGCGTCTGGGCCCGCGCCATCATGGCCAACCAGTACGGCCTTGACCTGGACTCGGTGACGTGGGTCCTCTCAGGTGACGAACACGTCCAAAGCTACGTGCCGCCGTCGAAGGTTATTTCCGCGCCGTCCGGCAGGACGCTGGAACAGATGGTGCTCGACGGCGAACTTGACGCCGCGATCGGCGTCAAGGCCGACTCCCCGGACCTGGTCCCGCTCATCCCCGACGCAGACCAGGCCGCCCTCGCAGCCCTGCAAACAACGGGCCTCTATCCGATCAACCACCTGGTGGTCATCCGCGACGACGTCCTGGAAGCGCACCCGGATGCCGCCGTCGCCGTGTTCGAAGCCTTCGCGGAATCCAAGCGGCAGTACCTTGGGGACCTGAAGGCCGGGGCGCTGGCCGAGCCCGACTCCGCCGACCGGCTCCACCTCCAGGTACTGGAAGCGACAGGCTGGGAGGACCCCCTCCCTTACGGCGTGGAACCCAACCGTGAAGTTCTTGAGGACCTCGTTGAACAGGCAAGTCGGCAGCACATCCTGACCAAGGGCGTGAAACTGGACCAACTGTTTGCCGAGCCGGTCCGCGGGCTCACCGGCTAAACGTTCTCCATCCGCGGGTCCAACTGCGCACGGACAGCCACAGGAGCTGCCGTGCGCAGTTCGCGTTTGGTGGCTTGTTCGAGGGACATCCCGGTGGACAGATGCATCAGCACGCGCAAGGCATTTCCGTGGCCCGCCACCACCACGGTCCGGCCCTTGCGCAGTTCCGGAGCGAGGATGTGCCGCCAGTACGGCGCCATGCGTACTGCCACATCCGCCAGGCTTTCGGCGGAGATTGCCGCCGCTTCGGCGTGCGCAGCATACCGGGGATCGGCGCTCTGGGCGGACAGGGCGGCGTCGTCCGCCTTCGGAGGACAGCCGTCGACGCCGCGGCGCCAGGATTGCACTTCAGCGTCGCCAAAGCGCGCCCTCGCGTCAGCTTTGGCCAGCCCCTGCAGGACGCCGTAATGACGTTCATTCAGCCGCCAGTACGCGCTCGGTGAGAGCGGCCAGCGGGCTTCTTCGACCAACAGCCGGGCCGTTTCCACGGCCCGGCTGAGGACGGAGGTGTGTATTGCGTCGGGTTTGAGCCCGGCGAGCTGCGCCGCAGCCCGCCGGGCCTCCGCGCGTCCGTGCGCGGTGAGGGGAACGTCGAGCCACCCGGCGAATACGTCGTCGGCATTCGCGGTGCTCTCACCATGGCGCAGCAGCACCAAGCCGGACATCAGTGTTGCTCGAGGAACGCCAGGATCCGGGCGGGAGCGGTTTCCCGGGTTTGTTCGGCCACCGGAACATCCCAGTATTCGTGGACCGGCAGGCATTCCTCGAGGTAGCGCGCCGCCGACGGTGCATGCGAGCTGTCCTGGCCGGGCACAACCAGCCCCGGCACCTGGAGGGTCATCAGGTCCTCGGCCTCGACGCCAGGCACCGTGTCCCGGTCGAACAGGCCCCGCGCGGAACCAGTGACCATCAGTTCGTACTGCTTCACGTCCATGGCCGCGTAGGCCGCCGCGAACCCGTCGTTGCCGCGCAGTGGCGCCGCCCAAGGACCCACGCGCGGGTCCTTGCTGAAGCCCAGGGTGCTGGATCGGGCGAGTTCGACGACGGCACCCATGCCGTGTTCGAGGGCGAAGGCGAGGTGTTGGCCGAAGCGGCGGTGCTGGGCCATCCGGTATTGCGGCCCGCCGGCGGGGGAGAACAACACCATGCTGCGCACACGGTCCGGGTGCCGGATGGCCAACGCCGCCGCAGTGGAGCACCCCACGCAACCACCCATGGTGTGCACGGCGTCGTAGCCGAGGTGGTCGATCAGTCCCAGCGCCTGGGTCACGTAGCGGTCCCACGCGAGGCGCTCCAGGCGACCGCCGGACTGCCCTGATTCACGGCGGTCGAAGACGATGCACGTGTAGCTTCTCTTGAAGGCATCAACGAAACCGAGCTCCCGGTACCGGCCGAAAGTGATCCAGTTTTCCAGGGTGGAGTCGAATCCACCCGGGCTGAACATGAGCAGCGGAGGGCCTTCGCCCACGGTCTCGTAATGGGTGGGGATTCCGTCAATATCGACGACGGGCATATTGTGCTCCTCTTAACCTTGGCCGCGGAGATGCTTCTCCCCGCGAACATCTGCGATGCACTCGGTCAGGGCGTCATAGGCGATGCGCCCGACATTGGCGTAGGTAGTGGGTTCGGCATCGATCCACTTGGCGCTGTAGCCGATTGCCGCCGTCGACATCCTGATCCGGCCGTCCAGCCACGGACCGCCGCCGAAACCGCCCAACACGGGGATGGAAACCGCCTCCACCACCGCCGGGCCCACCACCGGGCCGGAATTGGTGAAGTTGAGCGCGACGGCGCCGGCGGACTCGAGCCGTTTGGCTTCGGCGACGAACTGTTCCACCATTTCGTCCGGAACAACCGCCCCTTCGGCCTGCGAATACGCGACACCGTACTTAAGGGCTGTTTGCGGCGTGATGCCGAACTGCGCGAAGACGGGAACGCCGGCACGGGTGACGGCCTCCACCGCCTCGGGGAAGTCCGCGGCGGCGTCGAGCTTTACCATGTCGACGCCGGCCTCCTTCGCCAGGCGGATAGCCGCACCGACTGCTTCCTTGGCCCCCTCCTGGAGGGGGCCGAACGGGAAGTCGCAGCTGAGGAGTGCGGACTCGACGCCGCGGCGCACCGCCTTCGCCGCCACCAGGATTTCCTCCATGGTGATCTCCAGCGGGTGGGAGTGCCCCCACAGGTTGACGCCAACGGAATCACCCACAGAGACAATGTCCGCACCCGCACGGTCCGCGATCCGCGCCATCTGGTAGTCCCAGGCGACAATGCAGGCGCTCTTCTTGCCGTCCTTTTTCATCTCCTGGAGCTTGGGAATGGTCATGGTGCTCATGCGCGCGTTGCCCTCAGCAGCTCCACCAGGTCGTCTTCCTCCGCCGGGACCAGCAAGATCCTGGCATGGGGCCGGAGGTGGAAGAGCGCGTCGCTGGTGAGCGCGCCGGGGGTGACAACCAGGCCCGCCGTCATGATGCCGCGCTCACGCGCGAGGTTTCCGACGGCGGCAACTGCCGCCCCGTTCTCGCCGGACGTGGAGACCATGATCACCGTGTTGGTGTCGGTCATGACCTCTTCCAAGGACACGTCCGAGGCGCCGATTTCGGACAGCACCCCGCCGGGGTCGGCAACGGAGAAGAAGCGGGCCTGGCCCCAGTCAAGCAAGGCAGCGGAACGGATGATGCGCTCGGCTTCGTGGTCGAAGGCGACAACACGGGTGTTCCGTGCGGCCGACAACGGGTAGTCGATCCGGAATGCCGCTTCCTTGGTGGTTGCCGCCCTGGCGCAGGAGCTGGGGCCGGCAGGCACCGAACGCGGAGCGCTTGAGTGTTCGTGATCGTGATCGTGATCGGACATGGCTCAGACCGAGGTGTGCGGCTTGGCGGGTTCGGCAATCATGGCTTCGCCGATGCCCTCGACGAAGGCCTGGTCGGCGGGGAGCACGATCGCTACCGAACGGACCTTCTGGTCACTGGGTCTGTTGCCGGTGGGTTCCACGCCGTCCTGCAGCGCCTTGACGGCCTTGTAGAGCTTTTGCCGGGCCTTGATGATGCCGGCGTCGGTGGCCACCAGGCGTTCCTTCGTCCTGTCGACGAGCGGGCCCATGGACTCCTGGAGCGAGGAGTCCTGGAGGGCGATTCCCTCGATGCCGGAGTAGTTCTCGCCGCGCTTCTGGGACTCGCGGTCCATCAGGTAGTCGTTGTCCTTGTTCGCCAGGGGACGGTAGGAGGCGTCGTTGGCGCTATGGACGCCCTTGCCGGCGCGCATGGCAGCGACTTCGGCTTCCGTGAGCTTGCGGGTGGGGTGGTAGTCGAAGCTGTACGCCCAGCAGTTCTCGTCGTCGATGGGGACCCAGAAGTGGCCGTGGACGGGGTGGTCTCCACGCGGCGGGACCATGGTGAAGTTCGGCAGTACCCACGGCGTCACGCGCCAGTAGTACTTGCCTTCCTCGGCGTTGCGGCGGGCGCCGATCAGCAGGCCGCCTTCGTAGTCCACCACTTCGAAGAATGGCTTCAAATCGCCCTTGTTGTACTCGTTGCCCTTGGATCCCTTGAACAGCGGGTCGCTTTCGAGGTTGCCGCCATGCAGGAAGGTGACGTGGCTTGAGTCGATGCCGCCCTCAAGGGCCTGCAGCCAGTTGCACTCCTGGAGCCGCTTGGAGGTGAAGACCTGGCCCTCCGGAACGGTGTACGCTTCCCACTCAGGCAGCGGCGGCTGGGCGGCGGGGTCGCCGAGGTAGGCGAACAGCACGTCCCCGCGCTTGACCATCGGGTAGGACTTGAGCTTTACGTTGGCGCAGAAGTTGCTCGTGGCCGGCTCGCTGGGGACTTCCACGGCCTGGCCGGTGACGTCATACTTCCAGCCGTGGTAGGGGCAGCGGAGGCCGTTTTCTTCATTGCGGCCGAACCACAGCGAGACGCCGCGGTGTGCGCAGAATTCGTCCATCAGGCCGTAGCGGCCTTCGGAGTCGCGGAAGGCGATGAGGCGCTCAGACAGCACCTTGACGCGAACCGGGGGGCAGTCGTTTTCGGGGAGTTCCTCGGCCAGCAGCACCGGCTGCCAGTAACGGCGGAAGAGGTCACCCATGGGAGTACCCGGACCTGTCTGAGCCAACAATTCGTTGATGTCCGTACGCAACATGCGAAGGATCCTTTCGTCCTGAGCTCGTCCTGAGCGGAGTTGAGAACTTGCTTACTGGTGTCCGGGTCCTGGCTGCGCCATCGCCGGACGGGAAATTAGGGCTGGGTGGGGGGAAGGTCGACGACCAGGCCGTCGAGCTTCTCTTCAAGCACGATCTGGCATCCGAGGCGGCTGCAGTCCCGCGGCTCAGAGACGCCCATGTCTATGAGATCCGCTTCTATATCCCCCGGAGCGCCGACGGCGTCCCGGAACTCCTCGCGGACCCACACATGGCAGGTGGCGCAGGAGTTGTTCCCGCCACACTCGCCGATGATGCCCGGAACCCCGTTGCGGAGCGCCGCTGACATCACCGAGTCGCCGGTTCCGGCGTCCACAACATCGATTGCGCCCTCGGCGCTGACATAAGAAATCTTGACCATTGGATCCTCCTACTAATGGTCTAACCATAATGCCGTTGGCAGGTTCGCGGTGTCAATGATGTGGCGCAGGTAATTTCCGGGGTTCTGAAACACGCCGCTCACAACACAGCCAGGGCCCGACGCGGAGTCGGGCCCTGGCGGTTCTTTTCGGCTTGGCTAGGGATTGATGAGCTCGGCTACGAGGGCATCGCTGCTTGGGTAGTCGTCCGACGGCGGCGCCCACCGTTCCGTCGAAAGCCCGGCTGCCGCCGGGTCGTCTGCGCTGATGTAATCCGTTGGAGGTTTGCGGTTGATCCTCAGCTGGAAGATGTCGTTGCGGTTGTAATGCCCTGCGAAGTCCTGCGCGATCTTCTGCCGGGCCCACTGGTTGAAGTCCAGCTCGGCATAGAGGATGCCCTCGGTCTTGCCGTCGAGGGGCCCGGCAAGCACCCGCGTGTCCGGGCCGACGATCACCGATCCTCCC
The DNA here is from genome assembly GCF_042674585.1 of Arthrobacter sp. NPDC057013. Taxonomy (NCBI): domain Bacteria; kingdom Bacillati; phylum Actinomycetota; class Actinomycetes; order Micrococcales; family Micrococcaceae; genus Arthrobacter; species Arthrobacter sp. NPDC057013. The sequence goes on from NZ_JBHUSE010000013.1 coordinate 44,797, forward strand.
TGCCCGGCACCTGACGCGATCCTTTCCGCCGCTTCTTCCGTCAGCCCCAGGTCTTCGGCGTAGCCGGGGTGGGCAACTCCGCAAGCGCTGATGACGAAGGCCTTGGACATCAACGCGAAGTTCTGCGCCGCCAACAGGGAAGTCTGCGGCATGAGGGACGTGCCGTCCGGAGCGGAACGGAAATGCGGGGGCCAACTCATTCCGTGCAGCCGCGTCCCGGCCGCGGTCAGGGCAAAGATTTCCAGGGGGTTGGAGTTCTCGCCGCAAACCAGCGCGCTGGCCGGTCCGTACTCGGTATCGAACGTCCCCAGAGTGTCTCCCCAGCCTCCCCAGTGCACAATGCGCTCGCCGGCCGTGGGCTGGAGCTTTTGGTGCTTGCCCAACAACTGCCCGTCGGGGCCGAAGAAGAGCTGGGAGTTGAAGAGGGAGCCGGGCGCATTCGCGGCGCGCTCGCACACTCCCATCACCACGTATGCTCCAGCGTCCCTGGCCGCCTCGGCAATTGTGTCAACCTCCGGACCCGGGACCCTGATGGCGTTCTTGAACAGCCTCAGGTTCAATTCGTTGGAGATGGGACTGCTGACCGGTTGGAAGTGGAACCACGTAGGGTGGCCGGGCAGGAACCCTTCGGGAAAGACGATGAATTTCGCCCCGTTCGAACCGGTCTCCCGGATGAGGTCGCAGGCCTTCGCGGTGCTCCTTTCCAGGTCGAGGAATACGGGGGCGGCCTGGACTGCCGCTACGCTTATGGAGCCGAAGAATTCAGCCAATGCTTGTCCTTTCGCGCGTTTGAACAGGGGTTCGTTTAAACCGGGCGTCCGTCACAACTCCTGCCAGGGCTTGTAGATCTTCTTGACGTCATCCAGGGTCAGGGAAGCGGCCGACTTGATGGTGAAGTGGGTGGCTTCGAGGATCCCTTTCAGCTGGTCCTCGGTGAGCTTCCCGTCCCGGGAGCTCATGGGGATCTCCTCTTTGATGATCCGCGCGGCCAGCTTGGGGTCCATGCCCCACTCGTCCACCATCATCTTCGTGGCCAGGCTTTCGTCATCCATGATCCGGCCGGAAGCTTTGTAGTAGCACTCGGCAAAGGCCTTGACGTCTTCGGGACGCTCTTTGATGATCTTGTTGCTCGCGAACACCACCGTCATGGCGTTTGGCCCGATGAGTTCGCGCACGTTTTCCAAGACTTTGGCGCTGCCGGCCTGCTCGAGCCCGAAGGCGGCATGTCCGCCCCAGAGGAAGGCGTCCACGGTTCCGCTTTTCAGCCCGGCCTGGATGCCGTCCAGGCTGCCCATGGTCACTTTCTTGAAGTCGGTGTCACTCCACCCGGCTTGCTGGGCGAGCTTTTGGGTGGCGTAGTCACCAGCCGAGCCGAAGCTGCTGATCGCGAAGGTCTTGCCCTTCAGATCGGCAAAGGATTTGGCGGTGCTGTCCGGCCTGACGACGAGGTATTCATCGAACACCGACATTGAAGCGCCGATGATGGACGCGTCCAGCCCTTGGGAAATGGCGCCGATGACGCGGTTGGGGGACGTGATTCCGATGTCCGCGCTGCCCGCCGCTACAGCCTCGGCCGTCTTTTCACCCGAGGTGACGCTGACTTTCATCTGTGGATCGCAGCTAGGCCAGATATCGAGGAAGTCGCCGGCTTCCGCGCCGAGTTCCGTGGGATCGTGCTTGTTCGACTGGATGACGCGGATCTCGTTGGTGCCGGCGTCGTCGGCACCCGCGGAACCACCGCAGCCGCTAAGAAGCAGCATGAATGCTGCACCCGCGGCGACTGTCCGGAGGCTCCTCGTGATGGCGGGGCGCGCGAAATTTCCCATAAGCATGTAACTCCTCTGCGTCGTTGTTTGGAGCGAGTCCTATCCGCGTTTCGGCAAGCGGCACCTGCTTGGGGGACAGGTGCCGGCAGTGATGCATCCCACAGCGGTTGTCGCAGCTTATGGTTTGGTTTTATGGGCTGTCAATACTAATGGTCTAACTAATGGCTTATGTGTCTTTGCGCATGCGCCCGTGCCTGCCGTACATCAGCACCACTGCAAGGAAGGCGACAGCGGCAAGTTCGGCGCCGACCAGCAGCACGCCTTGGAAACCGGCCAGGAAGTGGTCGGCCGAAATCCCGGTGGTTGCGGGCGAGCCGGCGAACAACTGGTAGAGCAACACGGTGAGCGTCACGCCGATGGCCCTCCCCAGGTTCCGAAGGGTCGCAATGGTGCCGTTGGCTACTCCGGCCTGGTCCTGCCCCAGGTCACCCATCACGGCCGAGCTGTTCGGCGAGCTGAAGAGTCCGACGCTCGCGCCGATGAGTGCCAGCAAGGCGGCAACCAACCAGGGCGGCGAAGACTCTGTCAGGAACGAGGCGCCAACAAACGTGGCAATCATGACGGACAAAGCCACCAGGGCAGGACGCCGGGAACCCACGCGGTCGCTCCACCAGCCGGAAAGGGGTGAGACCAAAAGCATGGCAAGGGCCTGGCATGTCATCATCAAGCCGGTCAGGCCGATGGACCACCCCAAGACCTCGTGCATGTACAGGGGAAACAGGAAAGCGGGAAACAGCAGGAGTACGTAGGAAAGGAACGCGGCCAGTGTTCCCCAGCCATAGACGCGCCTGCGGAAGTGGCGGAGGTTGATGAGGGGAACGGCGGTCTTGAGCTCGCGCAGGACAAAAAGCGCGAAAGCCGCAACCGCCGTTCCCAACAGTCCAATGACCACCTCATGCGACCACCCGAGGCGGGGTGCGAAGCCCAGGCCGAGCAGCAGGCTTGACGTGAACATGATGAACAACGTGAAGCCGGGGACGTCCAGCCGGGGTGCCTTGGTCCCCTTCTTCGAGTCCTTGGGGACCAAGGCCATGACGCCGATTGCACCGATCAGGCCCACCGGGACATTGATCAGGAAGATCGAGCGCCACCCGAACGCTCCCGTCAGGACGCCGCCCAAGGCCGGCCCCAGCAACGTCCCTGCGGCCACCATGCTGCCGATGATCCCCAGGATCCGGCCCCTTTGGCCCACCGGAAAGGTCGCCAGGGCCAAAGGCGTGATGGTGGCCATGAACATGCCCGCTCCAATCCCTTGGAGCGGGCGGAACGCAATCATGACCGGAAGGGCCGGTGCCAGGGCCACCGCGAGCGACGCAACGACGAAGGTCAGCAGGCCGATGCTGAGGATCCTCTTTCCGCCAATGGCGTCCGACAACTTGCCAAGGAACGGAACCACCGCCGTGATGGTCAGCAAGTAGGCGGACAACACCCATTGGAGGGAGTCGATATCGACCCCGAATTCCTTGCCATCATCGGCAATGCCACCACTACGGCTGTGGCATCCACATTGGCCATGAAGGTGCCTGTGGTGACGGAGAAGAGGATGATCCATCTGGCTGCTGCCCCCGCCGTCGTGCGTTGGGTGGGCTGGACTTGGGTTTCGGTCATGGTGCGCTTTGCTTAGTGGGCGGCGTTGAGGGACGTGCCCCGTTCGGACTTGGGCGTCAGCAAGAGGTTAACCAGTCCCTGCAGTATGCCCACCAGGGCCATGAGCAGGATGATCATGGTGAACGCCTGGGGTGCGGCGAAGGTCTGGCTGTTCAAGGCCAGCTGATAGCCAAGCCCCGCGGTGGAGGCGAGCATCTCGGCGAAAATGACGGTAATCATTGACGCGCCGGCACCAATGCGGACGCCGGAACTGATCAGCGGCAACGCACTCGGCAGCTTAATAAGGAAGTCGGTCTGGAACGAGCTGGCCCCGAACGCCCTGGCCACCGTCAGCATGGTGGGCTTCACCGTGGCGAAGGCCCGCAGCGAGTTGTAGGCGATCGGGAAGAACGCACTGACCGCCCCGTAGCCGATCTTGGACCCGACTCCCGTGCCGAAGGACAGGATGAAGAGGGGGTAGAAGAGGATCAGCGGAGCGAGGTAGCCCCAGACGAAAATCGACTGGAAGACCTGCGTCCGGACCGGTGTCCTCGCTGCCCAGAAACCTGCTGCGAGGCCGAACACCGACGCGATGACGAAGGCGGCCAGGATCTCACCGAACGTGATGAACGCGGCCTCGTAGGTCGCCGGCTGCGCAAGCGCTTCTCCGAGTGCTTCCATGACCCTGGGGATGGTGGGCAGAACCAGGGGGGAGATCCCGCCGGGACCGTTTCCGTACGCCCAAATGCCAAACAGAGCACCAAGCCCCAGAATCCGCAGGGGCCATACCAGCGGGGAATTTTTGTGCTGCTTCATTGATTTCCCTATGCTCTCTGCTTTTCCAAGGGGTTGGCGTGGGGGCTGTTGCCCATGGCTTCGTTCAGCATCAGGAAGAGCTGCGAACGCAGCTGCGCGAACTCCTCCGTGGCAATGAAGTCGAGCGGGCGCGGGCGCATCTGCTCGATCTTGACTTCGGCCATGACCTTGCCGGGACGTGCGGACATGACGATCACGCGGTCGGCCCAGTAGATGGCCTCGTCGAGGCTGTGGGTCACAAGGACCACGGTCTGCTTGTTCTCCGTCAGGACCGTGGAGATGCTTTCGCCAAGCGAACGGCGGGTCTGCTCGTCCAAGGCACCGAAGGGCTCATCCATGAGCAGGATCGACGGGTTCATCGCCAGGGCCCTGGCCACCGCCACGCGCTGCTGCATGCCACCGGACAACTGGCCCGGGTGGGATTCGCCCCACTGGGACAGGCCCATCATGTCCAGCAGTTCCTGGCTGCGCTCGCGGCGTTCCTGCTTGCCGACTCCCGCGAACCGCAGTCCGACGCCGACGTTGTCCAGGATGTTCTTCCACGGCAGCAGGGAGTAGTCCTGGAAGACGAACGCGGCCCTGCGGGGATCCGGTTCCTTCACTACGAAGTCGCCCACCAGGATCTGGCCCTTGGTGGGAGTCATGAGCCCTCCCATGCAGGTCAGCAGCGTGGACTTGCCGCAGCCGCTCGGACCAAGAAGGGCAACGAATTCTCCCTCGTGCAGCGACAAGTTAATATCTTCGAGTGCTTTGACCGTCGTTCCGGCACGCGTGAACGTGACTGAAACATCATTGATGGACATTCGCATTGCTGTTTACCTAACTTGTCGCGGTGGTTGTAGCGGCCCCGGCGGCGGAAGTCTGCCGCCACTTGGTCAGCCGTGTTTCTAAGTGATTCCAGATGGTCCCCGCAACGACTGCGAGGATGGTGACTGCCAGCATCAAGGCAAGGGTCTTGTCCGTGTGGAGCTGTTCGGCGTAGACCCGGATCAATCCACCCACTCCGTCCGAGGAAGCCCACAGTTCTGCGATCAGGACCCCGATGAAAGCGTGGCGGATGCCGAACCACAGCGCCGTGAAGATACCCGGCAGGGCAGAGGGGAGCACGACGTTGAGGAGGGTCTGGCCCCAGGACGCCTTGAAGGCGCGCGCCACTTTCATGTGGCGCTCTTCGACGAGCGCCATGCCGGCGGCCACATTGATGGTGACGAATACTGCCGCTTCGAACGCTCCAAAAACGACGGCGGACGTGGAGCCGATGCCACACAGGAGAATGAAGATCGGCAGGAAGATGGACTTCGGCGTCGACATTAGGAACAGCAGCGGGGCCGAGTAGGCCTGCCAGAGGGTCTTGGACAGACCTATGACGGTTCCGACGACGATGCCCACGGCGGTGCCGATGACGAAGGCCATGAGGATGTTTCCACCCGTTCTGCCCAACGCCGTCATGACTTCGCGGGTGCCCAGCATCTCTACGAAGGCACCGGCGACGGCCAGCGGAGTGGATACGAAGTCAATGTCGATCAGGCCGAACCGGGTCAGGAGTTCCCAGGCGACGATCACGGCGGCAATGACGGCCACCCTGCCGAAGCGTGCTTGGACCTTCACGTTGGAGTTCCGCAACAGCTTCGGGGCGGACAGTCGTGGTTGTGTGCGAGGTGGTGCTGACAGATTAGTTTGCATCGGTTCAGCTCCCGGTGCCCTGGCGAGCCGTCATCACAGGCTCTTCCAATGCTTGTACATGCCCTTGACGTCGTCCATGGTGAGCGACTTGGCGGATTTGATCGTAAACTGCGTGGCTTCGAGGAGTCCTTCCAACTGGTCGGGGCTCAACTCGCCATCCCGCGAGCTCAGGGGAATCTCTTTTTCGATGATCTTCGACGCAAGTGCCGGCTTCATTCCCCAGCTTTCGACCAGCATCTTCGTGGCCAGGCCAGAGTCGTCCATGATTGCCTCGGTGGCCTTGTAGTAGCACTCCGCGAAGGCCTTAACGGCCGCTGGGTTCTTCTGGATGATCTCGTCGCTGGCGAAAACCACTGTCATGGCGTTGGGTCCCACAAGATCCTTCACACTGCCGAGAACCCTCGCCGATCCTTCAAGTTCCAGACCAAAAGCCGCCTGGGCGCTCCACAGGAAGGCGTCCGCTGTGCCGCTCTTGAGCCCAGCCATGATCCCATCAAGGCTGCCCATTGTGACGGTCTTGAAGTCGTCGGGGCCCCAGCCCTCCTCACGAGCGATCTTCTGAGTGGCGTAATCCCCCGCAGACCCGAAGCTGCTAATGGCAAAGGTGGAGCCTTTCAGATCGCTAAACGACTTGGCTCCACTGTCCTTCCTAACAACCACGTACTGATCCCAAACCGGCATCGATGATCCTATGATCTTTCCCTTAAGTCCCTGGGACACGGCACCGATGACGCGGTTGGGGGATGTAATTCCGATGTCAGCGCTCTTGGCTGCCAACGCCTCAGCCACCTTCTCGCCGGCAGTTAGGTTGACCTTCACCTCTGGGGAGCATTTCGACCAAATATTGGTGTAGTTGCCGGCTTCCGCGCCGAGCTCGGTCGGATCCTGCTTGTTCGACTCAATGACCCGAAGCTGAACAGGCCCGCCGTCGGAGTTCGGTGCGCTGCTGGCGCCGCCGCCGCAGGCGGTCAGCGCCAAGGCCGTCACTGCCGCCATTGAGGCCAATGCGGGGAGACGCGCGGGGCGGTACTTTTTCCTGGCCGGTATCCAAGCAAACATCAAAGCTCCTCTTAGTTCAGACAGCTGCGAAATGGGTTCGACGCATTGCAACCGAGGGTTGGAGCAGGCGAACCACGCTGTTCAGGCAGCGGCGAAGTTTCGCCGCCCGTTGAAAGGGACAGTAATTTACATCACGAAGGCATGTCAATAGTATGGTCAAACCATTCTTCCAATTTGAAGGACATTACGTGAAACGGCTTGATCCCATGAAGGCGGCAATCGTCGTCATCGACATTCAGAACGACTTTTGCCACAGCCGCGGCTACCAAGGGCTACGTGGACGGGACGTCGGGCGAGTGCAATCCATCGTTGGTCGTATTGAAGAATTCACACGGGACGCCAGGGAGCTCGGAGTGCCTGTCGTCTTCATGCAAAACCTGCATGATCCCGAAACTGATACGGATGAGTGGCGTGCCCGTCACTTAAAGTCCCGCGATTCACAGTCCTGTTTGCCCGGAACGTGGGGGGCAGAGTTCTTCACACTAGTCCCGCAGCCACGGGACCACGTGCTTTCCAAAGCACGCTACAGCGCCTTCACGAACACGGGGCTGGAAGAGCTCTTACGATCTCTTAACCGCACATCCTTGTTCTTCTGCGGGACAGCAACGAGCATTTGCGTAGAAACGTCGCTGCGGGATGCAACTTGTCTCGACTTCCTGGTCACTCTCGTCGACGACTGCTGTGCAGACTACTCGGAAATAGCCCACAACAACGCTGTCAGAGCGGTCGCGAGCGGCTTCGGTGCGGTTACGCAGAGCAAACACGTTATCGAGGGCCTCCGGGTCTCCGCCGAATGCGATTGACCATATCAATGCGCGACCGGCGCGAACTTTCCCCCAGAAGTGAGTGAGTTCGAGCGGGCCGGCCTGACGCGGGAGGCGGGTCGCGTCGCACGGTGCGCCCAGGGTTGCTGCGACCACTGGCCTGGCGGCTTCCGCCGGCAGGACCGCTCGGAGGACAGAACCGTTGCGGGGTGCCTGTATGGTCCCGGGCGCCCCGCAACGGGGCTTGCTGGGTTGGCCGAGGCCGAGCTGGACGAAGACGAGCAACACGAGGAGCGGCACGATACTGGCTTCAGAATAGGCACCTGACGGTGAAGTGTCCGTCCGTCAGACGGGTTTACCAAGATGCCGTGAGCGCGGCAGGGTGACATCCATCATGTAATCGATGGCGGCGTCCAGGCAGTGATCCATGCTTGCCCCGTCATGGACCGTCACTTCGATGACTGTGTCAGCCCTGGCATTCATGGTCTGCCCCCTCGTGTTCTAAGACCGGCAGGAAGGTGTGGCCCTGAGCCTTTTCGTACAGGGGCCCGAAGTTCGGCTCCGTGGGCTGCGATCCAGACCGCGTCGGCGGCCGGCGTCATGGCCTCGACCCGACCGGTCCGGATGGTCCGCCCGTCTCGCTGGATTTGCACTTGGCGGCCGACCAAATCATTCCACTCTCCATAGTGGGCCATGGCGATGCCTTTCCTGTTGCGATTTTGTTAATGTGGCAGCGGCGTACCGCCGTAGGCTGCGTTGCGTTCTGCTCCGCGGCCGTCCCGCTTGTGAGTGCAGTGCGTCAATGGCCTGTGCGGGGACTACTTGTCGCGTGAAGGGACAGGACGCGGCGGTAGTCTTGCGGCCGTTTCCCGTGATGGGGCGGTATCGGCAACCTATGGCGCGGCCCGCTGCGGCCTGCCCGTGCTCGTCCTGCAGTGCCGATGACGAGACGCGCTCTAGGCGTCAAGGACCAGTTTGGGGCACTTGGAGCGGCTGACGCAGATGAACATGGTGTCGTTCTTCGCGCGTTCCTTTTCGGAGAGGATGGTGTCGCGGTGTTCGACTTCACCCTCCAGGACCTTGGTTTCGCAGGTACCGCAGAATCCTTCCTCGCAGGAGGACATGAAGGAGGGGTTTACCTCGAGCACGACGTCCAGGATGGACTTTTCCGGTGGAACGGTCAGCGTACAGCCGGATTGGCGCAGCTCAATTTCAAATGGTGCGTCCGCCTCCGTTTCCGCTGCGGCCTCCGTGCGGGCGGATGGTGTGGCGGCAGCAAACAGTTCCGCGTGGAAGGCGTCTGCACCGAGTGTGGCTGCGGTGATGTCCTGAAGGTCCGCAAGGAGCCGTTCCGGTCCGCACGCGTACACGGCTGTTCCGGCGGGAGCGTTCTTGATTTCGGTGAGCAGGTCGGCACGGCCGCGCTCGTCCCGAGGGTAGAGCGCGAGGGAATCGCCCATGATGTCTTGGAGCTCGTCGATGAACGCCATTGATTGGCGGCTGGATCCGCAGTAGACGAGGCGCGTGCTCTTGCCTGCAGCCATGAGTTCCCGTGCCATGGCCAGGATGGGCGTGATGCCGATCCCCCCTGCGACCAGGAGGTAGTGGGCCGCACCCTCCTCGATTTTGAAATGATTTCGTGGTCCGCGGGCTGTCAGTATAGTGCCGAGCCGGGCCCCGGAGTGGAGTTCCTCGGACCCTCCGCGCCCATCGGTCTCGCGAAGGACTGCGAGGCGGTACTTCCGGAGGTTCCGGGGGTCCGAGCACAGGCTGTACTGCCGCACCAAGCCCGAGGGGAGGACGACGTCCACGTGGGCGCCGGGCTGCCATTCGGGCAGTGTGCTGCCGTCGGGAGGGGCCAGTTCGAGGGACATGACACCTGTGGATTCCTGGCGCATGCCCATCACAACGAGGTCAAAGGTGTCAGTGGACATGGCTAGCTCCGGTGGTGGGGTGTTGGAAGAGTTTGCCGGGGATGGCTTCCCTGGTTCCGCCTTTGAGGACCTCGATGAAATCGCGCGCGAGGTCTGTTTTTCGCACGGTCACGAGCATGTCGAGTTCGCGGCGGAGTACCCGCATGGAGGTCGAGCCGGGTTCGGAATTCCAGCCGCCGAGGCCGACCAGGACGCCGGCGAGGAGCGTCCCTTGGTTCCGTCCTGCAGTGGCCATGGCCTCAACGAAACCGTCGGGAATCTCTTCGAGCCGGGATCCGAGGAACACCATCATGTCCGTGCTGGCCGCGAGGTCGCTGACGGTTTCGGTGGTGGGTTGGGCCTCGGGTTCGTCGATCCCGCGCAGGAGTACGCCGTCCGGGTGGCTTGCGGGGGCGGCGACCAGGACTTCCCGCAGGCCGGCGTCGGACATTGACGAGACGAGTGCAGCGCCGGACAGCCCGAGGGGGACGAGCAGGATGCGGGCCTTATAGTAGGCGCGCGACGTTAGATGTGTCATGGGTTTTCCTTAGCTTGGGTTGTCGCTGTTCAGGGACAAGGTCGAACGACGACGTGCGGACTGCTGGGCCCTGACCGGTCCAGAAGGGTGCGGAAGAGTTCGTCGACGCCGTCGAGCCCGACCTGAATGCTGGGCACGTGTTCCAAGCCGATGTCTCCGGCGGCAAGGAGTTCGATGCTCCTGGTGAGGGCCTGCGGCGAACGGCCGCGTACGCCGACCACACCGGACGCCCCCCGTACCAGGGTCTTCAGGTTTACTTCTGCGACGGGGGTGTCCCCGAGTCCGGCCAGGACCAGACGTCCCAGTTTCCGGAGGTGTTCTGTGGTTTGGAGGGCTGGTCCACCTAGGCCGACGGTATCGACGATGACGTCGAATCCGGTGGCCTTGCCGTGCCGGCCCAAGGCTGCGGAAGTTGATGAGGCGTCATCGTTGACGACGATGGAGGCGCCCATGGCCTCTGCGATCTCCAGGCGGTCGCGGCTGGTGCGCGAGTTGCGTCCGAGCACGACGATCTCGTGTGCGCCGGTTGCCTTGGCGGCCGCTACGGCGGCGATGCCGTGGTAGCCCGGTCCGATGATGGCCACCCGCGAGCCACTCGTGGCGCCACCGATGTTAATAACCCAATCAACCGCGTTAGCGAAGGGTTGGGTCCATGCGGCGAGGTTCGAGTCCAGGTCCCGGGGCAGCTTGTGCAGGACGGTCCGGGTTGATAGCTCCATGTATTCCGCGTTGCCGCCATGGAGACCGGAGCCCTCGTGAAGTCCCAGCATTCCTACCCGGCGCTGTCCGCCCCACAGATCCGCGTCCGGGCAGAAACGGTAGATGTCGGGCTTTGAGCAGGCCTCACAGGTGGCCCGCCCGCAGGGGAGGTATTCCTCCAGTGCCACCCTGTCGCCGACCTCGACGTCCCACGACCACTGCATGACAGGCGTGAGGGAGACGATTTCACCAACCACGTGGTGGCCCATCACTGTGGGATGGCGAAGGCCCTGCTGGTACAGGTCCAGATCGGTCCCGCACAGAGCGGAGGACTCCACCTTCAGCCAACCCGCGGCGCCTGTCGCCAGTCTCGGGTCAATCGCTTGGACCGTGGTGGTCGAATCAGGCAGCGAGACAGCGGCCCTGACAGCATCGGGAAGGGGCGTTTCCAGCGTCGCGGCCGGTTCCGGAGACCCAACCATGGAACCGTGGTCTTTCATGCGGAACTCCTAGCGGGTTCAGGTCTAGATGGAAACGAAGTCGGTTCCGGGGACCACCTGGATGGCCAGGTGGGCACCCTCGTGGAACGGGACGTCTTTCGGGAGCAGCATCGAGGTCGAGCGCACGCGCTGGTCCGTGGTGTCGATGCCCGGGAGGGCCCCGTCCTCCATGGTGTCCAGCGCTGCGAGCAGACGGCGCCGCGCCAGGATGATGGCGGCGTCGGAGGTGCCCAGCCGCTCCTTGGTGCGGTCCGCGATGTCGCCCATGCTTTCCTGCAGGGAGAAATCCTGCGCGGCGATGCCCTCGATGCCTGAGAAGGTTTTGTTCTGCTTCTGGGCCTCGCGGTCCATGAGGTAGTCATTGTCCTTGTTGGCGAGGGTCCGATAGGTTCCGGGGATGTATTTGGCGTGGATGCCGTCGCCATTGCGCATCTGCTCCAGTTCGTCCTCGCGCAGGTCGCGGGTCGGGTGGTAGTTCCACGACCAGGCCCAGCACGTGGTGTCGTCGATCGGGACCCAGGCGTGGCCGCCCATGGGGTTGTGGGTGCCGAAGGGGGGAATGATCGTGTAGAAGGGCATGATCCACTGCGTGATGCGCCAGTAGAACTCTTCCTCGTTCGCGTTGCGCCGGGCTCCGATCAGCAGGCCGCCGTCACTTTCGGCGACCTCGAACTTCGGGCGGGTGTCAGCCTTGATGTACTCATTGCCGGCCGTTCCGGAGTGCATCGGGTCATCGTCAAGGTTGAAACGGTGGGCGAAGGAAACGTGGCTGGAGTCGATGCCACCCTCCATGGCCTGGAGGTAGTTGGTTTCCTGGAGGCGCTTGGAAATGAAACGCTGCCCATCACCGAGCAGGGCCCATTCGAGTTCCGGAAGGTCCGGCATCTGCTCCCCGGGACCCATGTATGCCCAGAGCACGCCTCCCCGTTCCACGAGGGGATACGACTTCTGTTTGATCCGGCACTTGAACTTGGAGTCTTCCGGTTCGGACGGCATGTCCGTCAGGTTGCCCTCCACGTCGTACTTCCACCCGTGGTAGGCGCACCGGAGACCGTTTTCCTCGTTGCGTCCGAAGTACAGGGAAGCGGTCCGGTGTGCGCAGAACTCGTCCAACAGGCCCAGCCGGCCGGACGTGTCTCGGAAGGCTATGAGCTTCTCTCCCAGGAGCTGGACGCGCACCGGGGGGCAGTCTGCCTCGGGAAGTTCCTCGGCGAGGAGAGCAGGGAACCAATACCGCCGGAACAGACGCCCCATGGGCGTTTCCGGGCCGGTCTGGGTCAGCAAGACATTCTGATCTGAGGTGAGCACTGTGGGGCCTTCCGATGTAAGTCGAAATCTCTGAAATATCCGATATGCGCGCATCAGCGCGTTATTCGGTCAGTGAAGTGTTGCATGGGTCTCGTTCGTCCGTCAAGCGATGCGCAGCGGCGGCGCCTCCACCCGCCGGACGGGAGATGGTCTAGATTCGACAGTGTGAATGCATCAATGCCGGCCGCCGGAGAGCTGGCGACCACAGACCCGGATTATGTGGACTCTCTGGAACGGGGCCTGTCGGTCCTCCGGGCATTCAGTGCGCGGGAAGAGGCGCTCTCCGTCGCAGACGTGGCATCGCTTGTGGGTATTACCCGCACTGCGGCGCGCAGGTTCGCCCTGACCTTGGAGTACCTGGGTTACACGGGCCAGTCGGCTGAGGGGTACACGCTGACCCCCGGGGTGCTCGAGATCGGCGACGCCTACCTTCGCAGCAGTCCGCTGCCGGACGCAGCCCACCCCCATCTGGACGAGCTCGTCCGGGCGGTTGGGGAAACGGCTTCCCTGACCGTGCTCCACAAGCGTCGCGTCTACTACGCCGCCCGGGTGGCCGCCGACAGGATCGTTACCGCAAACATCACCGTCGGCACCAGCGTCGCCGCACACCGTACGGCCACCGGCCGTGTTCTGCTGGGCGATCTGGCTCCCGATGAACTCGAGGACTACCTTTCGTCGATTGACTCCGGGCCTGGTTTCGAGCCGGACTACGTGCGGGAGCGGATCGAGGAAGCCCGCGGGCGTGGGTGGACCGTGGCCGATCAGGAGCTGACGCCGGGAATCCGGTCAGTGGCCGTTCCCCTGCATGACCCGGAGGGCCGGATCGTCGCCGCCCTGAACATTGCCGCTCACGCCACGCGCGTGGACACCCAGGTACTCGAGAACGACTTCGTTCCCTTGCTCCAGTCCGCCGCGCTGCGGACTGCTGCCGCCCTCTGGCCGGCTTCCGGACCAGCTCCCGTCAGGTCCGTGATGGCACGTGCCACCCCCACTCGCCCCAAGGTGCGTCCATCAGATGTAATCCAATCGGTAGAACGAGGGTTGTGCATTCTCACCGCCTTCGATGAGGGCCACCCGGCCATGAATTTGGCACAGATATCCGAGCGGTGCCGGCTCCCGCGCTCGGCGGCGCGTCGCTTCGTCCTGACCCTGGCCTCACTTGGCTACCTTGAACAGCAGGGGCGCAGTTACGCCCCGACTCCCCTGGTCCTGGAGTTGGGGTACTCCCTGCTGTCCCGGCTTTCGCTCGCAGACGTGGCCAGACCCCGTCTCGAAGCATTGGCGCGAAAGCTCGGAGCCTCGGTTTCCATCGGCGTTCTGGATGGCATGGACCTGCGCTACGTAGCCAGGGCCAGTGCGCCGAGTCCCTTGATAGTGAACATTCGCCCGGGCACGCGGGTTCCAGCAGAGCGCACGGCGATGGGCCAGGTTCTCCTGTCCCTTCTGCCCGCCGCCGCCCTCAAAGACGTCAAGCGTTCGGCGGGCAGGGACAGGGCCGCCAATGGCCTGGCAGACCTCGGGGTCACGCTGGCGGCGGTTCGAGAGCAGGGCTGGAGCTACGTTGACCAACTGCTCGAGGCCGGAATACGCGCCGTTGCGGTCCCCCTTCGGAACCGGCGCGGTGAGGTTGTGGCGGCCATGAGCGCCTCAGTCCACGAAGCCACTACCGCTGACCGGGACATGTCCGAGAATTTCCTGCCGGCCTTACGCGACGCCGCCGATGAGTTCATGATGGATTTGAGGGATGGGTTGAACATCTAGACCGTCCGTCTTACGCGCAAAAAGACACTATGCGGACAAAAAAGGTTGATATCCGGTGCGAGGGATGGTTATATTCATCACACGCAAATTCTTGTTTTCGCGACGTCCCGCGGCAACGACGCCTCCTCAGAATGGGATAAATATGACTGCCCTTGACCGTGCCCGCGTCTCCACTGATCTCGATTCATCCAGGCGCCCCTACCGCTGGCTGGTCCTAGTCCTTTGCTGGCTGGCCTTCACCATGACTTCCGTTGACCGTTCGACGTGGGGTCCGGCATCCATCTTCATTGGAGAAGACCTCGGCGTGCCCCTGGCAAGCCTTGGGCTTTTCGCCACCTTCTACTACATCGGCTACGTCGTCTCGAACGCGGGCACCGGCTTCCTCACCGACAGGGTTGGCGGGCGCCTGCTTATTTCGGTTTCCCTCATAGGCGCCGGGGCGTCCATGATGCTCTTTGGGTCCACGACGTCCGCCTGGATCGGTATGGCCATCCAGGCGGTCATCGGCCTCTTCGCCGGAGCCGAATATGCCGCCGGCATCAAATTGATATCCAGCTGGTTCCATCCCGAGGAACTCGGCAAGGCAATGGGGATCTACACGTCGGCAACTTCGCTGGGGGTCGTGGTGGCGAACACCGCCGTGCCCTACCTCATCGAGCACTATTCCTGGCATGCCTCCTATCTGCTTTTCGGTGGCGTTTCCATCGTGGCCGGCATCGCCTGCTACCTCGTGCTGAGGCCTGGCCCGGTCGTAGCCAAGAGGGCCAACCGCGCGGAGGGCCGGTCCGTCCTTATCGAACTGGGACGCAACAAGAACCTTCTTCTCCTGGCGCTGGCAGGATTCGGCGGCTTCTGGGGGACCTATGGATTCATCACCTGGTCCAACGCCCTCATGATTAAGGGGCACGGCATTGACCCGACGGTCGCCGGCGGCATCGTGGCTATCTATGCAGCCCTCGGCGTTCTCGGCAAGCCTCTCATCGGCTGGATCGCCGATAAGTTCAACGGCGCCCGCAGGGTTCCTGCGATGGTCGTCCTCGGCTGCTTCGCCGTCATGCTCGTTGTCTTCGGCATGCTGGACAACGCCGTGGCCTTCTTCATCGCCGCTCCGCTGCTCGGACTCGGGGCCTACTGCTACCTCCCGCTCATCGTGGCCCTCGTGCCCCGGCTCGTGAGCAGCCGCGTTCTCGGCGGCGCCGCAGGCATAACCAATGCCATGTGGCAGATCGGAAGTGTCCTGGTCCCGTTGGCGGTGGGCGCCGTCTTCGCTGCAACCGACAATTCCTTCATGGCCGCCCTGATCACGCTCGCTGCCGGACCCTTCCTCGGCATGATCATCATGTACTTCGTCAATGAACGCCCCGACGACGTTGAAATCGCTGTGACGGACCCGGAAAAAGCCTAGCGTCCTGTAGCACCCTGCGGCCCATCCCTCGTCCACCCGGGACAGGGGTGGGCCGTCGGCTTTGCGGTCCGGGCGGTCAGCCACCTGCTGGCCCAGCTGTTGGAATAGATGCCAGTACCGCACAGCGAGTGGCGGCCTTAAGGGCCGGTGTGCTTGGGGAAATTGCGGTTGAGCTGCCAGCTTTTTTGGGCGGGGGGCGGGACAATTCGAGCGTGGTCTGTGGGGTTCACGGGCGAAGCAGCTTGGGCAGGCGAAGCGATTTGTTCCGCCGACACCCGGTCCATGAATACCCGTGCATGCCAGCTATAAACGGTCGCGATGTCACGCCAAAAGGAGTGGTCTGCTTCTGGTTTCAGGGAAAGTGAAGGAGAGCCGCAGGCGGTCGGATTTTCAGCGGCTGCAAGTTCCTGTCGGTGCCGGGCCCCGTGCCGCCCACCTGCCGGGCAGGCAGGAGCCTCAAGGGGCCCCTGCCTGTTGTGGCTCGCTAGGAGAAGCGGCCGGGGCGGAAGGTGGCCAGCATCGGGTGCTTCTGTCCGGTCATGATCTCTCCGGAGAGAAGTTCGCCGGTGATGAGACCGAGGGTGGCGCCGGAGTGGGTGAAGGCGACGAAGCAGCCGGGGACTTGGCCGAGTTCACCGAGGACAGGTTCGCCGTCGCCGGGAATGGGTTTGTAGCCGATTTTCCAAGAGGCGGGCTTGAGGTCCGGGTTGCCGGCAATCAGTTTCGATGCTTCGTTGGCGAGTTCCTGGACCACATCGTCAGGGATGGTGAAGGAGCCGTCAGTGTGTTCGGTGATGTGTTCTTCGTACCAGTCGTGGTCCAGTGCAAAGGTGTTCCCCGGGTTGGGCCGGACCGCGGCGCGGGGGGTGTTCATGACGGCCTTCACGTTGTGGTCCACCGGTTTGGTTAGCACCAGCATTGAGACGGGCGAACCATTGGGGATGTTCACGCCGAGCGGGGCGACGGCGGCGGGTGTTGCGGCTCCGCAGGCCACCAGCACGGCGTCCGCCTCGTATGTTCCGCCTGCCGCCGTCTCGACGCCGGTGGCGCGTCCGCCGTCGACCATCACGGAAGCTTTGCCGGCGTTGAGGACGAGCTCACCGCCGCGGGCGTGGAATTCCTCCATCAGGAAATCGATCAGGTCTGGGAGGCTGACCCAGCCTTCGCCGGGGTTGAAGATGGCGTTCTCCGGCACGGCGGTTGCATCGATGCCGGGAGTGGCGGATGCGATGTCGGCCGGCTCGAGCAGCTTGGAGTCGTACCCGATGGACTTCTCGTAGGCATGCCGGGCTTCGGTGGCCTCGCGGTGGCCAGCGGCGTTCCACATCAGTCCGCCGCCGAACTGGAGCCATTCGCGGCTGGGATCGGCGGCGAAGAGGGTGCGATAGCGGTCGATGCCGGCGACGCGGAGCTGGTGGTAGGGGGTAGACCGTTCACCGGCGGAGTTCAGCCAGGACAGCGAACGGCCGCTGGCTTCGCTGGCCAGGCCGCGTTCGCTCAGCAGGATGACGGAAGCGCCTTGGCGGAGGAGGTGCACGGCGGTGGAGACGCCGAGGATGCCACCGCCGATGACGGCGACGCGCTTGGTGCTTGCTGCGGAGGACATGGGTGTCCCTTTCTGTGGGATTTGAACAGAGTTGAAGAGGATGTGCTGACGCGTCGTGGGAATGAAGAGGCTTTGGGCGGGGTGTTACGCGAGGGCGTGGATGCCTTCGATGATCTTGAGGACCTGCAGCGGATCGGCAGGGTCGACGGGTAGCGGCCCTTCTCCGCGGAGGGCTGCAGCGAGTTCCGTGTAGAACCGGGGATAGGCCCCCCGCTCGGCAGGAACGGGGGCTGTGGCGCCGTCCACTCCCAGAAGCCCCCAAGACTCCTGGGGATCGACGCCGTATTTGGGATCCGATGGTGTCATGCCGGCGGCGAGGGCGGGCTCCTGGCTGTCCAGGCCCCACTTGGTGTAGCCGGCAGTGGACCCCAGAACGTGGAAGCGCGGACCTACCTGCGCGGCCATGCCGTTCATCCACAGTCTGGTGCGGACTCCGGACTCGTGGAGCAGGGACACGAAGGCCTCGGTGTCGGCGCCCTCCAGGGCCGGGCTG
The DNA here is from genome assembly GCF_042674585.1 of Arthrobacter sp. NPDC057013. NCBI lineage: Bacteria > Bacillati > Actinomycetota > Actinomycetes > Micrococcales > Micrococcaceae > Arthrobacter > Arthrobacter sp. NPDC057013. The sequence goes on from NZ_JBHUSE010000013.1 coordinate 62,755, forward strand.
TGGTTTGCTGTCTCGCCATAGCTTGTCTCCACCGGGCCGAAGAGCTGGATGGCCTGGTCGATCAGGTGCGCGCCGAGGTCGTGGAGGATGCCGCCGCCCTGGGCGAGGGAGGCACTGTCACGCCAGTTGCCGAAGCCCTCGGGCCGCCACCATTCGAACCGTGATTCGAAGGTTCGGACCTCGCCCAGGGCACCATCGCGGACGAGCTTTTGCAGCGTCAGGAAGTCCGCGTCCCACCGGCGGTTCTGGAACACCGTGAGCTGCACGCCGGCGTCGGACGCCAGCGCGATCAGCTCGGCCCCTTGGGGGGAGGTTGGCACGAAGGGCTTGTCCACTACAACGTGGAGTCCGTGCGCAATGGCGGTGGCGGCGAGGTCGAAGTGGGTGTGCGGCGGGGTGCCCAGGATGACGAGGTCCAGGTCCGGCGCCAAGGCGAACATTGCTTCGGGCGTCGGGACGGTGCGGGCCTGCGGGTAGAGCCGGGCTGCCTCCGCGGCCCGCGCCGGGTCCGCCGTCACGATGATGTCCAGTGAGTAGTTGGGATCCGCTTCTATGAGCGGGGCGTGGAAGACCTTGCCGGAGATTCCGAAGCCGACGACGGCGGTCCGGATGGGTGCCGCTGTACCGTTCACCATCACAGCACCTCGGAGAGGAAGCGCTGCAGGCGTTCGCTGCGCGGGTTGTCGAAGAGTTGGGTGGGTGTGCCGGCTTCGACGACTTCTCCTTCGTCCATGAAGACGACCTGGTCGGCGACCTTGCGGGCGAAGCCCATCTCGTGGGTGACGACGAGCATGGTCATGCCGCGGCGGCCGAGCCCGGCCATCAGGTTCAGGACGCCTTTGACCAGTTCCGGGTCCAGGGCGCTGGTGGCTTCGTCGAAGAGCATGACCTCCGGTTCCATGGCCAGGGCACGGGCGATGGCCACGCGCTGCTGCTGGCCGCCGGACAGGTCGCGGGGGCGGTGGTCGGCGCGCTCGGCGAGTCCCACTTCGGCCAGGCTCCGCTGGGCCCGTTCCCTTGCTGCGGCCTTGGACATTCCTTTCACGCTCCATAGCGCGAGGGCCACGTTTTCCAGCGCGGTGTGGTCCGGGAAGAGGTTGAAGTGCTGGAACACCATGCCGATGCGGGCGCGCAGGATATCCGGTTTGACCTGCAGGGCGCTTTCGCCGGCCAGGAGCACGTCACCGCTTTTGGGTTCATGCAGCCGGTTGACGCCGCGCAGCAGGGTGGACTTGCCTGAACCCGAGGGGCCGATGATGCAGGTGGTGGTGCCCGGCGCCACGTTCAGGCTGACGTTGCGGAGCACCTCGACGTCGCCGTAGGCCATGGTCAGGTTCCGCAGCTCGAGGCTCGAGCCGTGGAAGGTTTGGACACCTGCGGCGGTGGTGTTGCTTGCGAGGCTCATGTGTTGCTCCCGGTGATCAGCGGCGAGGCCGCATCCAGTTCTGTGACTTCCTTCAGACCGCTGGTGGGCGGGGTGGGCCGACGGCGGCCGGTGCGGAAGCGGCTGTCAAAGTAGTTCACCAGGTGCGTCAGGGGCACGGTGATGACGAGGTAGAAGATGCCGGCCATGACCAGGGGTGAAAGGTTTCCGGAGAGGACTGCAGCGTCCTGGCCCACCCGGAACAGTTCGCGTTCGCTGACCAGCAGACCCAGGAAATAGACCAGGGAGGAATCCTTAACGATGGCGATGAACTGGTTCACCAGGGCCGGCAGGACACGGCGGACGCCTTGCGGCACGACTACGAGCCGCATGGACTTGGCGTAACTCATGCCCAGGGCGCGGCAGGCCTCGCCCTGGCCCTTGTCCACGCTCTGGATGCCGGCGCGGAAGATTTCCCCGATGTAGGCACTGGCAATCAGGCTCAGCGCAATGATCCCGAGGGGGTAGGGTGAGGGCCCGAAGACCGACTGGCTGAGCCTGGCGAAGCCCTGCCCGATCAGCAGAATGGTGAGGATCGCCGGCAAGCCCCGGAAGAGGTCGGTGTAGACGCGGGCGGGAACGCGCAGCCATTTGGACGGGGAGATGCCCATGACCGCCACGATCATGCCCAGCGCCACACCGATGATGGTGGCGGCGACGGAAATGATCAGCGTGTTGAGAAGGCCAACCCCAAGGAGTTGGGGCAGGACTTCGGCCATTGCGCCGAAATCGAAGAAGGTACGGATGATGGTGTTGAGCCAGTCCATGGTTGCTCTCAGACGTAGTTAGCTGTCGGACGGGCGGGCGGACCGCCGGTGGGTGGTCCGCCCGGCCGCAAGCCGGGTGGCTTTACTTGCTTGGCGCCGGGCTTGCCGTCTGCTCGGCCTTGGGAAGGTACTGCTTCGGCATTGGGGAACCCGGGAACCACTTCTGGTAGAGCTTCTTCCAGGTTCCGTCCTCCATCGCGGCGGCCAGGCCCTTGTTCAGGGCCTCCTTGAAGGCTGTCTTGCCCTTGGCAACTGCGAAGCCCGCCGGGGCATCAAAGGACGGAATGTCCGCGGCGCTGACCAGGCCATGCTGCTTCTCGTAGGCCTTGGCTGCTTCATAGTCCAGGAAGTGTGCGTCCACTGAGCCGCTGTTCACCGCGGCGATGGCGGTGTTGTTGTCCGGGAAGCGGACAAGGTTGGCCGAGGTAAAGTTCTTGACGGCATAGGCTTCCTGAAGGGTTCCCTGCACGACGCCCAGACGCTTTCCGTTGAGGCCGCCAACGTCCTTGATGCCCGAGGTCTTTGTGGTGATGACCGTCAGGTAACCGGCGAGATAGCCGTCGGAGAAGTCCACGGTTTCCTTGCGTTTGTCCGTGATGCCAATGGCGGCCACGCCGACGTCGAACTGGCCGTTGGCCACGGCGGCCAGCAGCCCGGAGAAGTCCTGACCGGTGAAGACCACGTTGTCCACCCCGGCACGGTGGGCCACGTCCTTGAACAGTTCGACGTCGAAGCCGGTGAAATTGCCCTGCGCATCGGCGAAGGTATACGGCTTCGCATCCCCCAGGCTCGCCACCCGGACAGTGCCCGGCTGGATCAGCCCATACGGGTTGTCCTGCGTGGACGAGGACGCGGGAGCGCCGCCACAGCCCGACAATGCCACAAGAGCCGCGACGGCTGCCGCGACGGCCACTCCGGGGCGCACGTTCTTTCGTTTGATCACTTCATCATTCCAATCGTTGGAGCAGGCCGCCTTTGGCCCTAGGGTCTGAAATCCCTTGTTGAGTCCGGTCTCAGCCTGTACGATGAGACCGGACTCACATCGGGGTTGCTAAAAATGTAACCCAAGCCACAACGGCCGTCAAGGCCCTCCGAAAGGCAGCACATGAGCAGCACCAGTTCGAGGCGACGGGACGTCACGGTCGCGGATGTTGCGAAGGCCGCGCAGGTCTCCAAGGCCCAGGCCGCCCGCGCGCTGGGCAACTACGGCGCCGTCAGCGACGACGTCCGCGAGCGTGTCCTGGCCGCCGCGGAGGAGCTGTCTTACCGCCCCAACGAGCTGGCGCGCAGCATGAACACCGGCAAATCCCACACCATCGGGGTGGTCGTGGGAGACATCGAAAACCCCCACTTTGGGCTGGCGACCAGGGGCATCACCGACACTGCCAAGAAGAGTGGCTTCAACGTCATCCTGGTCAATACCGATGAGGACCCGGCAGCTGAAATCGACGCTGTCCGCGTATTACTGGACAAGCGCGTGGACGGCCTGATTGTCGCGCCGGCCTCCTCGGTGGAAACGCAGCATCTGCAACGCGTGCAGGATTCCGGCCGCCCCCTGGTGCTGCTGGACCGAGAGGCCGGACAAATGAACGTGGAGACCATGGCAGTCAACATGGCCGAGATCTCCTACGAGTCCACCCGGTACCTGCTCCAGGCCGGACACCGCAGAATCGCCTTCATCTCCACGATCAGGACCGAATCCCCCTACCGCGCCGGCATGGTACTGGATTCGTCGCAGATCGCCGACCGCCTCGACGGCATGCAGCAGGCGTTCCGGGAGGGCAGTTTTCCCTTCCCGGAGGACCTCGTACGGCTAAACGCCGGCGATGAAGACTCCATCCGCCGCACTACCCGCGAGGTGCTCCGCCTGCCGGACCCTGCCACCGCCATCATCGCTTCCGACGGGCTCATCGCCCTCAGCATCGTAGAAGCGATCCAGGAACTGGGCCTCACCATCCCGGCAGACGTCTCGTTCCTCATGTACGACGACCTGGCTTGGACGCGCCTGACAACCCCGCCTCTGACCGTCATCGCACAGCCCGTCTACAACATGGGCGTCGCCGCGGCGAAAGCACTCATCCGTCAAATCGAAGGCCTGCCCCCGGTGAGTCCCGCACCCAACTTCACCGCGACGCTCGTTCGCCGCGGTTCGGTAGGGACCCATCGGGCCGCCGAGGCCTACAGCTAGCACGGCCGCGTAAGGGTTCCGCGGCCTGGCACCCGACCCACAGCGCCGTCGCCGCCACCCGAGAACACTTATCCCGCCGCCCACGCGACAACCAGCAGCGCCCCCACGCACAGGATGGTGGTGCAGAGGATCACGTCGCGGGCCACCGTCATGCCGCGGCCGTAGGGGGAGGCGAAGAGGAACACGTTCTGCGCGGTGGGCAGCGTCCCCATGATCACGCTGGCCAGCAGGTGCTGCCCCTCCAGGCCGAAGACAAAGCGCCCCAGCAGCCACACAATCAAAGGCATGCCGGCGATCTTCAGGAACGTGGCCACCAGGGTCTCGGTGCGGCCGTCGTCCTTCTGCAGCGGCGCCCTGCCGGCCAGCGACAGGCCAAAGGCGAGAAGCACCATCGGGACAGCGCCGCCGGCCAGCATATCGACCGGTTTCGCCAGCAGGTCCGGCTCCTGCCATCCGGTCAGTGCCACGACGACGCCAAGCGCCGAGGCGATGATCATCGGGTTGGACAGCGGCTGAAGCAGCACCTTCCGCCACGAGATCCGGGAGCCGGAGAACAGCCCCAGCAGCGTGAGGTAGAACGGTGCCATGACCAGGAGCTGCACCAGCAGCACCGGCGCCACGTGCTGGGCCGTTCCGACGGCGTACAGCGAGACCGGGATGCCGATGTTGTTGGCGTTGGCGTAACTGCTGGCCATCGCGCCGACGGCGGTCTCCGCAGCCGGGCGGCGAAAGAACAGGAAGCTCAGCAGCCAGTAAAGAAGCCCCACTGCCGCTGCTGAAAGCAGCGCCAGCGGGGCGTCCGTTCCGAGGGCGGCCCGGATATCGGAACCGGCCACCACGGTGTACAGCAGGGCAGGGTTGGTGATGTAGAAAGCAGTGCGGGTCAGCGCCGCCTGGACCTCGGGCCCCAGAATGCGGAACCTGGCGGCGAAGTAACCCACGGCGATGACTGCAGAAACAATGAGTATTCCGGAGACAACGCCGCCCACTCTTGACCCTTCTGTATATGTGCACTCCGCACGGCCGTCTCCTGTTGCGGAGGGAGGGCCGGCCGTGCGGACGTCTACTGAGCTACCGAACCAGGCAGGGCCGCTTCGGGTCGAAAGACCAGCCGTCGATGTAGTACTGCATGCCGATGCTGTCGTCCCGGGCGTCCAGGCCATGCTGCAGGTACAGCCGGTGCGCCTTGTCCAGGGCCTCGCGGTCGAGCTCGATGCCGAGCCCGGGTGCGGCCGGAACCTCAATGGCGCCGCCCTTGATCTGCAGCGGGTTCTTGGTGAGGCCCTGCCCGTCCTGCCAGATCCAGTGCGTGTCCAGTGCCGTGATCTCGCCCGGGGCCGCCGCGCCGGTGTGGGTGAACATGGCCAGCGAGATGTCGAAGTGGTTGTTCGAGTGCGAGCCCCAGGTCAGGCCGAACTCGTGGCACAGCTGCGCCACCCGGACTGAACCATGCATGGTCCAGAAGTGCGGGTCCGCCAGCGGGATGTCGACGGCGTTGCTGCGGATGGCATGCGCCATTTCGCGCCAGTCCGTGGCGATCATGTTGGTGGCAGTCTTCAGGCCGGTGGCCCGGCGGAACTCCGCCATGACCTCGCGTCCGGAGAAGCGGCCTTCAGCGCCGCAGGGGTCCTCCGCGTAAGCCACAACGCCCTCCATCCGCTTGCCCAGCCGGATGGCCTCCTCGAGCAGCCAGCCACCGTTCGGATCCAGCGTGACGCGGGCATCGGGGAAGCGCTTGGCCAGTGCCTTGACCACGTCCACTTCGTCGTCGCCGGACAGCACGCCGCCCTTGAGCTTGAAGTCGCTGAAGCCGTAGCGCTCCTGCGCCGCTTCGGCCAGCGCGACGACGGCTTCCGGGGTCATTGCCTCCTGGCGCCGCAGTTCCTCCCACCGGTCCGACGGCGCGTCCTCCACGAGGTACGGAAGATCCGTCCGCTTGTGGTCACCGACGAAGAACAGGTAACCGAGCATCGGCACGGACGTGCGCTGCTGGCCGTCGCCCAGCAGCTCCGCCACGGGGACGCCCAGGAACTGGCCGTGCAGGTCCAGCAGCGCGGACTCGACGGCTGTGACGGCGTGGACCGTGGTGCGCAGGTCGAAGGTCTGCAGGCCCCGGCCGCCGGCGTCGCGGTCGGCGAACTCCGCGGCGATCTCCCGCAGCAGCGAGCGGTAGCGGGCCACTGGCTTGCCGGCGATCAGCGCGCCGGCTTCCTCGATGGTGGTGCGAATCTTCTCGCCGCCGGGAACCTCGCCAAGGCCGGTGCGGCCGTCGGAGTCGGTCACGATCACCACGTTCCGGGTGAAGAACGGCCCGTGGGCGCCGCTGAGGTTCATCAGCATGCTGTCGTGGCCCGCCACCGGAACTACTTCCACGCGGGCAATTGTCGGCTGCGCAGTCATGCGTTGACCTCGGCTTTCTCTTCAACAGGAACAACTTCGCCGTCGATGCGGCGGTTCAGCTGCCAGGGGTTGGCGTCCTTGAGCGGTGCGGGGAGCAGTTCCTGGGGCAGGTTCTGGTAGGCGACCGGGCGGAGGAACCGGTTGATGGCCAGCGTACCCACGGACGTGGTGCGCGTGTCGGAGGTGGCGGGGAAGGGTCCGCCGTGAACCATGGCGTGGCCGACTTCGACGCCGGTGGGCCAGCCGTTCACGATGATGCGTCCCACCTTCTGTTCCAAGGCGGGGATCAGTTGTGCCGCCGTCGGGTAGTCCTCTTCGGTGAGCTGGAGGGAAGCGGTGAGCTGTCCTTCCATCCGGTTGATGGCCTCGATGAGTTCCGCGGGGCTGGAGTAGCGGATCACCAGGGATGCAGCACCGAAGATTTCCGCGTGCAGCACCTCGTTGCTGATGAAGTCGCGGATTTCGGTGCCGTAGATGGCCGGGGCCGGGGCGTTCTCGGTGGGCCCGGGGGCTCCGGTCCCGACGACGGTCACGTTCTCGGCGGCGCCGAGCGCCGCCGAGGCGGAGGTCCAGGAGCCGGCGATCCCCGCCGTGAGCATGGTCTGGCCGGCGCAGGCGGAAACCGCGCGTCCGACGGCGGCAGCCAGTTTGTCGCCCGCCTCACCGGCGGGGGCGAACAGCAGTCCGGGAGAGGTGCAGAGCTGGCCGGAGCTGCCGGTCACGGCGGTGACGTACTGCTGCGCCAGCGCGTCGATCTGTTCGGCGGGGCCGTTCAGGGCGCCGGGGAAGACGAAGACCGGGTTGAGCGAGGACATCTCCGCGTAGACGGGGATGGGCTCAGGGCGGGCGGCGGCGGTGCGCATCAGGGCGACGCCGGCGCTCTGGGAACCGGTGAAGCCGACGGCCTTGATGGCCGGGTCGGCGACGAGGGCCTGGCCGATGCTGCTGCCCGGGCCGTAGATCAGGGAGAAGACGCCCGGGTGCAGGCCGAGGTCGGCAACAGCCTTGGCGATGGCCTGGCCCACGAGTTCGCTGGTGCCGGGGTGGGCGTTGTGGGCCTTGAAAACCACCGGGCAGCCGGCGGCGAGGGCCGAGGCGGTGTCTCCGCCCGCCGTCGAGAAGGCCAACGGGAAGTTGCTGGCACCGAACACGGCAACCGGGCCGAGCGGGATCTGGCGCTGGCGGATGTCGGCGCGGGGCAGCGGGGTGCGGTCCGGCAGGGCCGGGTCGATGCGGACGCCGCGGAAGTCGCCCTGCCGGACCACGTTCGCGAACAGCCGCAGCTGGCCGGTGGTGCGGGCCCGTTCACCCTGCAGCCGGGCCGCGGGCAGGCCGGTCTCCTGGCCGGCGCGCGCGGTCAGTTCGTCGCCGATTGCTTCGATGTTGTCCGCGATTGCATCCAGGAACGCGGCGTGGGTGTCGGGGTCAAGGGTGCTGAAGGACTCGAACGCCCCGGCCGCGGCAGCGGTGGCGGCCTTGAGCTGCTCCTCGGTGAGCAGGGTGTAGGCGGGCTCAAGCTGTTCGTTGGTGGCCGGGTTGAACGCGAAGGCGGTCTTGCCTTCGCCGGCAACGGTCTGTCCGGCGATGAGTGAGTGTCCGGTGAGGGTCACGGTTTGTTCCTCCTGGGATAAGGTGTGGGCCGGCGGCTAGGAAACCCTGGCGATGAGTGCCTTGAGGTCGGCCAGGTCCTGTTCCGCCATGTTCTGCAGCGGGGGACGGACGCCGCCGGCGGAGCGGCCGATCGCGTCGAGGCCGCCCTTGACGATGGAGACGGCGTAGCCCTTCACGCGGTCGCGGATGTCCAGGTAAGGGATGACGAACTCGTTCAGCTTCTGGTTGACGGCCACGCGGTCGTTGTTGCGGACGTCCTGGTAGAAGTCGAGGGCGAACTGCGGCACGAAGTTGTACATGGCGCTGGAGTAGGTGCTCATGCCCAGCTGCAGCAGCGGGAGCGCGAACGTCTCTGCCGTGGGGAGGCCGCCCAGGTAGAACAGGCGGTCCCCGAGCTTGGCGTAGACGCGGGCATCGTGCTCGAGGTCGCCCACGCCGTCCTTGAAGCCGATGAGGTTCTCGTGGCGGTCTGCCAGGGTGGCCACCGTGGTGTCCTTGTAGATCGCGTTGGCACGGTTGTAGATGATGACGCCCAGCGAGGTGGCGCTGCAGACGGCGCTGACGTGGTCGATCAGCCCGCCCTGGTCGGCTTCGGTCAGGTACGGCGGCAGAAGCAGGATGCCCTCGGCGCCCGCGGCCTCGGCAGCCTTGGCGTTTTCGATGGCCTGGGCCGTGGAACCGCCGGCGGACGCCAGGACGGGAACGGTGCTGCCGACTTCCTCGACGGCGGCCCGGACCACACGGGCCGACTCGGCGGGGGTGAGCGAGAAGCCCTCACCCGTGCCGCCGGCGGCGAAGAGTCCGGCAACCGGATAGCTGGCCTGCCACGCCAGGTGCTTGCGGTAGTTTTCCTCGTCGAACTGCAGCTCTGCGTCGAAGGAGGTGACGGGGAAGGACAGCAGCCCGTCCTTGAGGGTGTTGGCGAGTTCCTGGGGTGAAAGTTTTGCCACGGGATGTCCTTGGAGTCGGTGCCGGGAGCGGCGAGGGTGGTGTGGTTCCTTTTCAGGTTAGGGACGCCCTTCCATGCCTGTCCAAGTGCATTTTTGTATCTATTGATACCCTCGGCGCATTGAGCGGCGAGGCCGCAGGCTAGCCGGCTGCAAACTCCAGATCGCGCAGCAGCCGCATCAGCGCCGGGTTCTTGGCGTCCCGGTTCCAAATGGCGTGCAGCTCCACAGGTTCTTCTTCGCTGCTGGCCAGCCGCAGGAACGACACCCCGCGGATGCCCAGCGCTGTTGCCGAGTGCGGCACGAAGGCCACGCCGCGCTTGGCGGCTACCAGCGAGACCATGGTGAGGATCTGGCTGACGGTGTGCACCACGTTTTCGTGCCGGACGGCGTGCAAACGGACCACGAGGTCGTAGAAGTACCTGGCCTGGGTGGGGGAGTGCATGATGAGCGGCTCGTCCTTCAGGTCCTCGCTCTGGATTTCCCGCTTGAGGTCCGCGAGGGGGTGTGATGCAGGAACCGCCAGCACCATCGACTCGCGGTACAGCAGGTGGGAGTCGAAAACCTCAGTATCGAACGGCGGGCGCGCGAGGCCGAGATCCAGTTCGCCGGTGAGCAGGCCCTGGATCTGCTCGCCTGTGACCAGCTCCTGGAGGTCTATGTCCACATCGGGCACGACGGCGCCGATCTCCTCCAGCAGGGGGCCCAGGATGCTGAACCCGCTTGCGGCCGTGAAGCCGATGCGGAGATGGCCCTGCCGGCCGGAGGCTATACGCCGTGCTGTCACCGGCGCCCGGCTGGCCAGTGCCATGAGCCTGCGGGCCTCGTCGAGGAAGGCCCGCCCGGCGGCGGTCAGCTCAACCCGGCGGTTGTCCCGCTCGAGGAGTTCGGCCCCCACCGTCTTCTCCAGTTTTTGGATCTGGCGGCTCAGCGGCGGCTGCGTCATGTTGAGGCGCTGGGCGGCCCGGCCAAAGTGCAGTTCCTCGGCTACGGCGATGAACCCCGTCAGCTGGTCGAAGGTAAACGTGATGCCCTCCCGGTATTATTCGATGCATATTTGGGCTTAGACATGCATCATAACGCCTTCCTACACTCGACCTAGCGAACCGGCAGTGACCCGGTTCACACAGACCTACGGGCTGAGGCAGCCCGCAGTGCAAACGAGGAGTTTCAATGATGCACTTCCCCACCCGCCGCGCCGTTCTCGGAGCGGCCTCCGCCATCACCCTGCTGGCCATGACCGCATGCGGCAACGTTGCCGGCGGCAGCAGTGATTCGTCGAAGTACCCCAACGGCCCGGTCACCCTGACCGTGGGACAGGCGCCCGGCGGCAGTACCGACCTCATCGCGCGGGCCGTCTCGGAAGGCGCGGCCAAGACGCTCGGCGCCCCGGTTCCCGTGGTCAACAAGCCCGGTGCCAACGGCGCACTCGCCAGCAAAGAGGTCGCCGGCAAGCCTGCCGACGGCCAGAACCTGCTGCTCCTCACCGCTTCCCTGATCACCATCACGCCGCTGGCCGTGACCCAGGACGAGGCTGTCAACATCGATGACTTCGACATCATCACCGGCCTGTCCCAGGACGACTACGTTCTGGTCGCCAGCGAAAAGTCCGGCTTTAAGTCCATCAAGGACCTGACCTCGGCCGGCCGCAACATCACCTACGGCACCACCGGGGTCGGCACCGGCAGCCAGCTCGCCCAGACCGTCCTGTTCAAGCAGGCCAACGTGAAGGGCACCGACGTTCCGTTCGACAGCGGCAAGCCTGCCCTGACCGCCGTCCTCGGCAACCAGGTGGAAGTCACCACCATCCAGCTTGGTGAAGCGATGCCGCAGATCCAGGCCGGTAAGGTCTCCCCGCTCCTTGTCTTCTCGGAGGCCCGCAACTCCTTCCTGCCGGACACGCCCACCGCCAAGGAATCCGGCTATGACGTTCCGGTCGCCCAGTACCGCGCCGTCGCCGCACCCAAGGGAACCCCCAAGGAAGTCAAGGACAAGCTCCTTGCCGCCATCCAGGACACGCTGAAGTCGGACTCGTACAAGGAATTCAACAAGAAGAACATGCTGACTCCGAAGGAAATCCCGGGTGAGGAAGTTGTCAGCCAGTGGAAGGACTACGCAGCCAAGTACAAGTCCCTGGTGGAGAAGTACGACATTAGCCTCGCCGGGAACAAGTGATTCCAGTGCAGGCAGAATCACCGGTCGAGCCCGACGACCTGACCCCGGAACAGCTGGCGGCCCAGTGGGAGGAAGAAAAGCCGCCGGCCGCCGGTGCGCTGGCCAACGTGGGATCCTCCCTGGTGGTCACCGGCGTCGGCGTCGGAGCCGTGATCCTGTCCATCGCCATGGGCCTGGGCACACCGTCCGCCCCGCAGCCGGGCCTGTGGCCGTTCATGATCAGCTGCATCATGGTGGCCCTCGGGCTGTTCCAGCTGATCATGGGCCGGCACAACCGGGACGCTGAGAAGTTCACCCGCATGTCCATGGCCCCGCTGACCGGCCTGGTCACCCTGGCCGCCATGGTGGCCCTCATGCCGGTCGCCGGCTTCGAACTGCCGGCCCTGGTGCTGTGCATCATCTGGATGCGCTTCCTGGGCGGCGAGACCTGGCGCTCCACGCTCCTGGTGAGTGCCGTCGTCGTGGCAGCCTTCTACGGCATCTTCGTGACTGCGCTCAACACTTCCATCCCCCACCTCTTCTAGGAGACCACAGTGGATTTCCTGAATCCTGTGATCAACGGATTCGCAGTCGTCCTGGAGCCAATGAACCTCCTGTACTGCCTGATCGGCGTCGTCATCGGCATGCTGATCGGCGTATTGCCCGGTCTGGGGCCCGCGGCAACCATCGCCATCCTGCTCCCGCTCACCTACAACGTTGAGCCCGTCACCGCCATCATCATGCTGGCCGGCATCTTCTACGGTGCCCAGTACGGCGGCACCATCACCTCGGTGCTCCTGCGCCTGCCCGGCGAGGCGTCGTCGGTGGTGACGGTCTTCGACGGCTATCAAATGGCCAAGCAGGGACGGGCCGGCACGGCCCTCGGGTTGGCATCGATCGGCTCGTTCATCGGAGGCACCGCGTCGATTGTCGGCCTGACCTTCCTCGCGCCGGTCGTGGCGAGCTTTGCCTTGGACTTCGGTCCCGCCGAATATACCGCCCTGGCACTGCTGGGCATCCTGCTGGTGGCCACCATCAGCAGCGGCTCCAAGACCAAGGCACTCATCGCGGCCGCCCTCGGCCTGCTGCTGGCGACCGTCGGCCGGGACATCTTCACCGGTGAAAACCGGTTCACCTTCGGCAATCTGGAACTGGCTGACGGCATCGACTTCGTGCCGATCGCCATGGGCATCTTCGGCCTCGGCGAGATCATGTACAACCTCGAAGAGCGCCACCGCGCCGCGAAGGCGCCCTCCGCCGTCGCGAACGTCTGGCCCTCCCGGGGCGACCTCAAGCAGGCGTCCGGCGCCATCGGGCGCGGCTCGGTTCTCGGCTTCTTCCTGGGCATCCTGCCCGGCGGCGGCGCCACCATCGCCTCGATGGCCTCCTACGCCATGGAGAAGAAACGTGCCAAGCAGCCCGAGCGCTTCGGCAAGGGTGCGCCGGAAGGCGTGGCCGGCCCGGAAACCGCCAACAACGCCGCGGCGACGTCCTCGTTCATTCCGCTGCTGACCCTCGGCATCCCGGCCAACGCCACCATGGCCCTGATGTTCGGCGCGCTGCTGATCCAGGGCGTCACACCCGGTCCGCAGCTTGTGGAGCAGGATCCGGGACTGTTCTGGGGCGTGGTGAACTCCATGTACATCGGCAACATCCTGCTGCTGATCATGAGCCTGCCGCTGGTGGGGATCTTCGTGAAGATCCTCCGGGTCCGCGCCGCCATCCTGGCGCCGATCACCGCGCTGATCACCCTGCTCGGTGCGTACACGATCAACAACAGCATGTTCGATGTCACGCTCGTGGTGGTCTTCGGAATCGTGGGCTACCTGATGAAGAAGTTCGGCTTCGAACCGGGCCCGCTGGTGCTGGCATTCGTGCTCGGTTCCCTGCTGGAAAGCTCCCTGCGCCGCGCGCTGCTGGTGTTTGGCGGTGATCCGCTGGGCTTCTTCAGCCGGCCCATCTCCGCCACGCTCCTCATCGTGTTCGTCGTCGTGGCCGTTCTGCCGGGCATCCGCTCCGCGCTGGCCGGGCGCAAGGCCACCGTCCCCGCGGGACCCGCCGTCACTGAAATCAAGGAGAAGGTATGAGCATCATCGTTGGATTCGTCCCCACTCCGGCGGGGGAGGCCGCTCTCGCAGCCGGCATTGCGGAGGCCCGCCTCCGCAACCAGGATCTTGTGATCGTCAACTCAGCCCGTGAAGGCGCCCTGGTGGACAAGTCGGTTGCTCCGGACGAAGTGCTGGCCAAGGCCTCCAAGCAGGCAGCGGACGCAGGCGTGACGGCCCGGGTGATCCAGCCGCCGTATCAGAATGACCTCGCGGACGAGTTCCTCGACGTAGCCCGGGATGAAAACGCCTCGCTGATCGTCATCGGGCTGCGCCACCGCACCCAGGTGGGCAAGTTCATCCTGGGCAGCCACGCCCAGCGCATCCTCATGCAGGCTGACCGCCCCGTTTTGGCCGTGAAGGCCGACGGCGGCCAGTTTTAGTTCCAGAATCACCGCTTGGTAAGAGGCGGGCCGGGCTCCCGTTCAGGATTCCGGCCCGCCCCAGCCGTATCCCGGGACGCGCACGTTCCGGCAGGCATAAGCTATGTGAAGAAGGTCCCTTCCAGCGTCGGGGAGCTCTGCATGGACGACAATGAAACCGCAACCGTGATGGGTCATGACGTCACCACCATCACCTGTGTCTGCGGCAACACGGTCAGCCAGGCGGGATTGATACAGGCCAATTCAGACGGCGTCCCCGTTTACGCCGGCGGAGACACTCCCATCCCGGAAAGCCTGGCCGGGTGGCCCTCGGACGAGGATCTCTATACCCTCTGTCCCTCATGTGGCCGCGTGTACCGCGATGCCACCATTGAAGAGACCGGGACCGCGCCCGTTGCTTTCCGGGTGGATGTCACCGCTGCGCCCATTGCAGAGGCAATTCGGGCCCACTGGAATCTCAGTACGTAGGTCCGGCTATCCCCACTCTCCTCTGTGACACATGGGGCGACGAACTGCGGGGACATCTGTGGCCCAACCCCGTGCCGCACCGTTGAGAACTGTTGTTTCCCGCCGTCGTCGGCATAGGGTGGGCGGAGCGGACAAGCGTGAATACTCTCGAAATGCCGGGGTACGGAAAGACTGAAGAACACCCCGGGGGACGTGCCACGCAGGAACCACCGATAAAGGAGCAGTCTGTGCGGGAAGCAAGCTTCAACCAGAGCGTTTCAGCAGCCGACGAGTTTGACGGCGGGACGAACGGATTCGAACCCGGCGCAGGAGCGGTCCCGGCCGGGGAGGTGGACCCGGCTGACTCAGCAGCCGGGGCGGCCGAAGCGCCGGAGGTGGCTGACACACCGGAGGTCGCCGAAGCCAGTGACATCACCTACGACGAGCAGTTCTATCCCGCCCGGCCCAAGGCACTCAGGCCGATCGCCCGCCGTCGGCAGTTCTTTGCGGACCGTCCATCGCTGGAATTCGACGGGCGCAACGCGGCCTATGTTGAGTGGCTGCGCAACCAGGCAATGCTGGGCGACGCGAACGTCATGGCACGGCAGCTCTCCGGCCAGGCCAGCATGTGGCAGAACTCGTATGCCCACCCGAACCCGCGGGCTGCCGTGGAACGCGCCCCCGTCTGGTTTACCGCCTACCCGCTGTCCTTCATCACACGCCCAGGCCAGTCGTTCCTCTCGGCCCTGGGGGACCCTGAGCTGTGGGACGCGTTCCGGGAGATCGGGATCAGGGGGCTCCACACCGGACCCGTCAAGCTCGCCGGCGGCATCAGCGGCTGGTCCCAGACGCCGAGCGTGGACGGGCACTTCGACCGCATCAGCATGGCGATCGACCCGGTGTTCGGGACCGAGGACGAATTCCGCAAGATGTGCAAGGTTGCGGCCGACCATGACGGCACCGTCATCGACGACATCGTTCCCGGCCACACAGGGAAGGGGGCCGACTTCCGCCTGGCCGAGATGAACTTCCGCGACTATCCCGGCATCTACCACATGATCGACATCCCGGAGGAGGACTGGCACCTGCTGCCGGACGTTCCCGAAGGCGAAGACTCGGTCAACATCAGCCCCGACGCGGAGCAGGCGCTGCAAGAGGCCGGATACATCATCGGCCGGCTCCAGCGGGTGATCTTCTACGAGCCGGGCGTCAAGGAGACCAACTGGAGCGCCACGCGGCCCATCGTGGACACGGCCGGCAAGACCCGGCGCTGGGTCTACCTGCACTACTTCAAGGCCGGCCAGCCGTCCATCAACTGGCTGGACCCCACCTTTGCGGGCATGCGCCTGGTGGTCGGGGATGCGCTGCATTCGCTGCTCGACCTGGGCACGGGAGCGCTCCGGCTGGACGCGAACGGGTTCCTGGGCGTGGAGAAGAGCGCCGAGGAGCAGCCGGGCTGGTCCGAAGGGCACCCGCTGTCCGAGGCCGCGAACCAGCTGATCGGGTCCATGATCCGCAAGGTGGGCGGGTTCTCCTTCCAGGAACTGAACCTGACCATCGACGACATCAAGGCCACGTCAGAGGCGGGCCCGGATCTTTCCTACGACTTCGTCACCAGGCCGGCGTATCACTACGCGCTGGTGACTGCGGATACCGAATTCCTGCGCCTGACCCTGCGGCTCGCCATGGAGATCGGCGTCGACCAGGCGTCACTCGTCCATGCCCTGCAGAACCACGACGAACTGACCTATGAGCTGGTCCATTTCGCCGCCGGTCACAAGGACGATGTCTTCGAACTTAACGGCCAGGAGCTCACCGGGGCCGAAGTCGCCGAGCATGTCCAGCAGACCCTGCGGGAGCGGCTGACAGGACCGGACACTCCGTACAACGCCCTGTTCACCACCAACGGCATCGCCTGCACCACCGTCAGCTTCATCATGGCCGCCCTCGGCATCCAGGATCCGGAAAACCTCACGGAGGAACAGCAGGCCCAGGTCCTGGACGTCCACATTCTGCTGTCCATGTACAACGCCCTGCAGCCCGGCGTCTTTGCCCTCTCCGGCTGGGACCTCACCGGCGTTGCCGCCCTTGACCGCCAGAAAGTCCGGGAGCTTACCGCGCAGGGCGATACCCGCTGGATCAACCGGGGTGCCCACGACATCATGGGCACCAGCCCCGCTGCCCAGGCTTCCTCTGCCGGCATGCCGCGCGCCCGCAGCCTCTACGGCGCGCTGCCCGACCAGCTCAAGAACCCGGGTTCCTTCGCCCGCCGGCTGCAGAAAATCCTCGCGGTGCGGGAAGAGAGCGGAATCGCCACGAGCACCCTGCTGGACGTGCCGGACGTTTCCCAGCGCGGCCTGCTGGTCATGGTCAACCGGCTGGGGGACGGGAACCTTCAGGCCACCGTGCTCAACTTCTCCGGCCAGGACATCGCGGGCAGCATCCAGTCCACGCACCTGGTCCCCGGCAGCAGCGTCCACGACCTCTTCAGCGGTGAGCCTGTGGGGCAGGTCGATGACCTGCACAGTTTCTTCCTCGAACTGGGCGCCTACCAGGGTACGGCGCTGGTCCTCAAGGAGGGCGAGAAGGACGACGACGGCGACGCCGAGTAAGCCGGGCTGGATCCGGTTCTCCCCGGACGCCGAGCTGGATGACTGGTTCACCGCGTCCCGGCTGGACAGCGGACTGCCGTTGGCGTGTCCCCTCAGCCGCCGGCTGCGGCCGGTGTCGCAGAGGTCGGTGCTTGAGCGGTCGGTGCTTCAGCAGTTGGCGTTGCAGCACTTGGTGCTGCAGTCGGAGTGGACGACGGCGGCGGGTCCAGTGTGACGGTCACGGTGCCGTCCGCGGCGATGGCAATCCGACCGTGCTGGTAGTCCTGGACGGTGCCCGCTGCGGTGCTGCCCGATGCCGCCTGCCGGGCGTCACCGGTGGGGAAGCCCAGCGGTCCGGTTTCGGCGCCTGCGGTGATCCACGCGGCGCGCAGTGCGGCCGGGGAGATGTGAGCCCCGGTTGTGCGGTGCCAGATGATGAAGCCGTTCCGGAATGCCTGATAGCGGCCGCCGAGCCCTGTGGACAGCTCATTCGTTGTGGCATTCCCAAGGGGGCGGGCAGAGTTGAACTTCGCGCCGATGGCACCGGCAACGATCCGCGCCCCGGTCTGGGCAGTCCACGTGACGGTGCCGCCCTGGAAGTTCTGTGCCGCGCCGCCGCTGAAGGCGTACTCATTGCTCGTGGGGTAGCCGAGCGCCCCATGTTCTGAGCCGGACGCGGCCCAGGCGGTGCGGATGGCACCGCGGGTGATGCGGGCGCCGCTGGCCGGGGACCAGTGGACGATCCCGCCTTGGAAGGTCTGGTAACTGCCGCCGTCCTTCAGGCCGCCGATCTCGTCCGACGTGGGGTAGCCGAGCACCCCGCGCTCGTAGCCGGACGCGGCCCAGGCCGACAGGATTCCACCCCTGGTGACGTGCGCGCCGGTGGCTCGCGACCAGTGCATCCGGCCGCCCTGGAAGGCCTGGTAGGCGCCCCCGTTCCTGAGGCCGCGCCCCTCGTCCGAGGTGGGGTAGCCAAGCCTGCTGTTCTGCGCACCCGTGGAGGCCCATTTGCTGCGGACCGCGCCGCCAATCGTGTGCGCACCTCCCGCCGCCGACCAGTAGATCGACCCGCCCCCGAACACCTGGTACGCCCCGCCCCCACGCAGCCCTGTCACTTCAGGGGAGGCGGGGCTTCCCAGCCAGCCGGCCGGTCCGCCGGTCCGGGCGTATTTGGCGGTGATGGCGCCGAACGGGTTGCTCGAGTACGGCGTGAACACGTCATCCACCGCCCCCATGATGATGCGGTCTCCCGGCCGGCTGGTCCGGAGCAGCCGTGTGACCGCGGCCAGGCTCGTGGAGACGCAGCCGGCGCTGGGGGCGCGGCCGGCGTGGAAGAAAATGGCGTACGAGGCGCCGAGGACGGTCTTTGCGTCCGGCGGCCGGTTGTAGTTGATGACGGCGGCCTGCTTGTAATAGCCCTGGTTCATGAAGGTCCACAAGTTCTCGTCGGCTTCGCCGCCCGTGCCTTCAAAATACTGGTTGTAGTTCCGGTTCCATTCACCGCCCCAGCGGGACCGGGAGTTGATTGTGTAGTACTTCAGGGCGGTGCCGGGGTTGCTGCGTCCCAGGGCCTCCGTGAAACTGAACGAGCCGGTGGGCGACCGGTACGTGTCCTCCCATTCGCGGTTCTGCGCCGCAAACCCGTACTGTCCGCCGTAGCCCCAGTCCTGCCACTCCTGGATGTAGCGGTTACCGGACCGGACGCAGCCCGTGATGGTGAGCAGGCTGGTGTTGCGGGTGGCGGCCGTGGCGAACGTGACCCTGTTGGCCCCGAAACCGGAGAACTTGGTCTGCCCGGCGCTGAGCCGGGCGCAGGGGTTGTAAACCTGCGCTGACGCGCTGGCGGCCGGGGCCAGGGCCACCGCCCCGGCCGGAACGGCCAGCGCCAGAACGGCAGCGACAAGGGCTTTCCAAACAGAGACATTCAGAACAGACACGGCGGAGACCTTTGCCTACGGCGGCGGCCGCATCCCCCCGCGGACGCCATCCGGACACGAGCCTATAGCGCGCCGGGCCCGCGCCGTAGCGTCCGACCCGTCAGGCCAGGATTTTCTTGTGGAAAAACACGAGGTAGTCGCCTGTCGCGTGCTCGAACCCGAAGTCCTGCCAGTACTCCCGCAGCGCCGATTTGGCCTGCTCGTACTCGTCCGAGTCCTCCGGTGCAGAGGCGTCGCCGTCCGCCGGCGCGGCGTGGACCACCACCAGGTTCACGGACCGGCCCACCGTTTCCACGATGGCGTTCAGCACCGAGTAGCCCGTCCTGCCGCCGCGGTACTCGGGGAAGATCTCGAGCGAGGAGACGATCATCAGGTCCCCGCCGTCCTGAAGGTACTCCCTGATCAGGTCCGGGCGGTCCATGGTGAGCATTTCGACGGCCTTGGCCATTTCCTGGTCGGCTTTTCCGGTGGTGAGGAAGAGGTTGATCATGCCGGCTTTGGGGACAACCTGGACGACGGCGCTGCCGAGTTGGCGTTCCACGTCGCCGCCGGGGGTGGGAACCGGGCAGCTGACCGCTACTTCCCAGCGCAGCGGATAGTCCACCGGGTCATGGTCGAGCCCCGGGGTGCCGCGGTACCGGAGCTTGTACTCAAAGAACAGCGATTCCGGGTCGATTACGGTCATGGCGCCGTCCTTGGGCTCGCAACGTTGCGTGTTAAGGAATTTTAGTCGCCCCGGACGGCCTGAGGAATGGGCGGCCTAAGGAATGGGCGGCCTAAGGAATGGGATCAGCCGCGCAGCGCGCCCAGCCCGCTGATCAGCGCCTCCAGTCCAAGGCTGAAGGCGACGTCGGCCGGCCGCTCGTGGCCCTGCTCGGCCAGGCTCCGGACCGCGCCCGTGAAGCTGGGCGTCGCCTCCGCCATGGTTCCGGGATCGAAGATGTCCGCCGGCGCCGTGACGTCGTAGGCCGAGCCGAAGATGAAGGACTCCAGCGCCACGATGGAAGAGACTATCCGCTCCTCCGGGAAACCGGCGTCGCGGAAACCCGCGCTGACCGTCTCATACATGGCGAGGGTCTGCGGCGCGTCGGTCACGGGCAGCACGGCGATGACCGGTATCAGCGGGGTGTGCTGGGAGAACACGTCCCGGTAGCTCCACGCCCACTTCCGCACGGCGTCCTCCCACGGGCCGGTGCCGAAGGCCGAAACGTCCACGAGTGACGCCAGGTGGTCCTCTACGAGCAGGAGCACGTCCCCCTTGGATTTCACGTGGTTATAGAGGGCCGACGGCGCCACGTTCAGTGAGCGGGCCAGTGCGGCCATGGTGAGGCCGTCGTAGCCCTTCTTCTCAATGAGACGCAACGCAGCCTCCGTGATGCCGCCCTTGTCCAGCACGCCTCCCACGGGGCGCCCGGCGCGGCGCCGGTTGCCCCGGCCATCTGTTGCTGAGCCAGCTGATGCTGAACCGGCTGTTGCTACGGCTGGTGATGCCGGCATGGCTGACCTTTCTGCGGGTGAACGTCCTTTCGCATTATTCCATCAGCCTCTTCCGCTCCCTCGCCAAAGGCTCTATAGTTCTTATAAATGAATGGCATTCATTTAGTGGTTCGCATCACTCACGCGGCCACAGAGAGAGGACATCATGCTGAATCTTGACCGCGACGTAGTGATCGTCGGCGCCGGCCCCTCCGGCCTCACCGCTGCCCGCGAACTGAAAAAGGCGGGCCTGACGGTCGCCGTGCTCGAAGCCCGCGACCGCGTGGGCGGCCGGACCTGGACCGACACCGTGGACGGTGCCATGCTCGAGATCGGCGGCCAGTGGGTCTCGCCGGACCAGACCGCACTCCTCGCCCTGCTGGACGAGCTCGGCCTGGACACCTACTCCCGCTACCGCGACGGCGAGTCCGTTTACATCGGGGCGGACGGCGCACCCGTCCGCTACACAGGAGACATGTTCCCGGTCAGCGCCAACACGGCTGCCGAGATGGACAAGCTCACCGCGCTGCTGGACGAACTGGCGGCCGAGATCGGCGCCGCCGAGCCGTGGGCGCACCCCAAGGCCCGCGAGCTGGACACCATCTCCTTCCACCACTGGCTGCGCCAGAACTCCCCGGACGAGGAGGCCTGCAACAACATCGGGCTCTTCATCGCCGGCGGCATGCTCACCAAGCCGGCCCACGCATTCTCCGCCCTGCAGGCAGTCCTGATGGCCGCTTCTGCCGGTTCTTTCACCCACCTGACGGATGAGGACTTCATCCTGGACAAGCGGGTTATCGGCGGGATGCAGCAGGTCTCCCTGCTGCAGGCAGCGGAACTGGGTGCCGACGTCGTCCTTAACAGCCCGGTGCGCACCATCCGCTGGGAGGCCGACGGCGAAAACGGCCACCGCGTCACCGCCGTCTCCGACCGGGCTACGGTGAATGCCCGCTTCGTGATCATGGCCGTGCCGCCCAACCTGTACTCCCGCGTCTCCTTCAACCCGCCGCTGCCGCGCCGCCAGCACCAGATGCACCAGCACCAGTCGCTGGGACTGGTCATCAAGGTCCACGCCGTCTACAGCACGCCGTTCTGGCGCGAGGACGGGCTCTCCGGCACCGGATTCGGCGCCGGCTCGCTGGTCCAGGAGGTCTACGACAACACCAACCACGGCGACACACGCGGAACACTCGTCGGCTTCATCTCCGATGAAAAGGCAGACGCCGTCTTCGAACTGAGCGCCGCGGACCGCAAGAAGGCCGTCCTGGAATCGATCGCCGGCTTCCTGGGCGAGAAGGCCTTGGAGCCCGAGGTGTACTACGAATCCGACTGGGGCTCGGAGGAGTGGACGCGTGGCGCCTACGCCGCGAGCTACGACCTCGGCGGCCTGCACCGCTACGGCAAGGACCAGCACGCGGCCGTCGGCCCCATCTACTGGTGCTCCTCCGACCTCGCCGCCGAGGGCTACCAGCACGTGGACGGTGCGGTCCGCATGGGCCAGGCCACGGCTGCCCGCATCGCCGCGGCCGCAGCGTCCGCCGAGGCCGCAGCGGCGGCCCCGGAACTGGCGGACGCAACGGCCGCCGCCGGCTAATCACTCCGGAGAGGCAATCCCATGAGTACAAAAGCCCCCGTCACCCGGGACACGCACAAAAGCCTGAGTGAAAAGGGCCTCAAAGCCGGTTCCGTCGGGCTGGTCGGCGCCGTAGTGATCGGGGTGTCCTGCATTGCGCCGGCGTACACGCTCACCGCGGCCCTCGGGCCCACCGTGTCCGAGGTGGGCGTGCACCTGCCGGCGGTCTTCCTCGTGGGGTTCATCCCCATGTTGCTCGTGGCGCTCGGCTACCGGGAACTCAACAACGCAATGCCCGACGCCGGGACCTCCTTTACGTGGGCAACGCGCGCCTTTGGCCCGTGGATCGGCTGGATGGGAGGCTGGGGGCTGATCGCCGCCACCATCATCGTGCTGTCCAACCTGGCGGCGGTCGCCGTCGACTTCTTCTATCTGATGCTCGCCCAGCTGCTCGGCAACCCCGGGATCGCTGAGCTGTCAAAGAACCTGCCGCTTAACATTGCCACCACCCTGGTGTTCATCGCGGCGGCGTGCTGGATCTCCTACCGCGGCATGGAAACCACCAAGGGCGTCCAGTACGTCCTGGTGGGGTTCCAGCTGCTGGTGCTGGGATGGTTTGCCGTCTCCGCCTTTGTCCACGTGGCCAACGGCACGGCGTATGACGCCACGGCGATCTCGCCGGACTGGTTCAATCCCTTCGCCGTGGACTCGTTCTCCACGTTCGCGGCCGGGGTGTCACTGTCGATCTTCATTTACTGGGGCTGGGACGTCACCCTGACCATGAACGAGGAGACGAGGAACCCGGAGAAGACCCCAGGGCGGGCGGCGACCGTGACCGTCGCCGTCATTGTGGCCATCTACATGATGGCCGCGCTGGCCACGCTGTCCTTCGCCGGTGTGGGGGAGGCCGGCCTGGGCACCGGCAATCCGGACAACCAGTCCAGCATCTTCGCCGTTCTGTCCGGGCCGGTCATGGGGCCGTTCGCCATCCTGATGTCGCTGGCCATCCTCAGCAGTTCCGCGGCCTCGCTGCAGTCGACGTTCGTCTCCCCGGCGCGAACGCTGCTGGCCATGGGCCACTACAGGGCTCTGCCCGGGAAGTTCGGCAGGGTCAGCCCCACGTTCAAGTCGCCGAGCTACGCCACCATTGCAGCGGCCACCGCGGCGGCAGCGTTCTACGTCGTCACCCGGACCACGTCCGAGAACGCGCTGTGGGACACCATCACCGCGCTGGGCATGATGATCTGCTTTTACTACGGGATCACCGCGCTCGCGTGCGTCTGGTTCTTCCGGGCGGTGGCCTTCAGCAGTGCCCGGGCGTTCCTCTTCAAGTTCCTGGCTCCACTGCTGGGCGGCGTGATCCTGCTGGTGATGTTCGCGAAGACCGCCTACGACTCCATGGATCCGGCGTACGGCTCTGGTTCGTCGGTGGGAGGCGTGGGCATGGTGTTCATCCTGGGCATGGGCGTCATCCTGCTCGGCGTGCTCAGCATGCTGGTGATGGCCCGGATCAGGCCAGAATTCTTCAGGGGCGAGGTGCTGGCACGCGGCCTCTGACTGGAAACTAAGCACACTTACCAATAGGGTGTTTGGCAGGGCATTGACCCGGTTCAACTGAACGTACTGAGAACGTACTCGAACAGAACGAGGTGACAGCATGACGGGCACGGAAAGCATCAGCAAGGTCACGGACATCATCAACCATTCCCACATTGGAATGTTCACCACCGTCAACGAAGAAGGCGCCCTGGTCAGCCGGCCGCTGGCCGTCCAGGACGTGAAGGACGACGGCGACATGTGGTTCTTCACCGGCGAGGGAACCTCCCAGGTGGCCCACGTCGCCGCCGATGCCAGGGTCAACGTGTCTTTCGGCAAGGGCACCGAGTGGGTCTCCGTGGCCGGGACCGCCGAAGTGGTGCGCGACCGGGCCAAGATCCGCGAACTGTGGAACCAGTCCGTCGAGGCCTGGTTCCCGGACGGCCCCGACACGCCCGAGGTGGTCCTGCTGCACGTGGACTCCGACTCCGCGGAGTACTGGGCCAGCCCCGGCGGCACCGCGGCCACCGTCCTGCAGTGGGTCAAGTCGAAGGTCACCCACAGCCGCGTGAGCGTCGGCGAGAGCGGAACCGTCGAGCTGTAACCCCCAGTCAGACGCAGGAGTAGTCGTAGTCGAAGCCGCCGGAGACGTACTGGGTGAGCGAGACTGTGCCGCCGCCGGTCAGCGGCGCGCTCGAGCAGTTGCGGCTGGCCGCGGTCAGGGTCCTTGCCCCGGCCAGCCAGCTGGGCAGCGTGTACAGCGGGCTGGTGGACGGGACGGTGCCGGCGATCTGCGACCACTGGGTGCCGGTGGAGTAGATGCCGGTCTTGGCGTTGGTGCTGCCAAAGAAGGCAACCATTCCCTCCAGATCCGCCCGGTTGGCCGCCTTGTCGCCGGACCAGGAGTTTCCGGTTTCGACGTCCAGCCACCAGGTGTAGCCGGACGGGTTGCTGATGCCGCGGATGTACGCGTCATCGTAAGCCTTGGCCCAGCCGTACATGTAGGAGCAGGCCGGACCGACGTCGTTCGCCTTGCAGTCGCCGTAGGGGTTGAAGACCTTGGTCCCGGCGTAGGTGTTGCTGGTGGGCCACCAGCTGCCGGCCAGTCCCGGGTTGGCGGTGTTGACGTACAGCTGCACCTTGGGCTGGCCCGCGGTACCCGTGGACGACGCTGCCCATGTCAGCTGGGTGGCCAGGCACGGATTCGTGGTGTTTGCCAGGCCATTGTTGACCCCCACGATGCCGAAGGCGGGTCCCTTTGGCAGGGCCTTGCCGCACTGGGGCCACGAAACATCATTGCCGACGCCGGCATTGGCTGCCTCGGCCGGGACGGCCTGAAGCATCAGTACGGCGGTGGCGGCCAATGCTGGAAGCCATCGGAATTTGGACAGGGCAGATCGAGTAGCGGACATCAGCGGCCTTCCTCGCACGGTGACACAACGAAGAAACAAGCATCGGTGCCACGGTCCGCCGGGGTCAAGAGGCGTGTTCACTGCTGCTCCCTGGCAGCCTGCCAGCTGACAGGCAGCTCCTTGACGCCGTAAACGATGGTGCTGTCCATTCGTTCAAGGTGGGCTTCCGGTGTGAGGGCCAGCCCGGGGAGCCGCTCCAGGACGGATTGCAGTGCGATCCTCGTTTCGAGCCTGGCCAGCGGGGCGCCGAGGCAGAAGTGGATGCCGTGGCCAAAAGCGAGATGCCGGTTCGGCGTCCGGTCCAGGTCGAAGTGGTCAGGACGCTGGAACTGGCGCTCATCGCGGTTGGCCGAACCGATCCAGGCCACCAGCGGCGCGCCGGCCGGAACCTGAACGCCGCCCAGCGTAGTCTCGCCGGCGGTTATCCGGTACATGGACTGGACGGGGGAACGGTAGCGCAGCACTTCCTCAATGGCCTGGGGGAGCAGCGCCGGTTCGGCGCGGAGCCGTTCCGTCGTTCCGGGGGCCTCAGTGAAACAAAGGACCGCGTTGCCGATCAGGTTGGTGGTGGTCTCATTGCCGGCCACCAGCAGCAGACTGCAGAAGCCCAGCAGCTCGGCCACGCTCAGCTTCTGCCCGTCGATCTCGGCCGCCAGCAGGCTGCTGACCAGGTCATTCCCGGGCCGGCGCCTGCGGTGTTCGATGAGGGCCATGAAGTACTCGGCCATCTCCCGGTTGGTGGTGCTGTGGTCGGCAGTCCGGGCTCCGGACTGCGTCTGGCTGACGATGACGTCTGACCAGTGTTTGAACCGGTCGCGGTCCTCGGCGGGGATGCCCATGAGCTCGGCGATGACGATCACCGGCAGCGGGTAGGCCAGCTCGGCGATGAGGTCGGCTGATCCCTTGGAAGCGATCCCGTCCAGCAGCTCCTCCGTCAGTGCAGAGATGCGCGGCGCGAGCCCGTCCACTGCCTTCGGGGTAAAGGCCTGGGTGACCAGGGAGCGCAACTGCCGGTGCCGGGGCGGATCTGCCGTGATTAGACTCGCCGCAAACAACTGGCCAGTCTCGGACGGATTGTCCCCTCCCATCTTTGAAGAGAAGGTGCCGTGTTCGGACAAAACCCGCTGGACGTCGTCGTACCTGTAGACATGCCAGCTTCCGGATTGCTCATCGTGGTAGACGGGGGCAGATTCCCGCATCCGTTCGTACTGCGGGAAGGGATCCAGCGAAGACGTATCACTGTTCACGAAGTCCATGGCGCAGTTTATTCCGGGCAGGCGCCCGCCGTCAGTGGTCTGGGCCGGGATCAGCCAAACATCCAGGCCGCCCCCAGAAGGAGCGGGACGGCCAAAGCGGATGTCAGTACCGCCGTGGATTGCGCAAGATTCTGGCCCACACCGTACCGGACGGCGTACAGGACGACGTTCTGGCCGGTGGGAAGGATCGCGCAGGCCGTGACGACGAAGGTGCTGAAGGTATCGAGGTGGAAGACAAACACGGCCAGCAGCCATGCGAGTAACGGCTGGACCGCCGACTTCAGAATCACCGCGAAGAGGGTCGGGACGCGGTCCACCGTGCCCTGGCGCGGTGACAGGCCGTGGAGCGACATGCCGAAGATGATCAGCATCAGGGGAACGGTCAGCTGGGCCACCAGCTTCAACGGATCCAGCACCAGGGCAGGAAGTTCAATCCCGGCCGCGCTGACGATGACGCCGAGAATGGCCGCCACCGTGACAGGGTTGCGCAGGGGAGTGGACAGGATGCTCCACACGGAGGCCTTTTTCCCGGCAGGATCGGTCAGGTCCAGGATGGTCAGCGCCACCGGGGTCACGAGCGCGAGCTGGAACAGCATGATCGGGGTGACGAAGGTGGCACTGCCCAGGATGTACAACGACAGCGGAACGCCGAGGTTCGTGGAATTGACGATTCCCGTGGCCAGCGCGCCTACCGTCGTGCGCCGGACGCCCCACCGGCCAATTGCCCCGCTGAGCGCGAACAGCGCCATGCAGCACAGTGCCGTGACGACGGAGATGAGGCCTGTCTGGCTGAGTACTTCGGAGATGTGCCGGGAAGCGATTGTCGAGAACATCAGGCTCGGCAGTCCGACCATGAATGTCAGGGTGGACAGGA
Source organism: Arthrobacter sp. NPDC057013 (assembly GCF_042674585.1). Classification (NCBI taxonomy): domain Bacteria; kingdom Bacillati; phylum Actinomycetota; class Actinomycetes; order Micrococcales; family Micrococcaceae; genus Arthrobacter; species Arthrobacter sp. NPDC057013. The sequence goes on from NZ_JBHUSE010000013.1 coordinate 89,835, forward strand.
CCTTCGTTCCGTGGGGTCCAAGGGCGTTCGTCCTGGCCAATATGTAGCCGACGAGCAGGACCATGCCCACCACAAAGAATCCCTTTAAGACTCCATCCAAGCCGCTGTCCTCAACCGTCTTATGTAGCTATTACGACGCCGAGTGCCCGGCTCTTATCTAAGACTACAGTGTTATTTAGCGGCTTCCGTGTCACGCAATCCCTGCAGGGCGCTCCAATACAGGCGGCTGCACCGCTGCACGAGCTGCTCGTCCGGCATGCCCTCCACGGCCCGGAAATCCATGATTTCCCTGGAGTTGAACATGGCGTTGAACAGCGAAAGTGCGTAGGGAAGCTGGTTTTCGTCAATGTTGGCTTCCTCGAGCAGCTGACGGACGGGTGGTCCCCATACCCGTTCAAGTGCGCAGGCATGGGGTTCGCCCGCCTTCAGCCTCGTCAGGAAGCCTTCGCGGGAACGGACAAGAACCATGGCCGGGCCGTATTCGGCCACCACCTTGAGCCACTGGGCCATGGTGTCCTTGAACAGATCCAGCCCATGGCTGTGCAGGGTCTTCGTGGACTCGTAAAGCTCGTCGATGACGCTCAGCATGAACTTGCGGTGCAGCTCATCGAGCGTGGGAAAGTACCGGTAGGCGGTTGCCAGGGAGAGCCCCGCCCGCTCAGCCACGGCCGGCATGGTTGCCGAGCCCGGGTCCTCGCGGAGAAGCTCGCCCACAGCCGCAACGAGTTCCTGCTGGTTGCGGATCGAATCCTGCCGGAGGCGCCGCTGCCGTGGCGCAGCTGCTGGCTTCATGCGTCTTGCCCCTCCGTCGGTTGCCGTCGATCAGTGCTCTGTTTAGACGATAATCCAGCGTCCGTGCGCACAGAAAAAGACAGGCACCGCGGGAACCTGTCTCTTCGCTGCGCGCCCGCTACAGCCCGAGGCCTCCAAGCTTGTCGCCCAACCCGCCGGGAAGCTTGCCCAGCAGGTCCGCAGGGTTGATGCCGAGCTGGGAGAGCAGCCCGGCGTGCACAGCGCGGCTAGGCCTGCCTGGTCCCGGCGGCAGCGGCCAGCGACGCCAGCCCCTTCTCGAAGTCGCCGCCCACCATCTTGTCCATGTTCATGAACAGTGCAAAGACCTTGCCGATGCCCTTGTGCTCGCCGGTCATGGCCCAGGTGACGCGGGTGCCGCCGCCCTCAGGAACGAACGTAAAGGTGGTGGGGTTCACTCCCGGGAACGGCTTGGTGAACTCCAGCCGGATCCGAATCACATCAGGCTCCTGCGACTCGGCGATTTCCATGTTGCCGGCGCCCGCCTTGCGGTTGCCGCTCCAGGCGTACTTGGCGCCGGCCCCGGATTCCGCGCCGGAGTAGGTGCGCTTCATCTCAGGGTCCACGGTCTCCCACGGCGACCACTTTGGCCACTCGCGGAAGCTGTTGACCAGCGGAAACACATCCTTGGCGGGGGCGGGGATCACTGTGCTGCGCGACACTGAGTATGTTGACATGGCCCCATCCTAAGGCCGCACCCGCCAACCGGCCCGCTGCAACCCGGGGGACACGGCGGGCCGCAGAGTTGCCGGGACACCCGCCGCGGTTTCCGCGCAGTCCAGCGCCAGGCCGAGGCGTTCGACGGCATGCGGGTACTCAGGATCGGCGAGGATTTTCAGCGTCTCGGCCTCCCGCAGGGCCTTGATAAACGCGGCAGTTTCGGGCCGCCGCACGTCCGCCAGGTCCGGGTAGCTGATGGCCAGCGCGGGGTCGAGTTCGTAGCGCGCCCAGCGTCCCACGATCGCCTCATGCACGACGGCGGCCGCCCGGCACCGCGGGCCGTCCACCCGCCGGCGCCGCCGGGCGTCATGCCAGGAAAGCACGGCAGGGCTGCTGCGGTAGGCGGCAATGCCGCTCACACCCGCCACGGCGGCCAGTGCCAGGCCAGCCGGGGGCGAGGCCACCGCGGGGATGAGCAGTGCCGGGGCAATCACCACTGCCCCGCCGAAAAGGTCCCAGAACAGCAGGTCTGAACTGTCGCCGTCGGACGTCTTTAGATGGTGGCGCACCACGAAAACCGTGCAGGCGACGGCGGCCACCAGCACTGCACTCCAGAGGACCAGTTGCAGCAGCCCCAAGGGGGCGGCTTCGGAAACTGCGGGCACCACTGCACCTCCCAAGGACGGGCGCAGCCCGGCAAATCGGGCCGCACTTAAATTGCAGCCCCTGCGGAAGCCCCGGTCAATGGGTGCAGCTGCGGCCAGTGGGCCGGGTTTGCAGCGGCGGCCCCGCGGCGTAGCGTAGGCGCCATGCGACTCAAAATGTGCAGCATCCACGTCCAGGACCCTGCCGCGGCGCACTCCTTCTACACGGAGACCCTCGGCTTCGACACCCTCATGGCCATGCCCGAGCACAACCTCTTCATCGTCAAGGACCCCGGAGCGGCCGGCACCGTGGGCCTGCTGCTGGAGCCCAGCGACAACCCCATCGCCTCCGCCTACAGCAAGGGACTGTACGACGCCGGGATCCCCGCGATCGTCTTTGGCGCACCTGACGTCCGGGCCGAGTATGAGCGGCTGTCCGCCGCCGGCGTCCGGTTCCGGGGCGAGCCGGCTGAGGATCCCTCCGGGCTCTCCGCAGTCTTCGACGACGGCTGCGGCAACTACATCCAGCTGCACCAGGACTGAAAACCGCCGTCGCCGGGAAGGGGCAGAATGGACGCCGCGGACGCCCTCAACGAGATCGCCTTCTGGCTCGAGCGCTCTGCCGCGCCGACGTTCAAGGTCCAGGCCTTCCGGAAGGCGGCCGGCGTCATCAGCGGGCTGACGCCGGACGAGGTGGCGGAGCGCACCCGTGACGGCCGGCTCAAGCGGACGAAGGGGATCGGCGACACCACCTTCACCGTGATCCGGCAGGCTGTGGAAGGCGGGGTCCCCGACTACCTGGAAAAGCTGCGGCAGGGCGGCGCCAAGCCGCTCGCCGCCGGGGGAGACGGGCTGCGCCCGCTGCTCCGCGGCGACCTGCACAGCCACAGCGACTGGTCCGATGGCGGTTCCCCGCCGGAGCTGATGGCCGACGCCGCCCGGCACCTGGGCCGGGAATACCTCGCCCTGACGGACCACTCCCCGAACCTCAAAATCGCGAACGGACTGACCGCCGAACGGCTCACCGACCAGTTGGACGTGGTGGCAGGCCTGAACGCCGACGCGGACGGCGGTTTCCGGCTGCTTTCCGGCATCGAGGTGGACATCCTGGAAAGCGGCGAGCTGGACCAGACGCCGGAGATGCTGGACCGGCTGGACGTGGTGGTGGCCAGCGTGCACTCCAAGCTCCGCTCCGACCGGCGCACCATGACGGACCGGATGCTCGGCGGCATCTCCGATCCCCATACCAACGTCCTGGGCCACTGCACCGGCCGCCTGCTGCAGGGATCCCGCGGGACCCGTCCCGAGTCCGAATTCGATGCCGAGCGGGTCTTTGCGGCCTGCGCGGAAGCCAGTGTCGCCGTCGAAATCAACTCCCGGCCGGAACGCCAGGATCCGCCGGACAACCTGATGCAGCTGGCGCTCGAGGCCGGCTGCCTGTTCAGCATCGACAGCGACGCCCACGCGCCCGGCCAGCTCGACTTCCTGCAGTACGGCGCCGAGCGTGCCGAGCGCAACGGGGTTCCGGCCGAGCGGATCATCACCACGTGGCCGTTGGACCGGCTCCTGGAGTGGCTGAACAGCAGGAACTAGCGAACCTCAAGAATTTAGTAAGCATGATGACTATTTCTGGGCGGGGTGGTACACATTAACTGTTCCGTCGCGGAACCCGGGCGGACCCGTCTCTCCCTGCGAGGTGCACCATGACCGCAATGAATCCGGCGAACCACCTGGACGAACTGGGCAACCGGACCCTTCGGAAAGTCCGCGGCCGCCTCATGCCGCTCATCGTGCTGCTGTACTTCGTGGCTTACCTGGACCGGAACAACGTCGGTTTCGCCAAGCTGACAATGAGCGAGGACATCGGGCTCAGTGCCGCAGCCTATGGCCTCGGTGCAGGCATGTTCTTCATCGGGTATGCGCTCCTGGAAATCCCCAGCAACGCGGGCATGTACCGGTTCGGCGCGCGTAAGTGGATCGCCCGCATCCTCATCTCGTGGGGCATCTTCGCCACTGCCATGGCGCTGGTGAACGGCGAGACCACCTTCTACGTCGTCCGCTTCCTGCTCGGCGCCGCCGAGGCCGGCTTCTTCCCCGCCATCCTCTTCTACCTGACGCTGTGGTTCCCCGCCCCGCAGCGCGTGCTGGTGCTGGGCATCTTCATCCTCGCCCAGCCCGTCTCCAACGCACTCGGCGCCCCCGTGTCCGGCCTGCTGCTCCAGATGGAAGGCGTCGCAGGCCTGCACGGATGGCAGTGGCTGTACATCATTGAAGGCATCCCGGCCATCCTCCTCGGCCTCCTCACCCCGGTCCTCATGACGGACAAGCCAAGCCACGCCCACTGGCTCGCCGCGGACGAACGCGAATGGCTCACCCGGACCATGGACGAGGAACTCGCCCACAAGCAAAAAGGGCAGCCGCACCACTTCCTCGCCGGCCTGAAGGATTCCCGCACGGTCGCCTACTCGGCGCTGTACTTCGGCCTGGTCTGCGGCATCTACGGCCTGGGCCTGTGGATGCCCACCATCGTCGCCGCGCTGGGCAAGTTCAACACCACCCAGGTGGGCTTCATCGTCGCCATCCCGTACACGATCGCCGCGGTGTTCGTGTACTTCTGGGGCAGGCGGTCTGACCGCACCGGCAACCGTGTGCTGCCCGCCAGCATCAGCATGGTGATGGCCGCCGTCGGCCTGGTGGCTGCCGGCAGCCTGGTGCAGGTCAACGCGGTCCTGGCCATGATCGCCCTGACCCTCGCGGCCATGGGCATCTACTCCGCCATCGCACCGTTCCTCGCGATGCCCTCCACCGCGCTGGTGGGAGCCGCCGCCGCGGCCGGCCTCGCGATGGTGAATTCACTCGGCAACCTGGGCGGCTTCGTGGCGCCGTACATCGTGGGCGTGCTCAACGATGCCACCGGCGACAACCGTTCGGGCCTGCTCTTCCTGGCCGCCTGCCTGGCTGTTACGGCCGTCGCCACCTACCTGTACGCCCGCAGGCGTCCCGAGGGACACGTGAAGCCGGGCACGCACGCCGCCGTGGGTGAGGAAGCGGTGGCTGCTGACGAATTCGACGATACGACCTACTGACGACGCCGAGTACTGACGGCACCGTACCAACAACATCAGGCACCAGAAGGGGATCACAGATATGACGCACCACGACACGTTCCCGGCCGAACGCACCGCGGTGCTGACCGGGGCCGCCTCCGCACGGGGCATTGGCCGCGCGACGGCGGAGATGCTCGCCAGCGAGGGCTGGTCCGTTGCCATCCTCGATATCGACGGCGACGCGGCACGGCGCGCGGCGGAGGACATCTCCTCCGTGTATGGCGTCCTGGCCAGGGGCGTCGGGGCCGACGTCTCGGACCAGGCCACCGTGAACGCCGCCATCGACGAGGTGGAGGCCAACATGCCGCCCATCGTGGCGCTCGCGAACCTGGCCGGCATCAGTTCGCCCACCGAGTTCATGGACGAGACGCTCGAGGCCTGGGAGCGGGTCTTCCGGATCAACATGACCGGCACGTTCCTGGTCACCCAGCGCGTGCTCCGCGGGATGATCGAGCGCAGGCTCGGCCGGGTGGTCAGCGTGTCCTCCATCTCGGCGCAGCGCGGCGGCGGCACCTACTCCAAGGTGGCCTACAGCGCCTCGAAAGCAGCCATCATCGGCTTCACGCGTGCGCTCGCGCGGGAGATGGGCCAGTACAACATCACCGTCAACTGCATCGCCCCCGGCCCCGTGGACACCGACATCATGGGCGGCACCCTGACCGACGAACGCAAGGCGGACATGTCCCGGGACATCCTCGTCGGCCGCGTGGGCACGGTCCGCGACATCGCCGCCCTCATGGTGTTCCTGATGGGGGAGGACGCCGGCTACATCACCGCGGCGACGTACGACATCAACGGCGGCCTGCAGATCTCCTAGTACCCACGCTGCCGCGGGGCTGGGCTAGGCTGCCGCGGGGCTGGGTGACATTTCGGCCGCCTGGCGCAGCGCCTCGATCATGCTGCGCACGTCCACGATGCCCTTGCCCGCGATGTCGAAGGCGGTGCCGTGGTCCACGGAAGTGCGGATGACGGGCAGGCCCACCGTGATGTTGACGCCGGCCTCGATGCCTAGGACCTTGATGGGTCCGTGGCCCTGGTCGTGGTACATCGCAACGATGAGGTCGTAGTCGCCGCGTCCGGCCAGGAAGAACGCAGTGTCCGCCGGGAGCGGGCCGCGCGCGTCGATACCGTCGGCCTGCAGCTTCTCGATGGCAGGAGTAATCTTTTCGGCCTCCTCGCCGTAGCCGAACAGGCCGTTTTCGCCGGCGTGCGGGTTGATCGCGCACACGCCGATCTTCGGGTTGGCGATGCCGGCGCGCTGCATGGCGCTGTGGCCGCGGCGCACGGTCCGCTCCACCAGGCCGGGCTCGATCTTGTTGATCGCGTCAATGAGGCCGATGTGCGTGGTGACGTGGATGACCTTGACCTTGGGCGTGGACAGCATCATGGACACTTCCTCGATGCCCATGAAGTGCGCCAGCAGTTCGGTGTGGCCCGGGTAGATGTGGCCCGCCTTGTGCAGCGCGGCCTTGTTCAAGGGCGCCGTGCAGATGCCCTGGACCTGGCCTGCCATGCCCAGCTCGCAGGCGATCCGGATGTAGTGGTAGGCGGCGTTGCCGGCCTCGGCGGACTCCTGGCCCCACGGCAGGTCGGCCGAGAGCAGCTTGGGGTCGATCACGTTGATCCGGCCGGCTTCGAAGACCGCCTCACCCACGGTCTCCACCTCGACGATGTCCGCTTCCACGCCCAGCGCCTTCGTGCCCAACTGCAGCCGGTGGACGTCGCCGATGACCACCGGACGGCAGTCGCGGTAGGCGTTTTCGTCGAGGAGGGCACCGACGGTCACCTCGGGGCCCACGCCGGCGCCGTCCCCCATGGTCACGGCGATGAAGGGCCGGGTGTCCTGTTCGGTTGCGTTCACTGCAGATGTCATGGGTGCTCCAGGTTCGAGGGAGGAATGGGGTGTGCTGTTGGAAGACCGGAGGTCTTTGATGGCGGAGTAAAGCTGGGTGAGGGCGTCGTTGTTGCCGAAGCTGCCGGGCTTGGTGCCCACCAGCCGCCCGTCGTCGGAAAGGCTGACCACGGCGCCGTGCTGCACGGACACCAGCGGGGTCAGCGAGCGTATGCCGAGGGCGTCGAGTACCTCGCGGGCCGTTTCGCCGCCGGTGAGGATCAGGTCCGTCAGCCGCTCGGGACCATTTGCCGCGCCGGCAGCCAGCCGCGCGAGGTTCCGCACGATCCTGCCGGACTCACGCGGATTGACGACGACGGCACTGACAGTCAGGGCGGCAGGCTTGCCTGCCGCCAGCAGCAGCTGCGCCTCGGCGAGCCGTGGGCGGAAACCCTCCGGACGCGTCAGCTCGTCCGGGGCGATGCGCAGCGCGGTGAAGCCACCGGCTTCCAGGTTCCGCAGCTGCGCCGCGGCCTTTGCCGAGGCGGAGCCGACGGCGGCCAGCACCGGCCGGCGTCCGCCCGCGGTCGTCAGGGCTTGTGGCACGTGTTTCTGCGCGTTCCGCGCAGAGTTGCTGCCCAGTTTGGCGGCCAGCAGCAGGGCCATCCCCCCGGTCCCGGCCAGCACGATCCGCCGTCCGCCGGCGCTGAAGGCCAGCTCCAGCAGCGCGTCCGCAACGGCTTCGAGGTCGGCCGGAGTTTCGCCGTCGACAATTACGGTGGCGGGAGTGGCACTCGAAGCGGTCCCGGAAAGTGCGTCCGCAAGGAAGGCCGCCAGGCCGTGCGACCGCACCGCGGACAGCTCCGCAAGCCGCACCGAAGTACCAGCCCCCAGCAGTTGCGCGATCTCCGCGGGCGGAGCGGCCGGCTCTGCCCGCCACAGGTCGGTGCGCACCAGCGGGACGCCGTCCGCAAAGGGCCGTCCGCCGACCACGGTCCTGTTCAGCTGGGGGAGTGCGCCGGCCACCACCACGTGGTGGCCCAGAGCCGAAATCGCGGCGAGTTCCGGGCCGATATTGCCGCGCCACAGGGAATCGATTTTCTTGAACAGAACGCCGGCACTGGCGGCAGCGGCGCTGCCGAAGACGGCTGCCGAAGCCGCGCCTGCGAACTCAGGGGCAACGGCCCGCGAATGCGTGTCCACCACCAGAACGTCCGCTGCACTTTCGGTGTTCGCATCGGGCGACAGGAGGAGCCGCGTGTCCAGCCCGTGGGCTGCAAAGCATTGCCCTACTTCTGCTGCGCCGGAAAAGTCGTCGGCCTGGATAAGTACTGCAGTCACGTCGTCCTCCCTTCTTGGGTTGTCGGTAGCACCATGATGGCATACCTGCGCGAATTGCGCTAGAACAGTTGCGCATTTCGCGCAGGGGTGGCAGAGTGATGCACGTAACACGGCGCAGGCCATCCGGCCGCCAGCCGTCCCATTCAACCGAGAGGTCAGCGATGACCGTTCTTCCTCAAGGAAGTGAGATCTCACGGCGCCGCCTCCTGCAGTTTGGCGCAGCCGCCGGATTTCTCCTGGGCACAGGCTCCATGGCCGGGTGTGCCGGTCCCACCGGCCTGCCGGGACCCAGCACCCTGACGCTGGCCCTCAACAGGTCCCTCGTCAGCCTGGACAACAAGCTCAACCAGTTCGACGCCGCGGTCACCGTCCAGCGCGCCGTGCGGCAGGGACTGACCGCCATCGGCCCCGAAACCAAGCCGATTCTGGTCCTCGCGGACCGGTTCGAGATGACCTCGCCCACCGCGTGGACGGTGCGGCTGCGCGAAGGCGTCAAATACTCCGATGGCACGCCGCTGAAGATCGAGGACGTTGCCACGGCCCTGAAGATGTACCAGCAGGTGCAGGGCTCCTTCGTCGCCGGGTTCTTCCCCGAATTCCCCACTGTGGTCCCGGTGGATGACCGGACGTTCCGGATGGAGTCCAAGAACCCCATCCCCATCCTCGACTCCCTCATGAGCATGATCCTGATCAGCCCGGCAGCCAAGAACAAGCCGGAGGAACTGCAGGAGGGCGTCGGCACCGGCCCCTATGTGGTGACCAAGTTCAACCGCGGCGCCGGCACCTACAGCCTCAAGCGCAACGAGAACTACTGGGGCCCGGCCCCCAAGGTGGACAACGTCGAAGTCCGCTTCCTGCCGGAGGAATCCAGCCGCGTCATCGCGCTGCGAAGCGGCGAGGTGGACGTCATTGACTCCATCACGCCCGACTCACGCGAACAGCTCGCCGGACTTCCCGGCGTCGTCCTGGCCGAGGCATCAAGCCTCCGCCTGAACCAGATCTTCTACAACTTCCGCAAGCCGTCCAGCCACCCGCTGTCCGACGTCCGCGTCCGCCAGGCCCTCAGCTGGGCAGTCGACGGCGAGGCGCTGGTCAAGGACGTGCTGGTTGACTCGGTCAGCGAGGCCGAGGGCGTGGTCCCGTCCAGCCTCACCGGCTTCGCCAAGACCGGCAACTACACCTACGATCCGGAGAAGGCCAAGGCCACGCTGAAGAGCCTCGGGGTCACCGACCTGAACCTGAAGATCATCTGGGAAACCGGCGAGTTCGCCTCCGACACCTCCGTGATGGAGGCGCTCGTGGAGATGTTCGGCAACATCGGCGTGAAGACCCAGCTGCAGCAGTTCGAGCCCGGCGGCAACATCCTGGCCTGGCGCCAGGGCAAGCAGGGCGACTGGGACCTGCTGGGCAACGGCTTCAGCAGCCCCACCGGCCTGGCCATCACCATGATGCAGGGTATGTACGCTGGCACCGCGGAAAAGGAAAAGACCCGCGACACCTACCAGGGCTATGTGGTCCCGGAGGTGCAGGCCAAGATCCAGGCCGCGTCCTCCGAGGTGGATCCGGCACGCCGCGGGCAGCTGCTCGCCGCTGCCCAGAAGGCCATCTGGGACACCTGGCCGTGCGCCTGGGCGTTCGTTCCCAAGTCGGTGCTGGCCCACCAGAAGCGCGTGGCGGACCTGGCACTGGCGCCCACCAACTCCTACCCCCTTGTTGACGTCCGGCTGGAGGCCTGAGTCATGACCACGTACATCCTCAAGCGGCTGGGCCAGGGCCTGCTGACCGTCTTCCTGACGGTCTCTACGGTCTTCGTCCTGATCCGCCTCGCCCCCGGTGACCCGGCCGTGTCCTACGCCGGTCCGCTGGCCACCACCGAGCAGCTGGCCAGGGTCCGCGAACAGTTCGGCCTGGACCGGCCCGTGCTGGAGCAGTACTGGATCTTCCTGCAGCAGCTATTCAGCGGAAACCTCGGCACGTCCTACTCCTTCCAGGCGCCGGCCATGCAGGTGGTGGCGGAGCGGATGCCGTACACGCTGACCCTCGCCACCTCGGCCATCCTCCTCACCGCGGTGGTCGCCATCCCGCTGGGTGTGTGGATGGCCCGCCGCCCGGACACCAACCGGGAACTCGGCGTCAACGTCCTCACCATCGCCGGGCAGTCCATGCCGGACTTCTGGACCGGCATCATGCTCCTGACCGGCTTCGCCGTCCTGATCCCGCTGTTCCCGGCCTCCGGCTTCGCCACCTGGGGCGGTCTGGTCCTTCCCACCGTCACCATCGCCATCCTGCAGATCGCGCTGATCTCGCGGATGGTGCGGCGGGAGATGACCACCAACTTCGCGGCCCCGTACCTGACCGTGGCGCGGTCCAGGGGCGTGGGCAGCCCGGCGCTGACCTGGCGCTACGCCATGGGCAACTCCGCCATCCCGGTCTTCACCGCCCTGGGCACCCGCTTCGCGGCCATGCTGAACGGCGTGGTGGTGGTGGAAGTCGTGTTCGCCTGGCCCGGCGTCGGCTCCCTGATTGTCCGGGCCCTCGAGACCCGCGACTACCCCCTCATCCAGGCGACAGTCCTGCTGACGTCCCTGCTGGCCGTAGCCGTCCAGCTCGTCATCGACCTCGCCTACCCGCTTCTTGATCCCCGCGTTCGTCTTGGAAAGGCGGCAGCAGCATGAGCCTCAGCGACACCGCAACACCGGCGGCCTCCGCCGCACAACCCTCACGGACGCCGTCGCCCAGCGCCGTCACCAAGGAACTCGTCGCCAAGGCCGGCGCCACCCGCCGCCGCAACGCCGCCAAGTGGAAACTGCGCATCGGTGCCGTCTGCACGCTGCTCGTCATCATCCCCATCCTGCTGGCCCAGGTGCTTCCCCTGCCGGACGCCAACCACCAGGACCTCTCAGCCCGCAGGCTTGCCCCGCTGGTGGACGGCCACCTGTTCGGCACCGACCAGCTGGGCCGCGACCTGCTCTCCCGCGTCCTGCACGGCGGCCAGGTCTCCCTGACCATCGGCATCCTGGCCGTGGTGGTCTCCGGCGCCATCGGCATCATCCTCGGTGCAGCCGCAGGCTACTTCGGCGGCTGGGTGGACACGGTGGTCTCCCGGCTCCTCGAAGCCCAGATGTCCCTGCCGCTGCTCATGATGCTGCTCCTGGTGGTGGCCCTCTTCGGCCCGTCCATTCCGGTGATCACCTTCGTCATTGCGATTGCCCAGTGGCCGGAAGTGGCCCGGCTGACCAGGTCCATGGTGCTGGTGGAACGCGAAAAACCATACGTCTCCGCGGCGCGCATCCTTGGGCTGCACCGCATCCAGATCCTCATCCGGCACATCATCCCGAACGTCATCAAGCAGGCAACCCTCGTGGTGCTGCTGCTCCTGGCACAGGCCGTCCTCCTCGAGAGCGCCCTCAGCTTCCTCGGCGCCGGCCCCCAGCGGCCGTTCGCCACCTGGGGGCGCATCATCTCCGACGGCCAGGACTACATCACCACCTCCTGGTGGATGGTCACGCTGCCCGGCCTGGTGATCGTGCTGATGGTGGTGGGCGTGAACCTGCTGGGCGACGGACTCCGCGACCGTCCCCGCCGCAAGAAGAAGGGTGCCTGACATGAACGCACAAGCTGGGCAGGCACTGCTCGAGGTCCGCGACTTCCAGGTGGAGCTCATCACGGACGCGGGCATCATCCGGGCCGTGGATTCGGTGAACTTCAGCATCCACCGCGGTGAAACGGTCACCATTATCGGTGAGTCCGGTTCCGGCAAATCGACGACGGCGATGGGCATCCTCCGTTTGCTCCCGGACGATCTGGCGGTGCTGTCCGGCACCGTGCTCATCGACGGCGTGGACGTGGTGGCCACACCCAAGGCCATCGACAAGGTCCGCGGCCGCACCCTCGCGCTCATCCCGCAGGACCCGATGACCGCGCTGAGCCCCGTGCACTCCATCGGCAGCCAGCTCTCGGAGGCGATCCGGATCGCCGGCGCCGCCTCCAAGGACAAGGACGCCGTCCGGTCGCGCGCCATCCGGCTGCTGGAACAGGTGCACATTCCCACACCGGAGGTGCAGCTGAAGAAGTACCCGCACCAGCTCTCCGGCGGCATGCTCCAGCGCGTGCTGATCGCAATCGCCCTGGCCAGCGAACCGCAGCTGCTGGTGGCCGACGAACCCACCTCGGCGCTGGACGTCACCGTGCAGGCCGGCATCCTGGACCTCCTGCTGGAACTCCAGGAGCAGCGCGGGATCGGCATCCTGATGATCACGCACGACCTCGGCGTGGCCCGGCTCATCTCGGACCGCATCCACGTCATGAAGGACGGCTCCTTTGTGGAGTCCGGCGACGTCCAGCAGATCGTGGAGCACCCGGCCACGGAGTACACCCGCAGCCTGCTGGCCGCGGTGCCCGTCCTGGGCCCGTGGGACGAAACTCCCGCCGGAAGCACCGACCCGAAATCCACTACGGCCACGGCCGGCGACGCCGCCCTGACCAGCACCGGAGGCCAGCATGACTAAGCCGTTCCTGTCCGTCGAGAACCTCGTGGTGGACTACCACGTCCCCGGCGGCACGTTCCGCGCCGTGGATGACGTGTCCTTCTCCGTGGACAAGGGCAAGACGATCGCCGTCGTCGGGGAATCCGGCTGCGGAAAATCCACCATCGCCAAGGCGCTAATGCGCCTGGTGACGCCGGCCAGCGGCCGGATCGAACTTGACGGCACGGACCTGGCCGCGCTCAGCGAAGCCAAGCTGCGGCCGCTGCGTGCCAAGTTCCAGATGGTCTTCCAGGACCCCTACGGCTCCCTGGACCCGCACCTCACCGCCCAGGAGATCGTGGCCGAGCCGCTGAAGCTGCAGGGCGTCCGGTCCAAGGCCGAACGGCACAGGGAAGCCGCGACGCTGATCGACCAGGTGGGCCTGCCGGCCAGGTCCCTGGACCGCCACCCTGCCGAGTTCTCCGGCGGCCAGCGGCAGCGCATCGGCATTGCCCGCGCGCTCGCCTCCAAGCCTGAACTGCTGGTCTGCGACGAAGCCACAAGCGCACTGGACGTCTCCGTCCAGGCCCAGGTGCTGCGGCTGCTGAAGTCCATCCAGGACGAAACCGGCATCACCTACGTGTTCATCTCGCACAACCTTGGCGTGGTGCAGGAGATCAGCGATAGCGTCATGGTCATGCAGCGCGGCAAGCTCGTGGAGTCCGGCAGTACTGCATCCGTGCTGACCGCGCCCAAGGAGGACTACACCCGCAAGCTCCGCCGCGCCGCCCTCGACCCGTCCACCATGCGCGGCCTCAAGCCGCGCCACGTGGTCCGGTCGCTGGCCTGAAAGGCACCTGAACGGCTTCCTGATCCCGCCCCGAACCCAACCGATACTGCAACCACGGAGAATCAACGCATGAGCAAGCAGCCAGAAGGCACCCCGGTGGAAGGACTGAAGCTTCCCATCTCGCGGCTGGTCCTGGGCACCATGACGTTCGGCGACACGGCCGATGAGGCCACCGCCGGACGCATGGTGGAGGAGGCGCTCGACGCCGGCATCACCACGATCGACACCGCCAACGCCTACGTGGGCGGCGTGACAGAGGAAATGCTCGCGCGTCTTCTCAAGGGGCGCCGCGACGAGGTCATACTCGCGTCCAAGGCCGGCATGCCGCACGCCGATCACGGCCAGCACTCGCCGCTGTCCCCGCAAGGGCTGCGCAGCAGCGTGGAAGGCAGCCTGCGCCGGCTCGGCGTGGACAGCATCGACCTGTTCTATCTGCACCAGCCGGACCGGGCCACCCCGCTGCAGGACACCCTGCGCACCGTGGCCGAACTGACGGCGGAAGGGAAGATCGGGGCGCTGGGCGTCTCCAACTTTGCGGCCTGGCAGATTGCCGACGTGATCCATGTGGCCCGCGAGGTGGGTGCGCCCGCCCCGGTCGTGGCGCAGCAGCTCTACAACCTGGTGGCCCGGCGGGTGGAGGAGGAATACCTCGAGTTCGCCGCCACGCACAACGTCCACACCATGGTCTACAACCCGCTGGGCGGCGGCCTGCTCACCGGCAAGCACAGCTTCGAAGCCAAGCCATCGGAGGGCCGCTTCGGTGATTCCAAGCTGGCCGCCATGTACACCCAGCGCTACTGGGACAAGCAGCTGTTCGACGCCGTCAACGCCCTGGCCGGCATCGCTTCGGACGCAGGAATCAGCCTCGCCGAGCTGTCCCTGCGCTGGCTCGCCTACCGGGACGGCGTCGGCTCGATGCTGCTCGGCGGTTCCAAGGTGGAGCAGCTGCGCTCCAACATCACCGCCGTAGCCAAGGGCCCGCTGCCCGAGGACGTCACCGCCGCGTGCGACGCCGTCGGTTCCGGGCTCCGCGGTCCCATGCCGGCCTACAACCGCTGATTCCCCGCTGATTTCCCGAACTGAAGGCAGAAGACACCACATGACATCTGAACTCGCTACCGAATTCGCCCGCAAGGTCCGCGCCCGCGAGCAGGCCGTCGGCTACTGGGCAGTCCTGGACGCGCCCGTCGCCACGGAACGCATCAGCCGGCTCGGCTACGACTACGTCGCCCTGGACGCGCAGCACGGGCTGCTCGGCTACTCCGGCGTGTTGAACGGCCTGATGGCCATCGACGCCGGGCACACCGCCGTCGGCATGGTGCGGGTGGAGGCCAACGACTTCACCGCAATCGGCAAGGCGCTCGACGCCGGCGCCGTCGGGGTGATCGTCCCGCTCATCAACAACGCCGCCGACGCCGCCGCGGCCGTCGCGGCGGCCAAGTACCCGCCGCTGGGCGGCCGGTCCTACGGGCCCATGCGCTCGGCCCTCCGGATCGGACCCGTGCCCGCCGAAGCCAACGCCGCCACCCTGGTTTTCGCCATGATCGAGACGCCCGAGGGGCTGGCCAACGTGAAGGAGATCTGCGCGACGCCCGGCCTGGACGGCATCTACGTGGGCCCCTCGGACCTGGCCATCGCCGTCGGCGGTGCCTTCCCGGGCGACCCCGCCATCGAGGCCGAGTTCAACGCAGCGCTGGAAACCATTGCCGAAGCTGCCGCCTCGGCAGGCATCGCCGCGGGCATCCACACCGCTGCCGGGGAGATCGCCGCCCAGCGGCTGCGCCAGGGCTACACGTTCACCACCGTCGCGTCGGACCTGACCCACCTGGAGCTGGCTGCCAAGGCGCACCTGGCCGCCGCCAGGTCGGAGGGCTGAGGCATGCAGACCACCAACGCCGGCTACAGCACCATCACGCCCGACGGCGCCGTGAAACGTGCGGACGGCGCAGACTTCGCCTACCTGCCGGCGCCCACCGTGCAGAGCCATGCCGCCAACCTGCTGACCCTGCCCGACGGCCGCCTCGGCTGCGTGTGGTTCGGCGGGACGCAGGAGGGCGTGCCGGACATCTCCATCTGGTTCTCCACCCTGGAGCCGGGAAGCAGCCAGTGGTCACCGGCCCAGCAGCTGTCGGACGACTCCACCCGCTCCGAGCAAAACCCGATCCTGTTCACCGTGCCGGGCTCTGCCGGCCAGGACGGAACGCTCTGGCTCCTGTACACCGCGCAAAAGGCCGGCAACCAGGACACGGCGGAGGTCCGCCGTCGTACTTCCACGGACAGCGGGCGCACCTGGGGGCCGGTGGAAACGCTGTTCCCCGCCAACGAAACGGGCGGCGTGTTTGTCCGGCAGCTGCCGGTGCTGCTCCCGTCCGGCCGCCTGATCATCCCGATCTTCCGCTGCATCACCACGCCGGGGGAGAAGTGGGTGGGCAACAGCGACGACAGTGCCGTGATGATTTCCGACGACGGCGGAGCCTCCTGGAGCGAGCACCTCCTGCCGGGGAGCCTGGGCTGTGTCCACATGAACATCCAGCCCGTGGCCGACGGCTCACTGCTGGCGCTGTTCCGCAGCCGCTGGGCAGACTCGATCTATGAATCCCGTTCCCCCGACGACGGCACCACCTGGAGCGAACCCGTCCCCACCGAGCTGCCCAACAACAACTCCTCCATCCAGTTCACGGCGCTCGCCGACGGGCGCCTGGCGCTGGTCTACAACCACAGCCGCGCGGAGGAGAACACCGAACGGCGCCTTTCGCTCTACGACGAGATTGACGACGACGGCCTGGCCGCCGAACAGGGCCAGCCCGCCGAACCTTCCCCTTCTGTTGGCGACGGGACTGACGACGGCGGGCGGCGCGCCTTCTGGGGAACGCCGCGCTCGCCCATGACGCTGGCCCTCTCCGAGGATTCGGGCCGCAGCTGGCCCATCCGGCGCAACCTCGACGTGGGGGACGGCTACTGCCTCTCCAATAACTCCCGCGACGGCCTGAACAGGGAATACTCCTACCCGTCCATCCACCAGGGCCCCGACAGTGCGCTGAACATCGCGTACACCTACTTCCGGCAGGCCATCAAGTATGTCCGCGTGGATCCGCAGTGGGCCTACGAGGGCAGCACGACGCCCGGAGGGGACAACGAAGCCGGCGACGCACAATGACCGGTTCCCGCCATGCGGTTGTTACGGGTTGCAGCTCCGGCATCGGCAAGGCGATCGCCGAGCGGCTGCTGGCCGACGGCTGGACGGTCACCGGGCTGAGCCGCAGCGAGACCTCGCTGGGGCCCGGCTTCCGGTGGCTGCGCGCGGACCTGTCCGACCCGTCGTCGCTGGCGGAAACCGTTGCCGGGATTGACCCGGCGGACGGGCTGGTGCACGCCGCCGGATACCAGCGCACCGCCCCGCTGGGCGAGCTGGACCCCGGGGCGCTCGCGGGGATGTTCGCCGTCCATGTGGGGGCGGCCAGTGCGCTGGCCAACGAGGTGGTGCCGCGGATGCCCGACGGCGGCCGCGTGCTGCTGATCGGCAGCCGGACCTCCACGGGCGAGGCGGGCAAGAGCCAGTACGCGGCCACGAAGGCGGCGCTGATGGGCATGGGCCGGACATGGGCGCAGGAGCTTGCCCCGCGCGGCATCACCGTGAACGTGCTGTCGCCGGGACCCACGGACACACCCATGCTGGGGGACCCCGGACGGGCGGCCACGCCGCCGAAGCTGCCGGCGCTGGGCCGGCTCGTGGACCCCGAGGACGTTGCAGCGCTCGCCGGTTTCCTGCTCGGTCCGCACGGAAAGTCCATCACGGGCCAGAACTACGTGATCTGCGGCGGCGCTTCGCTGTAAGGCTTGGGACGGACCGGACCCCTACGATGGTGACAGCAAAGGAGAGCTACAGATGACCACCGCCAAAGCCAGGCGCGAAGAGATCTACCACCTCGCCGTCACCACAGGGCTGGCGTCTGTGGAGGAGCTGTCGCGGCATTTCCGGGTCACCGCCTCCACCATCAGGCGCGACCTCGCGCACCTCAACGAACAGGGGAAGTTGGCCCGGACCTACGGCGGGGCCGTAGCGCTGGGGGCGCACCCGGAACCGTCCCTGCGGCAGCGGACCGGCGTGGCGTACGAGCAAAAGCACGCCATCGCGGCTTGGGCTGCGGCCGAGGTGAAGGACGGCGAGAACCTCCTGCTCGACGGCGGTTCCACCGTCGGTGCCCTGGCGCACGCCCTGCGTGGCCGGGAAAACCTGTCCGTCACCACGCCGGGAATCAACACCCTGCAGGAACTCGCCGACTCGCCGGGGATCCAGGTGGACTGCCTCGGCGGCCGGCTGCGGGGCGTGAGCCAGACGTTCGTCGGTCCCCTCGCTGAGGCCACCCTGGAGCGCATGAGCTTTGACCGCGTGTTCCTGGGCGCGGACGCCGTCACCGCCGACGACGGGCTCTGCGAGGCGGACCATGCGCAGACCAGGCTGAAGGAGCTTATGGCCCGGCGCGGCGACGCGGTTTACGTCCTGGCCGATTCCGGCAAGCTGGGGAAGCGTCCCTTCCACGCCTGGGCAAAGCTTGCCCAGCCGTGGACCCTGGTGACGGATTCCGGCGCAGACCCGGCCCAGGTGGCGCTGTTCCGGGAGGCAGGGGTGAAGGTGCAGCTGGTTCCAGTAGAGCAGCAGGCTTCGGCGTAGGGACGGCCGCCTGACGGGAACAGCGGGGGGCGCGCGGTTGTTATAAAGAATGACCAAAGATGAGCACTACACATACCGCACTGATAGTCCCGCCCCGCCTGGGCGAACCTCTCCGGGTTGTACCTGTGGAAGGGGCGGACAGCCTGAAGGACCTGCTCGGGGGCGACTTCGAGTCCGTCGCCCGGGGTGACTGGCACCTTTACCTGAACGCCGAGGGGACCTCGGCCAATCTGCCGGTGAACCTCCGCGCCGGCCAACTTATGCACGACTGCGGCCTTGACCTTGCAGGCGCCGCCCGCGGCCCGGCGGTTATCGTTGGCCGCGACGCCAAGGGCAAGGACACCAGCATCCCGGAGCACCTGCTGCGTCTCGCCGCAGAACTCTTCGGGACGCCGCAGGCAGCTTAGGGACGAGGTACATATTGCTCCTTTGGCGCTTAGCATTGTGGAATGACTGAAGCGAGCGAAGATTCGGCCGTCCTCCAGCTGCAGGACATCCTGATTGGCGCCGAAAGCGTTGACGGCTTCCTCGACGGGCTGGCCTCGTTTGCCGCTTCCACGCTCACCGGTCTGGCGGGTCACGGTATCGAGTGCGCCGTGACGTTGAAGCGGCACCGGCACACCGCCACTGTGGCCGGAAGCAGCCCCCGGGCAGTGGAGCTGGACCAGATCGAGCAGGCCGTCGGGGACGGTCCTTGCATCCGGGCGCTGTTCACCATGGCCCCCGAACTTCTGGACGATGTCCGCACGGACGACCGGTGGCCGGAATACCAGAAGCAGCTGGCTCACCACGGCGTGTATACGACGCTGGGCGTTCCCCTGGACATCGGGGAGGGTGCCAGTGCGGCGATAAACTTCTTCGGCCCTGCGCCAGGCCTGTTCACGCCCGAGCTCTTCGACAGGGCGGTCGGTTTCGGCGTGCTGGCCAGCCGCACCCTGCACCTGTCAGTGCGGATCGAGTCCGCCCAGACCCGGGCGCAGAACCTTGAGGCTGCGATGCAGAGCCGGACTGCGATCGACGTCGCCTGCGGCGTCATCATGGCGCAGAACAGGTGCTCGCAAAAGGAAGCGATGGATATCCTGGCCAAAGTCTCCAGCAACCGGAACCGGAAGCTGCGCGACGTGGCCGTGGAACTCCTGGGCAGGCTCTCCGGATCAGGTGTCGAGACACACTTCGATTAGGCCTTCAGCCTGCCACTACGCTACTTGCCGCCCTTGCCGATCATGGACGCCGGCGGTTTGGGGAACGGTTTGGCCGGATACATCTTGGCCACCTTCAGCATGTAGTTGGCCCACTGCGGTCCGGCGATCATGTAGCCGTCAATCCGGTCGTAATGCTTGCCGTTGACGGTGATGTTCCTGCCCGGCCGTTTCTGGCCGTTCAGTGCGTCACCGAAGAAGGATGCGGTGACGATGCCGCTGGTGTAGCCCAGCACCCAGGTGGCGCCGTTGCTGTTGTTGGTGCCTGTCTTGGCCGCCACAGGGACCTTGCTCTGGACTTTGGGGTTGATGTAGACGCCTGAACCTTTTTTGAGCACGTCCTGCAGGACCGAGTTCACACCGCGGGCAATATCCGGCTCCACGGCGTTCCGGCACGCGGGCTGCTGGCTGGCCAACGCCCGCCCGCTGAAATCAGTCACGCGCTGGATGGCTATCGGTGCGCAGTAGCGGCCGTCCGCGGCGAAGGTGGCGAAGGCGGTGGCCATGGTCAGGGGTGACACTGCGGTTCCGCCGAGCACGTTGCCCAGCTGGTGCATGTTGATCCCGGACCCGTCCAGGCCGCTGTGCAGGCCGACGGCGTCAACCATCTTTTGGATGCCGCAGATGTCCAGCTGCGCCACCTCGGCGAAGGTGGCCGTGTTGATGGAGTTGTACAGCCCGTAGTTGGCGGGCATCCTGCGGTAGTAGCCTTCCGAAGCGTTCTGCAGATCGTCGGCAGCCTCAAGGCCGGCGGCGCGCTGTTTGCTGCTGTAGCCGCCAACCACCTTGGCGCACGAGTCCCGCCAGCGGAATCCCAGGGGGTACTCCCGCCGGGAGGCGTCCACCTCGTCGGTGATCTTCCGTCCCTGGTGCAGCCACTCAGCGAACGTGAACGGCTTCATGGTGGATCCGGGCTGGAACCCGCCCGCACCGTTGAGGTCGTTGCCGTTGGCGTCCTTGGCGTCCACGTTGAAGTTCAGCTGGGTGTCGAACTTGCCCGGCAGCGGGAGGAACACCGTGTTCTGCGCCATGGACAGGATTTTGCCGGTGCCCGGCTGGAGTGTCAGCAGCGAAGCACCCCACTTGGCCGGGTTGGCCCCTGCCGTGGAGTTCACCTGGGCCTGGGCCGCCGCCTGCAGCCGGCTGTCCAGGGTGGTGGTAATGGTGAGGCCGCCCCGGAACAGCTTCTGCTCCCGGGCTTCGGTGTCGGCGCCGTATGCACGGTTGTTGAGGATCAGATGGGACACGTAGTCGCAGAAGTACGGGGCCATGGCCGCGGCGGCGCAACCCTGCTTGGAGCTCCGGAGCTTCAGGCCCAAGCCGCTGGCGGCGGCGGTGTCGTGCTGCTTCTGGGTGATCTTGTCCTGGGCCAGCATGGCGTCCAGAACCAGGTTGCGCCGCTTGAGCGAGTTCTCCGGATTGGTCACGGGGTCGTAGCGGCTGGGGCTGTTGACGAGCCCTGCCAGCATGGCGGCCTGGGGGAGGCTGAGCTTGCTGGCCGGAACGCTGTAGAAGTGCTGCGCGGCAGCCTCGATGCCGTAGGCGTTGCGGTTGAAGAAAACGATGTTGAGGTAGCCCTCGAGGATCTGGTCCTTGGTGAATTTCTTCTCCAGCTCGATGGCGAGCTTCATTTCCCGCACCTTGTCGCCAATTGTCTTCTCGCCGCTGAGGACCACCTCGTCCTCGCGTCCGGCGGCAACTTTTGATTCATTGGCCACGTTAGTGACGTACTGCTGGGTCAGCGTGGAGGCCCCCTGCCGGTCCCCGCCGGATACGTTGGTCACCAGCGCCCGCAGCACACCCACGGGGTCGACGCCGCTGTGCTCATAGAAGCGGCTGTCCTCGATGGCGACCACGGCGTCCTTGATGTACGGCGACATCTCTTTCAGCGGCACCCGCACCCGGTTTTCCTCATAGAACGAGGCGATCAGTTTCCCGTCCGAGGTCAGGATCCTTGTGGTCTGCGCCGGGGGCCGCACGGCGAGGTCGGACGGCAGGCCTTTGTAGAAGTTGAGCGAGCCGTTCACGGCGGCACCGGCAGCGGCGATTTGGGGAACGAAGTAGGCCGCAACGAGGGCGCCGCAGACGCAACTGAGGACCACGAACCCGAGCAACCTTGCCAGGGCCGTGTGCGATCGAGCTGCCAAGCTTCTGCGTACCATCACTGCGGTTCACACCCCAAAAAAGCGTGTCTCCAGAATACGCTTCACGCGTCGGCCGGGCCAGAGCGGGTCCGGTCGAAAAGAACGGCCGGCGCCTGGCTGCTCAGAGAGGAAGGCCCCAACCTCGGTATACGGGTCATCGATGTTCCGCAGTGCTCCTGCCGACGAACGCACACGTCCTATTTCCTCCACAAGGCGAAAGGCCATCGTTCCGGGAAATTAATAAGTATGCTTGCCAACACCATGCTAAGCATGCTTATCGTATTCGAGTGCAGCGTCCTGCAGGGAGGCGTTGCGAACCCCCAAAGGATTTGAAATCCAAGGAGACGCCATGCTCACCACGGAAAATATTGATGGCCTGCTGCAGCGCAACGGAAACGTCCTGTCTGCAGACGGGGACAAGATCGGGTCCGTAGGCCAGGTCTACGCAGACGACGCCGATGGCCAGCCGACCTGGGTCACAGTCAAGACGGGCCTGTTTGGGACGTCCGAATCATTTGTCCCGCTGCAGGGCGCCCGTCTTGAAGGCGACGATGTCGTGGTTCCGTACACCAAGGACCAGGTGAAGGACGCACCCAGGGTGGACACTGACGGCCACCTCGAACCCTCGGAAGAGGACCGGCTCTTCGGCCACTACGGCCTCGACGGGCACCGGAATTACACGGAAACGGGAACCCGCGGAGACGCCGCCGGAACCGTTGGACGTGACACGTCCGGTCCCACCACCGATGGCGCGATGACCCGGTCCGAGGAGCGGCTGAACGTCGGTACGGAAAGGCAGGCCGCCGGGCGGGCCAGGCTTCGCAAGTACGTCATCACCGAAAACGTCACCAAGACCGTTCCGGTACAGCGCGAAGAGGTCCGGATCGAGCGCGAGCCCATCACGGACGCGAACCGCGGGGCGGCCTTGTCCGGTCCTGATATCAGCGAGGAGGAGCACGAGGTGACTCTTCACGAGGAGCGTCCCGTGATCGAGAAGGAGACCGTCCCTGTTGAGCGCGTCCGCCTGGAAAAGGACACGGTGACCGATGAAGTGACCGTCGATGAGGAAGTCCGGAAGGAACGCATCGAAACCGACGGCATGGACGACGTCCGGCGGTAGCAGAATTCGAAAGCCAGGGCCGGTTGCCGGCCCTGGCTTTCGCGCTCTGCAGTCACGCCCTGCCCGCCTCGGTCCCGGAGGGACGAACCGAGGGACGCTACGGCAGGTCAACGCTGGTGAGCTCTGACCGTTTCCCGTTTGCCTCCTCAACGAGGACCATCGAGCTCACCTGCGGGCAGTAGTACTTGTGCTCCCGCGAGTTCAACTCCAGCGGCGTCCAGTCGTCCACCTTGACGCAGCCTGTGTAGGTCCCCATTTTCGTGGTGACGGTCTGGCCGGTGGCGATGGTGTCCCGCATGTCCTCGGCATGGCCCGGGTAATACTCCTGCCGGTAGGTGTCGCCCACGCGCTGTTCGGCCTTCATCCAGATGCCGGCCTTCGCGCCGTCCTGGCCGTGGATAAAGCTGCCCGAGTGATCCCGCAGCTGACCGTCCTTGAAGTTATTCACGTCCTCGCCGAAGTACCACACGTCACCGTTCTTGTGCTGGGCCAGGTAGTCCCTGGTCTCCTCGACGAGCTGCCCGTTCTTGAATTCCTTGTCCAGGTAGATGACAGTCTCGACGCCCTCAATGACCCGTGTCTCCTTCAGGATCTCAATTTCGATCCTGTCGCCGCCGGCCCCGTAGGTCATCTTCTTTCCGGCTGGCAGCGCGAAGTACTTGTTGGTAATTTTCGTCGTGAAATCCGCCGGGGTGATTTGGGGACTGTAGTCAGCAGCCCCGGCCCGCAAATTGTTGAAGTAAAAAAATGCCGCCCCGCCAGCGACCAGCAACAGGACGATGATCCCCAATACGATGGTTCTCGGCTTCATGGCCCGTCCCACTCCTCGTTGAGTAGAAACCTTTATGTGGCCCGGTGCACCTGTTGCTTGCCCGGTCCATAGGAGAAAGGTAGTCCTGTCCGGCCGCCGGGGACAGAGGCAGCATCAATCTTTCGTCAGCTGTGGGCGGCTTCCACGACCCGCTCGCCGTTGAAGTATTCGAGCTGCCAGCCGTCGACGGCATGGTGGTGGGCCAGGTTCAGTACGGCATTGTCGATGCTTTGCAGGGTGCTGCCGATGGCGCGGCTGAGGCTCAGACGGAGGAGCGTGCCGTGCGCTACGACCAAAACGCGGCGCCCACGGAACTCCTCGGCCAGTGCTTCCAGGGCGGCCAGGCCCCGGGAAGCCGCCTCGTCGTCGCTCTCTGCCCCGCGGAAGCCGCCGGGGATGCGCAGTGCCTCCAGTTCCGGGCCGGCCTGCAGGCCCTCGGCGGGTCCGAAGCTGCGCTCGGCGAGCTCCGGCACGTGCCGGGCCACCGTGAGCCCCAGGCCGCCGGCGATCAGTTCTGCGGTTTCAGCCGCGCGGCTCAAGGGCGACGATACGACTGTGTCCCACTCCTGACCGGACAGCACGGCGACGGCGTCGCGCGCCTGCCTGCGGCCGACGTCGTTCAGCGGAATGTCGCTGGATCCCTGCAGCCTGCGCTGCGCGTTCCAGTCTGTCTGGCCGTGGCGGATGAGGGCGAAAGTCGTGAGGGTCATGCCTTCCATTGTGCCCGAGAGCGTGCCAGCTCAGCCGAACAGTACGGCGGCTTCGTCGTAGCGCTTCCGCGGAACAACCTTCAGCTGGCCCAGGGCCTCCTTGAAGCCCACGTGTTCGATGTCCGTTCCCTTCTGGGCAACCATGGTGCCCCAGAGGCCCTCCACCACCAAGTGGACGGCGGCCATGCCCAGGCGGGTGGCCAGGACGCGGTCGAAGGCGGAGGGGACGCCGCCGCGCTGGATGTGGCCCAGGATGGTGGCGCGGGTTTCGATGCCCGTCCGGGCTTCGATTTCCGGGGCCAGCTGGTCGGCGATCCCGCCCAACCGCGGCCTGCCGAAGGTGTCCAGCCCGCGCTCGGAGTACGGCGATTGCATGTGCTCCGGAACGAAACCTTCGGCCACGACCACCAGCGGTGCGCGCCCGCGGGCATGGGCTTCCTTCACCCACTGGGCGATCTGCATGACGCTGACCTTCTGCTCCGGAATGAGGATGGCGTGGGCACCTGCAGCCATGCCGGAGTGCAGCGCGATCCAGCCGACGTGACGGCCCATGACCTCGGCGATCATGCAGCGGTGGTGCGACTCGCCGGTGGTCCGGAGCCGGTCGATGGCCTCGGTGGCGATCTGCACGGCGGTGTCGAAGCCAAAGGTGTAATCGGTGGCATCGAGATCATTGTCCACGGTCTTGGGAACACCCACGATTTTCAGCCCGGCATCCGTCAGACGCTGGGCGGCCGCAAGGGTTCCTTCGCCGCCGATGGCAATGATGGCGTCGATGCCCAGCCGTTCCATATGGGCCTTGATGACGTCCGGGCCACCGCCGTTCTCGAACGGGTTGGTCCGCGACGTGCCAAGGATGGTGCCGCCCTGCTTGGCGATCCCCCGGACCATGGTCCGGGGGAGTTCGATGATGTCACCCTCCACCACACCGCGCCAGCCGTCGCGGAATCCGACGAACTCGTGGCCGTGAATGGCTATGCCCTTCAGGACGGCGCCGCGGATAACCGCATTCAGCCCGGGGCAGTCGCCGCCGCTGGTGAGGATTCCAATTTTCATTTTTCGACTCAAATCGCAGGGGTGGCCGATTCCACGGCGGCAAGCACCGACATCGCCTCCTCAACCACATCCGCGGCGGGGAACGACGGCCGGTTCACGCCGGCCATTTCCTCCATGACGCGGACCACCTGGCAGCTGTAGCCGAACTCGTTGTCGTACCAGACGTAGAGCACCAGGTTCTTGCCGTTGGCGATCGTGGCGAGGCCGTCGACGATGCCGGCGTGACGGGAGCCGACGAAGTCGGTGGAGACCACCTCGGGGGAGTCGATGTAGTCGATTTGCTTGCGCAGGTCCGAGTTCAGGGCCATGCCGCGCAGGTAGTTGTTGACCTCGTCCTTGGTGGTGCCCCGTTCGAGGTTGAGGTTCAGGATGGCCATGGACACGTCCGGCGTGGGGACCCGGATGGAGCTGCCGGTGAGCTTGCCCTGCAACTCGGGAAGCGCCTTCGCCACGGCCTTGGCGGCACCGGTCTCGGTGATCACCATGTTCAGCGCGGCCGAACGCCCCCGCCGGTCGCCCTTGTGGAAGTTGTCGATCAGGTTCTGGTCGTTCGTGAACGAGTGGACCGTCTCGACGTGGCCGTGGACCACTCCGTACCGGTCGTTGAGCGCCTGCAGGACGGGCGTGATGGCGTTGGTGGTGCAGGAGGCCGCCGTGATGATCCGGTCCGAAGCGGTGATATCGCGGTGATTGATGCCGTGCACGATGTTCTTCAGCTCGCCCTTGCCGGGCGCGGTCAGCAGGACACGGCCCACGCCCTTGCTCAGAAGGTGCTGGCCGAGGCCCTCGGCATCGCGCCAGCGGCCGGTGTTGTCCACCAGGATGGCATCGTTGATGCCGTAAGCCGTGTAATCGATGGTGGCGGGGTTGTCCGAGTAGATGACCTGGATCTGCACGCCGTTGGCCGTGATGGTGTTGGCCTCGGTGTCAACGCGGATGGTGCCCTCGAAGGAGCCGTGAACGGAGTCGCGGCGCAGCAGGCTGGCACGCTTGGTCAGGTCGTTGTCCGAGCCGCGCCGGACCACGATCGCGCGCAGTCGCAGGCCGTGGCCGCCGCCCGCCTGTTCGATCAGGAGGCGCGCCACCAGACGGCCGATCCGGCCAAAGCCATAAAGCACGACGTCGGTGCTGGCGCGGCTGCCGGCCCCGCCCTTGCCCACTACCTCAGCCAGTTCGGCGCGGAGGAATTCCTCCAAAACCATGCCCCCGCCGTCGGACTTGAACTTCTGGTTCAGGCGGGCGATGTCGATGGCAGCGGCGCCCAGGTCCAGCTGTGCCAGCGTGTTCAGCAGCGGGGCCGTCTCTTCCAGGGGCAGTTCGTCCTTGCTGATCCGGCGCGCGAAGCGGTGGGCCTTCAGGATGCTCATGGTGGACTTGTTGATCAGGCTGCGGCCATGGATGCTCGTCACCACGTTATTTTCGCGGTACAGCCGGCCGATCACCGGGATCATGGCCTCGGCAAGGGCCTCCCGGCCCATCCAGGCATCAAGACAAGAATCTGAGGTTTTTAGCATCGTGCTGCCTTTCCAAAAGGGTGGGTCTGTTCTTCGCTTCAGCTCCTGAAATGGTCTGAGAGGGGCTTGATATCCATCGTCCTGCCATCTTTGGGTAGGGGAAACGCTAATTCAGGATGGTTTTTACAACCCGTTTGGGTAGGGCGTGCTGTGAGCTGCGCCGGGTTACGTGGTGGTGGCGAACATGAGGGCCATGCTGGTGGCGCCGAGGGCTTCGAGGGCGTGTTCTGTGCGGGTGGAGTGTTTGCGGGCGGTTGTGTGGTGGGTGGGTGTTGTCCGGTTGCGGATCAGG
>NZ_JBHUSE010000014.1:0-33364 GCF_042674585.1 Arthrobacter sp. NPDC057013
CGGCGGGAGGTCCCGCCGTCGTCCGCTTCCTTTTGTGCGTTATTGGCTAGCCGCAGAGCCTTGGTGCCACAGCCCGAGGGCGAACTCGGCGATCACTGTGGACAGCAGGAATGGTGCGGTGACCACTGACCTTCCGGTGCGGTCCGCGATGGGCTCCGCATGATCCGTTTCGCGGAGGCGGACGCCGCCACGTAGCGGAAAGCCTTGCAGGAACCCCGTCCTGCTGATTTACTTCGTGCACGGTTCCCTAAGCAAACGGGTCCACGTCTTAGTGTGCTGCCAGTTGGGGGAGCACCTGTCGGAGGGGTTATGGCTGGGGAACATCGCGACGATTTAGTCATGCAATCGCTGTTGCTTGACGAGATCGGCCAGTCGGTCATCGGCATGGACGGCGACTGGCGCATCACGTACTGGAACCGCGCGTCGGAGCGCCTGTACGGACTGGGCCCGGACAAGGCGCTGGGGCTGAGGATCAGCGACCTCGGCATTGTGGACGGCGCCAAGGAGCGGGGCCAGGCTGCCACGGACCTGGAAATTGCACACCGAATCGCCCGTGGCGGGGACTGGGCCGGTGAGCTGTGGGTTCGCCACAGCACCGGCCGGGAGTTTCCGGTCCACGTGACAGTCAGCCGGATCAGGGGCCGGCATACCGTGCCCGTGGCAGTCGTCGCGATTTCAAAGGACATCACAGACCGCAAGCACACCGAGGCCATCCTGCGCCGGCTCTCGGCCATGGTCGAATCCTCCGGCGATGCCATCATCGGCGCTGACCTCACCGGCAAGATCACCAGCTGGAACGCGGGGGCGGCGAGGATGCTCGGCTGGAGCTCCTGGGAGGCCGTGGGACACAGCCACGGGCTGGTGACCGCCGACGACGGCGCCTACTTTGGCACGGACGTCACCTCCCAGCCGGGGAGCGGAGCGTTCGTTACCGGTGTGGAAGCCCGGTGGCGCTGCAAGGACGGGTCGGTGATCGACGTCGAACTGACTGTGTCCCCCGTCTATGACCAAGACGGCATCCGGGTGGGTGCGTCGGCCATTGCCAGGGACATCACGGAGATCCGGCGGCTGAAAGCCGCGGCCGAAGCGGAACGCGAACGCCTGCTTGCAGCCCAGGAGATGGCCCACGTCGGAAGCGTCGAGCATACGGTGGCCACCGGCGAGACGTGGCATTCGGAGGAATTCGACCGGATCCTGGGAATGCCCGCGGACGGCCCGAAGGACAGGGAAACCATCCTGGCGCGGACGCACCCCGAGGACCGGGACCGTGTCCGCGGCGTGTGGGCGAGCCTGGACCAGGGGCTTGCCTTCGCCGACTTCGAATACCGGATCATCCGGCCCACCGGCGAGCAGCGGTGGCTGCACTCACGCATCAGGAGCATGAAGAGCGCCGACGGCAAGCCCATTCGGTTCCTCGATACCGTCCTGGACATCACCGACCGGAAGAACGCGGAACAGATCCTGGAGTGGCAGGCCCGCCATGACGCCCTGACCGGCCTGCCGAACAGATACATGGTCACCGAGGTCCTGCAGGCGTTTCTGGACCGGGCCGCCCGCCCGGTGGTGATGTTCGTCGACGTCGACCGGTTCAAGCTGATCAATGACGGTATAGGCCACAGTGCCGGCGACAAGATTCTGGTGCAGCTGGGGGAACGGCTGAAGGCCTCCGTCAGGGGCTCCGACACCGTGGGCCGGTTTGGCGGCGACGAATTCGTGGTGATCTGCGAGAACCTGCAGATGCGCGGGGCGCAGGCCGTCGCCGAACGGATCCGGGCGGCGACCAGGAAGCCGTTCGACGTGGACGGCCGCCAGATCTACCTCAACGTCAGCGTGGGCATCGCGTTGGCCGAGGGTGAGGACACCGCGGAATCGATGCTGCAGGGTGCCGATGCCGCCATGTACCGGGCCAAATCTGCCGGCGGGGATTCGTCCGCGATCTATGACGTGCGCATGACAGGACGGGCCACCGGGCGCCTGGACCTCGAATCCGACCTGCGGCTGGCGCTGGAGCGCAATGAGCTGACGCTGAACTACCAGCCGATCATTGACCTTTCCACCGAGGGTGCCGTGGGCTTCGAGGCGCTGCTGCGATGGCACCACCACGAGCACGGTCCGATCATGCCCGACGCCTTCATCCCGATTGCCGAGGAAACGGGCCTGATCCTGCCGATCGGCACCTGGGTGCTCCGGGAGGCACTGCGCCAGGTGCAGCAGTGGCGCACGCAGGTCCCGGGGGCGGAAAACTTCACGGCTGCTGTCAACATCTCCGGCCGCCAGCTCGTGGCCAGCGACTTTCCCGACGTCGTGGAGGCGGCCATCCGCGACACCGGCATCGACCCCGCGGCGGTCCACCTGGAAATCACCGAAACCGTGCTCATGGACCAGCCGGACCTGCCCAAGGAAACGCTGCAGCGGCTGGCCCGCCTGGCAGTGGGCCTGTCCATCGACGACTTCGGCACCGGCTACTCATCGCTCAGCTACCTCAAGTGGCTCTCGGCCCGCACTCTCAAGATCGACCGCACCTTCGTCGAGGAGCTGGGAACCGACCCGCACGGGGCCACGATCATCGAGCTGGTCCTCGGCATGGCGGAGAGCCTGCGGCTGGACGTGGTGGCCGAAGGCGTGGAGACCGCCGTGCAGCTGAGCGAACTCCGCCGGCTGGGTGTGCGCCTCGCCCAGGGGTACCTCTGGAGCAAGCCGCTTCCTGCCGAACAGATCCCGGCCTGGCTGAAGTCCCACCCGGCGAAGCTCCCCGCTTCCGCCCAGGCCGCCGCGCGGATGGCCGCAGCCCTGACCGCGGGCGAGCCGATGCCCCGCGTTGGCTAACCCCCTCTTCCCTTCCGAGTTTTTGTCCAGATAATGGCCGCTAAATACCCCTCAAGTCGCGATACGTGGACAAAAACTCGCTGATTTCGATCGGGTGTAGATTTGCAGCATGCAGGCCCGCAACCGGAAGCGCCGCTGGCTGATCACCGCCGCTGTGGGCGGCGTCGTGCTGGTGCTGGGACTCGTGCTGTTCAAGCCGTGGCTTCTGTTTGTGGATGTGCGGGTGGACGAGC
This sequence comes from Arthrobacter sp. NPDC057013, assembly GCF_042674585.1. NCBI lineage: Bacteria > Bacillati > Actinomycetota > Actinomycetes > Micrococcales > Micrococcaceae > Arthrobacter > Arthrobacter sp. NPDC057013. The sequence goes on from NZ_JBHUSE010000014.1 coordinate 3,060, forward strand.
AGCTGCCCACAGCCGTGGCTTCGGCGTCGCGGGCGCCAGCCACCGCAACCGGGAAACCCTCTGCTGCGCCTGCGGGTCCGGTGCAACTTACGGAGGGTACGCTCATCAGCCACGAACACGCTACGGCAGGAACCGTCCGGATCATAGAGCAGCCCGGTGGCAAACGCGTTCTGACGCTGGAGAATCTCGACACCTCCAATGGCCCGGATGTGCACGTCTGGCTCAGTGCCGCGGACGTGGTCGAGGGAACGGCCGGATGGTTCACGGCGGGTTCCGCCGAGCACTTTGACCTCGGCATGATCAAGGGGAACCAAGGCAACCAGGTGTACGCGATCCCCGATGGCGTTGACCTCGCCGGATACAAGTCCGTGGATCTGTGGTGCGTCCAGTTCAGCGTGTCCTTCGGAGCGGCCCAGCTTGCCAGATGAGTCCGCCCGCTCCCACTTAGAGTTTTTGTCCAGATAATGGCCGCTGCAGGCACCCGAAGTCGCGATACGTGGACAAAAACTCCCTCATTTAGCCATCGACGGCGCGACCTCCCGTCGTCGTTCTCTTCTGTGGCTTGTGTCCAAATATTGGGAGCCACCCTCAACGTCTTCACAGATTATGGGGAGGATTTCCGCAGGATTGGCTGAAAGGCCCCTTTGAGCCACTCGTTCAAGGTACTTTTCACCTGGGGAATCGACGGCCGGCAATGCATGCTGGGGCGGTCGCTCCCGCAACAAGATAACCGCCCGCTTCGCGAAAGGCTCACATGTCTTACCCCAGCAACCAGCCGTACCAGTATCCGAACTATCCGAATGTGCAGCAGAATAACTCCCTTGAGTTCTTCCACGGCAGCAAATTCAAGGAAAAGTCCGTCATCTTCGGTGTCATCGGATTCTTCTTCCTCGGCATCGTGTTCGGACCGCTGGCAATTTCCAACGCGCGGAAAGCGGAAGCCTTGCACCACTCCGCGACCTTGGGCAAAGTTCTCGGCTGGATTGACACGATTGCGGGGGTGTTCTCGATACTGGTCTTCCTCCTGATTATTATTTCGGCTGCCTCCGGTTCGGGAAACTAGGCGTTCACAAGCCCGGATTCATCCGGTGGCTTGTATCTTGCTGCCCGTTGCAATAGCACATAGCTTTTACGCATATGCCATGCTCTTTTGCTGGACTTATGGAAGTGATCCTGGAGGGGACAATGGAGTTTGCTGAACGATTAACCGCGCTGGCAGCAAAAGTGCGACAGCAGAGGTCACAGATCGAGACGGAGGAGGCAACGAAGAACGCATTCGTGATGCCGTTCATCTCGACGATTCTTGGTTACGACGTTTTCAATCCCTTGGAGGTCGTGCCGGAATTTACAGCTGACGTCGGCGTGAAAAAGGGCGAAAAGATCGATTATGCCGTCATGCATGGCGGGACAGTGCAGATCCTCATCGAGTGCAAGAAATCCAAAGAGCCCTTGCGGATTGAGCACGCCTCCCAACTCTTCCGCTACTTCGCGGTCACGAATGCCCGTATCGCCATTCTGACCAATGGCGAGGTGTATCAGTTTTTTACTGACCTGGATGCGCCCAACCGCATGGACGCAAAGCCGTTCCTCGTCCTGGACCTCAATGAGGTTGACGAGACCCTCATTCCCGAGTTGATGAAGCTGTCCAAGGACGTGTTTGACCTTGAATCGATCATCAGCGCCGCGGGTGAACTGAAATACATCGGGGCAATCAAGCGAGTCATCGCGTCCGAGTTCAAGCAGCCTGAGGATGACTGGATCAAGTTCCTGACGGCAAAGGTCTATGAGGGACCGTACACACAGAAGGTCAGGGAGCAGTTCACGGGCCTGGTCACGAAGGCGACTAAGCAGTTCCTCAATGATCAAGTCAACGAACGGTTGAAGACTGCCTTAGGGGCTCCAAACTTCCCGATGGCAAGTGACCCTGAGATTGCGGCTACTGTCACCAGCGAGAAGTCGGCGGAGGACGACCTGATGGAGACCGGGATCGAAACCACGCTGGAAGAGCTGGAGGGATTCCATATCGTCCGGGCGATTGTGTGCGGTGATGTCAAACCTGCGAGGGTCGTGCAGCGCGACGCGAAGTCCTACTTTGCGGTTCTGCTCGATGACAACAACCGGAAGCCAATCGCCAGGTTGCATTTCAACCGCGTCCAGAAGTATTTGGGTGTGTTTGATGAAAGCAAGACCGAGACGCGTATCCCAATCAACTCCCTGGACGAGATCTACGAGCATGCAGACATTTTGCGAAGCAGCGTTCGTAGCTACCTGGAGTCATAAGGGGTAACGCAGGGCGCGACGCTAAACGCAAGAAGGACGACGGCGGATGGTTCCGCCGTCGTCCTTCTTGCGTTTGCTCGGAGTTTTTGTCTAGATAATCGTCGCTGGCGGCGGCAAAATCAACTGGTCGGTGCAACGCGGGGGTTTATGCCGCTTGTAGCAGCTGGTTGAGCCGGTTGGCTGGGGTATCGAGGTTCAGGGTCGGTCGGGGTCGGCGGTTGAGTTTGGCTGCGATGCGGTTGAGGTCATCGGGTGTGTGGGCGGAGAGGTCGGATCCTTTTTCGAACCAGAATCTCAGGAGCCGGTTGGTGTTTTCGTTGGTGCCGCGCTGCCAAGGTGAGTGCGGGTCGCAGAAGTAAAGGGTTGCGTCGAGGGCTGTTTGGATCCGGCCGTACTCGGCAAGTTCGGTGCCGCGGTCCCAGGTGATCGACCGCCGCAGGTGGTCCGGGAGCTTGCCCATCTCCCGGATCATCGCCGCAGCGACGGTGTCGGCGGTGTGGTCCCCGGGCAGGTGCAGCAGGATCGTGAACCGGGTTGAGCGTTCCACGAGGGTGCCGATCGCGGTCCCGTCGCAGCCGATGATCAGGTCCCCTTCCTTACGGTGTTGTTGTGGGTGATTTCGAAGCTGTCGTAGTGTTTCGATCACCCTCGGGTGGCGGGTATGGCACAGGTCTCCTAGCCGCTTGGACGGCTCACTGGGAATGGCCGCCCGCTGCCCGCCGATGACTCGACCGCTGATTGAGAATTACGACATTGATCGTTGGGTAAGGACGTGCCGGCGTAGTTATCGACAGGGCCACGAAAACTGAAGCTGATCGAAGGGGGAAAAGCATGCCGGCGGTTTGGGTGGGAATCGACTCGGGCAAGCGGGCTCATCATTGCGTGGTCATCGATCAGGCCGGGACGGTCCTGCTCTCGATGCGAGTTGAAAACGACGAGGGCGTTCTCCTCGAGCTGATCGCAAAGGTCGTCGAGATCGCGGCCGGCGGCGATGTCTGTTGGGCGACGGACCTGAACGCCGGCGGCGCCGCGCTGTTGATTGAGCTGCTGGGAGTCCACGCACAGAAGCTGCTCTATATCCCTGGACGGATCGTGCATCACGCCGCAGCCACGTACCGCGGAGATGGCAAGACCGACGCGAAGGACGCCAGGATCATCGCGGACCAGGCGCGGATGCGCACTGATCTGCAGCCCGTCCGGGCCGGAGACCAGATCAGCGTGGACCTGCGGCTCCTGACCGCCCGCCGCACCGATCTGATCTCCGACCGGGTCAGGACAATCAACCGGCTCCGTGCCACCTTGCTGGAGTACTTCCCGGCACTCGAGCGGGCGTTCGATTACTCAAAGAAAGCGCCCCTCATCCTTCTCGGTCGCTACCAAACCCCCGAGAGCATCCGGCGGATAGGACTGACCCGGCTCAGCAGCTGGCTGAAGAAACACGGCTGCCGGAACAGCGCCAAGATGGCCGAGAAAGCCCTGATAGCCGCGAACTCCCAACACACAGTCCTGCCAACGCAGACCACAGGCTCTGCCCTGGTCGTCCGGCTGACCGAGCAAATCAAGACTCTCGATGCAGAGATCGACGACGTCGATACCCAGATCACCGACTTGTTCCGGCAACACGACAGCGCCAATGTTCTGCTGAGCATGCCCGGTTTCGGACCCGTCCTTGCGGCGACTTTCCTCGCGAACATTGGCGGCAACCTGGACGCGTTCGACTCAGTCGACCGGCTCGCCAGCGTCGCGGGCCTGGCGCCGGTCCCACGTGACTCCGGACGAATCAGCGGGAACCTGCACCGACCACGTCGCTTCAACCGCAGACTCCTGCGAACCTGCTACCTCGCCGCCCTCTCCAGCCTAAAGAACAGCCCAGCCTCGCGAATCTACTACGACCGGAAACGCAGCGAGGGAAAGTCGCATAAGCAGGCCCTCATCGCCCTCGCCCGCCGCCGCATCAACGTCCTCTGGGCCATGCTCCGCGACCACACCCTCTACCAGGAACCAATGCCAAGAATTTTCGCTCAAGCAGCTTGACCGAAACATTGAGATTCCCAATGGCCCGGGACGGCCCGGTCCTGGACCTCGGCCGGGCGCTGACTGATCGTGAAGGCGTCCTTGTAGGGGCTGCTTTTGGCCCGGTCCGAGGTGTGCGGAACGCGTTGTTTTCGTTTGAGGCTGAGCTTTTCGGCCAGGTCTGCCCGCAGTTGCCCGCGGGTCTGGACGTACAGCGCCTGGTAGATCGTCTCGTGGCTCACCTGCATAGTCTGGTCATCGCCGAAGTAAAACGCCAACATCGCCGAGATCAGTTTGGGGCTCCACCCGTCGTCCATCCAGACGGTGATCAGGCGGCAGAGATCCTCGTCCTCGGCCAGCTTGAACGTCTTGGGCCGGCGCCTGGCCTGGTGCGCTTTCGCGTGCGCGACGGAGGCGTAGTACTCCCCGTCTTCGCCGGCGTTGCGCTTCACCTCCCGCCAGACCACCGACTTGTCCCGCCCGATCGCTTCGCCGATCTTGGCGTAACTCATGCCGAATCGCCTGCCCATCTGAATCATGCCCCGCTCCGTCGCGCTCAGCGCCCGCCCGCCCGGGCCCTCCGCGGACGGGGCAGGATCCGCCAGACCACCAGTGACCCCCAGATTCAACGTCATCTGACCAGACTGGGCCCACCACTTCTTCCCGGTACCGCGGGACGCTCCGACACGCCGGACAGCAGCGCTGACCGACAGGCCGGAGCACACCAAATCGAGGAAATCACCACGGGCATCGACAGGAAACAACTTGGGCATCACACGCTCCATCGATCAGAGCGTTGCTACGACCATATGACTTTGCCGGCCTTGAAGTCGCGACAAATGGACAAAAACTCCTGTCATCGGGTTCGAGGAAAGATCAGGTTCCAGGGAGGCGTCTCCGGAAAACGGAATTCCGGCTCAGCGGGAGACTGGCTCCTTTGCTACCAGGAGTGCCAGTTCGTGGCGGCGGGGGAAGCCTTCCCAGTCGCCGGGGACCAGGCAGGCGAAGGCGCCGGTTGCGGCGGCGGTGCGGAGGCGCTCGGCCGGCCCGCGGCCTTCCATGAGTTCGGCCAGGTAGCCCGCCACGAAGGCGTCGCCGGCGCCGACCGTGTCCACCGCAGAAACGGGCACTGCCGCCTGCCGGAACAAGAAACCGTCAACCAGCGCGAGTGCACCGTTCGCACCGAGCTTGATCACGGCCTGGCCCGGCCCGTGCTCAGCGATCCGACGGGCCAGCGCCTCCGGCTCACCGGGACCGACGGCGATCGCTGCCTCGTCCTCGCCGGCGAACACGATGTCCGCGAGCGGAATGATGTCACGGTAAACGCTGCCGGCCCCCTCGGCGGACCAGAGGTTGCCGCGGAAGTTTAGGTCGAACGACACCCGAACGCCGGCAGCCCGTGCCACGCCTAGGGCATGCCGCAGCGTCGCCTCCGCCTGAGCTGACAGCGCAGGCGTGATGCCGCTGACGTGCAGCAGCCCGGCTCCGGCAATTAGCGAGTCGTCGATGTCGGCCGGCGCAATCCGCGAACCCGCGCTCCCCGCACGGTAATAGCTGACGCGCTGCGCGTCCGGGGTCCGGCGCTCCTTGATCATCAGGCCGGTGGGGGCGGAAGGGTCGACGGCGACACGGACGTCCACACCCTCAGCCCGGATCTCGCGCTCAACGAGCTGTCCCAGGGAGTCCGCCCCCACGCGCCCGCACCAAACAGCTTGCACACCGAGGCGACGCAGGCCGATGGCCACGTTTGACTCGGAGCCCCCGATGCCCAGGCTCATGGTGGAGGCGTGCGCGAGCGGGCCTACCTGGTCGGCGCGCATCAGCGCCATGGTCTCACCGAACGTGAGGACGTACGGTGCCGGGTTCACTGGGTTGTCCGGGCTCACTTGGCGGCCCCCGGTTGCTCCGTGGTCCGGTCGATCAGCTCGCGGACCCGCCGGGCCCTGGCCGTGAGGTCCTGCAGGTCGCCACCCTTGAAGGCGTCGCCCAGGAGCGGCCCGCCAAGGCTGACGGCAAGGGCACCGGCCCTGATCCAGGCCGGCACGTCCTCGATGTTGACGCCGCCGGACGGGATCACCTCGATGTCCGGGAACGGGCCGCGCAGCTGTGAAACGTAGCCGGCGCCGACCGTGGACGCCGGGAAAATCTTGACGGCAGTGGCGCCCCGTTTCCAGCCGGCGTGCAGTTCCGTGGGGGTCAGGCCGCCCGGGTAGACCGGAACACCCCGGCGGACGCACGTTTCGATGACGCCGGGGTCCGTGACGGGGGTGACGATGTACGCCGCACCCAGGTCGAGGGCCCTCTCGGCTTCGGCTGCTTCGGTGACCGTTCCGATGCCGATCTCGAGGGAGTCCCCGAACCGCTCGCGGAGGAGGGGAAGCTCCTCCCAGACACCGGGCGTGCTGAGCGTGAGCTCGATGCTGAGCACACCGCCACGCTGGAGAGCCTCGATGACCGGCGGGTAGTCCGAGGCGTGCCTGGCCCGGAGGACGGCCACGGCCCGGGTCTCGCGGAGGACTGCGGAGGGTGCCGGCCGGGACGCCGTGCCGGGGGTTTCGAGGCGGAGCATGGGATTCCTTTGGAGTTGGCGGGCTTGCGGTGGAGGTGCTGCGAAGCGGCACTGCCAGTGCACGACGGCGGTGCGCGCCGCCGTCGTGCACTGGCACATTGGACGGGGCCGGGCTTACTTGGCGGTGCGGGCGGCGGCCAGCTCAGCCGCCACCGAAGGGTTGGCGACCACGCCGCCGGCGGGGCGGGCGTCCTCGGGGTCGGTCAGGTCGCGGTTGACGGTTTCCGGGGAGAGCCGCGTGGCAATGAAGCTGACAAGCATAGTGAGTGACATGTAGATGGCCACCGGGATCCAGGAGTTGCTGAAGAGGCCCAGCAGTCCGGCGCAGACCATCGGGGCGATGCCGCCGCCGATGATGGAGGAGAACTCGCGGCCCAGGGTGACGCCGGCGTAGCGGTAGCGGCTGCCGAAGATCTCGGGGAAGTAGCTCATGTGCACACCCACCACACCCTGGCAGGCCAGCATGAAGCCCACGATGATCACCAGCACGATGGCGACGGGGGAGCCCGTGGTCAGGAGCATGAAAGCGGGTGCCGGGAAGAGGATCAGCGCACCGGTGATGAGCGAGACGACGCGCCGCCGGCCGACTTTGTCGGACAGGATCCCGAAGGACACGGCGGCGACGCCGCCGCAAAGCGCACCGATGAGCAGCACTGGCGGGATGAACTTGGGATCGGTACCGACGACGGTGATCAGGTATGAGGCCATGAAGACCTGGATGGTGTAGGACTGCGTGCTGACGCCGAAGTTCATCAGGATGACGCGCAGGACGTTGGCCTTGCCGAACTTGGCGACCTCTCTGAGCGGTGCGGGCGGCTCGGTGCGGGCCTGCTTGATCTCTTCAAAGACGGGGGATTCATCGAGCTTGCGCCGGATGATCAGGGCGGCGACGGTGACGAAAATGCTGGAGAGGAAGACCAGACGCCAGCCCCAGGTGAGCATGTCGTTCGGAGCCAGGGACTGGGCGGCGATCCACACCAGGGCGCCGAGCGCGGTGCCGGCGGCGGCGCCGACCATGATCAGCGAGGCCAGCTTGCCGCGGGTGCCGGGGGCTGCGGATTCGGTGAGCAGCGTGGCGCCGCCGGACTGTTCCGCGCCGGCGCCGAAGCCCTGGGCGGCGCGGCACACGCACAGCAGGACCGGGGCGAACAAGCCGATCTGGTCGAAGGTGGGCAGCAGGCCGATGGCCAGCGTGGCGCCGCCCATCAGGAGCAGGGTGACCACGAGGATCCACTTCCGGCCGAGGCGGTCACCGAAGTGGGAGAAGAAGACGCCGCCGAGCGGGCGGAACAGGAAACCGACGGCGAAGGTGGTGAAGCTGGCGATCAGCGCAGCTGCGGGGGAGACATTGGGGAAGAATAGTTTGCTGAAGACGAGCGCCGAGGCGGTGCCGTAGATGACGAAGTCGTACAGCTCGAGGGTGGTGCCGATGAGGCCGGCGACGGCGGCCTTCCGGACTTTGCTCTGGTCGACGTCCCCCGGGGGGAGGTGCGCTGCTGTGGTCATTTCCAAACTCCTTTGAATGGATGTCACGCGGTGGCTGGGCCTGGGGCCACGACCGCCGGGTTCCCAGGCCGAGCTTGCGAGGCTAGGGGGCGGTTGGGGTGTAGGTGATGAGTACTTTGAGGTTGGTGGGGTCGGTCATGGGTGCCGTGAGGGCGGCCGCGGCGTCTTCGAGCGGGAAGGTGCTGGTGATGATGGACGGGAGGTCAACGACGCCGGTGGAGGCGAGCTCGATCGCCGTCGGGAACGCGTTGGCGTAGCGGAACGCGGTGACGAGGTCGATCTCGTAGCGCTGGAGAAAGCCGAGGGGGATGCCGTCCACGGTGGGCTTGGCCTGGCCGACGACGGTGGCGCGGGTTGCCGGCGCCAGGGTCTGGATGCCGTCTGCGAGGGCCTTCGTGTTGCCGGAGCATTCGATGAGCCGGTCCATGCCGGCCAGGTCCAGCGGCGTGGCTGCGGTGTTGATAGTGCAGGTGGCGCCGAACTTGGCGGCGACGGCGAGGCGGCTGTCGTTCACGTCAGTCACCACGATTTCGGCGGCGCCTTTGGCTGCTGCGACCTGGGCCACCAGCAGGCCAATGGGCCCGGCACCGGTGATCAGCACCCGGTGGCCCTTCCGGACCTGTGCCCGTTCCACGGCCCAGACGGCGACCGCCAGCGGCTCGATGGCCGCCCCGATTTCGGCCGGGATGGTGTCCGGCAGTTGGTGGACTGCGGTCTCGGGCACCACGACGTGGCGGGCGAACAGCCCGTCGGTGGGCGGGGATCCGAAGCAAGTTCCGGCCGGGCAGAGGTTGTAGCGCCCGGATAGGCACGTGGGGCACTCCCGGCAGGGCAGGGCCGGTTCAATGACGACGGCGGTGCCCGCGGCGACTTTTGCGGCCGGTCCGGCGGCGATGACGACGCCGGCGCCTTCGTGGCCCAGGACGGTGGGCTGGCGCAGCACGTTGGTGCCGTTGCGGCTGTCGGCGAAGTAGTGCATGTCGGAGCCGCAGATCCCGCCGGACCGCATCTCGACCAGCAGATCCTGCGGTCCGAGGGCGGGCAGCGGCCTGTGCTCGATGCGCAGGTCGCGGGCGCCGTGCAGCACCGCGGCCTGGGTGCCGGTGGGTAGCCCGGCGGTATTTGGTGCGGGGATGGCTTGGGTGGTCATGGCGTGCTCCGTGTGGTTTGGAGGGACGGGGCGTGTGTCAGGGAGGTGTTGGCTTCCGCGATGGCGGCCAGCGGTCCTGCCGAGTGGATGATGTCGATGAACTCGCCGGTGCGGGCGATGAACTCGTGGCGTTCGGCGAGTTCATCGCCGAGGAGGTGGTGGTCGCCGAGGACCTTGCGGGCGAGGTCTTGGCCCGAGCGGGATGCTGCGGCCAGCCCGGCCAGCAGACCGCGGGCGGGGTCCTCCATAGCGTGGGCCTGGGGGCCGGGGTCGAACCCGGGCAGCGGGGCGATGCATGCGAGATACGCGGCGGTGGTGAGGGCCAGCAGCTGTGGCGTCCGGCCGTCGTCGAGCATCTGCAGCGCCGGCAGCGGGATCCGCTGGCGGAGTTTGACGGACCCGTCGGAGCCCACCTGGCTGGTGCGGTGGCCGAGGGCCGTGTTGCGCCAGCGGGAGAAGAGTTGTTCCTCGTAGGCGTCCACGTCCACCCCCGACGGTACCGAGACGCTGGGCAGGTACTCGTTGCGCAGCACGGACCGGGCGGCGAGTTCGATGTTTGGGCGTGAGATGGAGCCGGGGATCGTGTCGGCGCCGGTGAGGGCTCCGAGGTAGGCGATGAGGGAGTGGGTGCCGTTGAGCAGGCGGACTTTCAGCTGCTCGTACCCGGCCACCTCGTCGGAGAACACGGCGCCGCCGGCTTCCCAGGCGGGGCGCCCGGCGACGAAGTTGTCCTCGACGATCCACATGGTGAACGGCTCGGCCGGGACCGGGATCCGGTCGCTGTACCCGCGCTGGGATGCGACGAGGCTGCGGTAGTGGTCGGTGGTGGCCGGCACAATCCGGTCCACCATGGAGGAGGGAAAGCTGGTGCGCGCGTCGATGAAGGCCAAGGCCTCGGCGGCTTCGGCGGGCGGGAGCAGGGAAGCGAATTCGCGGACCAGCCGCTGCGTGTGGTGGCCGTTGTCGGCGAGGTTGTCGCAGCTGAGGATGGTCACCGGTTCGCCGTGGCTTCGGGAGCGGTGTTGCAGGCCGCGGACGATCTGCCCGATCGGAGTCTGCGGCGTGCGGGGGTGGGCGAGGTCGTGCCGGATGGCCGGGTCCTGCAGGTTGAGGGAGCCGGTGGCGGGGGTGTAGTTGTAGCCATTCTCGGTGACAGTCAGGGACACGATGCGTATGCCGGCGTCGGCGATGGCCCTGACCACGCGGCCCGGATCGGCGGCCGCGGTGAAGGCGTCCGTGTGGACCCGCGGGACGGAGAACTTTGAGCCCTCGGGCGAAATTTCCACCACGGTGTAGAGCATGTCCTGGGCGTGCATCGCGTCCGGGATGGTGGCGGAGCGGCTGGCGACGCCGATGATGCCCCAGTCGCCGCCGTTCGCGGCGACGGCGGCGTCGGTGTACGCGGCCTGGTGGGCGCGGTGGAAGTTGCCGAGGCCCAGGTGGACGATGCCGGCGGCCGGTGCCGCAGCCCGGCGCAGGATGCCGGGGATGGCCGCGGACAGCGGGGGAGTGGAGGTCATGGGTTACCAGTCCTTCATGGAGCCGTCGAGCTCGCGGGCGATGGGCAGGTAGGCCTGTTTGTACGGGAACCGCGCGGCCGCTTCCTCGTCCACGTGCACGCCGAGGCCGGGCTCATCGCCGGGGTGGAGGTAGCCGTCCTCGAAGCGGAAGCTGGACCGGAAGACCGCGGACACCAGGGGGTCGTAGCCCATGTATTCCTGGATGGCGAAGTTGCTGGTGGCCAGGCCCAGGTGGAGCGAGGCGGAGAGGTTGATCGGCGAGACGTCGGAGGGGCCGTGCGGCGCGCCCTTGATCTGGTAAACCTCCGCCAGTGCGAGGATCTTGCGGACGTGGGAGATGCCCCCGGCATGGACGACGGCGGTGCGGATGAAGTCGATGAGGCGTTCGGTGATGAGGTGCTCGCAGTCCCAGACGGTGTTGAAGACCTCCCCGATGGCCAGCGGGACCGTGGTCTGCTGGCGCAGGGTGCGCAGCAGCCGCTGGTTCTCCGCCGGCGTGACGTCCTCCAGCCAGAACAGGTCCACGTCCTCGAGGGACCTGGCCAGCCGGGCGGCTTCAGTGGGGTTGAGCCGGTGGTGGACGTCGTGCAGGAGCTTGAGGTCCGGGCCCACATGCTCGCGCACCGCGGCGAGGACCTTCGGGGCATGGCGGAGGTAGGCGGAGGTGTCCCAGTCCTCTTCGACAGGACCCGCGCCACGGCCGGCCGGCTCGTAGCTGGCGGCACCCTTCGTGACGCCGTAGACCTTGTCCAGGCCCGGAACCCCGGACTGGGCGCGGACAGCACGGAAACCCTGCTCGCGGCGGCGGTCCACGGAGTCGAGCAGCTCGGGCAGGTCCCAGCCGGTGGCGTGGGTGTAGGTGAGGATCCTGTCCCGCGCGGCGCCGCCCAGCAGTTGGTAGACGGGAACGTCGAGTGCCTTGCCCTTGATGTCCCACAGGGCCAGGTCGATGGCGCCGATGGCGGCCATGGTCACCGGCCCGCGCCGCCAGTAGGCGCCCTTGTAGAAGTACTGCCATGTGTCCTCGATCCGGTCGGCGTCCCGGCCGAGCAGGGCGGGGGCGAGGTGGTCGCGGAGGTAGCTGGCCACGGAGAGTTCGCGGCCGTTGAGGGTGGCGTCGCCCCAGCCGACGATCCCGTCGTCGGTGGTGATCTTCAGGGTGACGAAGTTGCGGCTGGGGCTGGTGACGAGGACGTCGACGTCGACGATTTTTCGGGTCATCGGGAAATCACTACATTCTTCAGTGGCTGGTTCGCGGACAGGCGGGTGATGTTTTCGGCGATCTCGCGGGCACGGCCGCGGAAGGTTTCGGCGGTGACGCCGGAGGAGTGCGGGGTCATGATGACGTTGTCGAGCCGGCCGAACGGCAGGGCGGAGGGTTCGCCGCGGCCGTCGGGGCCCGGGTACTGGTACCAGACGTCGATGGCGGCGCCGGCGATCCGGCGCTCGCGGAGTGCGTCGTAGAGTGCCGTTTCATCGACGACGGGGCCGCGGGCCACGTTGACGATCTGCCCGTCGGGGCCGAGGTCGTCCAGTTCAGCCGCGCCGATCAGGGAGGTGGTTCCGGCGTCGAGCGGGATGCTGACCACCAGCACGTCGGATTCACTGAGGGCTTCGCCGAGGCGGTCCGTGGTGCCGGTCCAGCGCAGGCCGTGCTCGTCAGCCTTGACGGATCCGCTCCGGGTGATGGCAATGCCTTCCGCGCCGAAGGCCCTCAGAAGGTTCCAGGCGGCGCTGCCGATGTGGCCGAAGCCGAGGAAGGTCAGCACCGCGCCGCGCAGCGTTTCCGGCTGGCGGATGTCTGGGGAGTAGACCGAGGAGGACCAGACGCCGGTGCGCAGGGCGGCGTCCTGGCCAAGCAGGTTGCGGCGCAGCGCCACGAGCACGGTGGCGATGTGCTCGGCGATGGAGCCCTCATGGTGGAAGGTGTTGGCGCAGACGGCCCCGGCGGGAAGGGCGTCCGCGTCGATGCCGTCGTAGCCGGCGCCGGCCACGTGCACCAGCCGGAGGTTCCGTGCTTCGGCGCCCATGGCGGCGGTGAACTTCGGTCCGACGTAGACGTCGGCGTCCTTGAGGTCGGTCAGGACTGAGTGTTCGTTCCAGCTGTCGTGCCAGGAGGTGACGGTGCCTTCCGGCAGTGCCGCCTCGAAGGTGGCGCGCTGGGGCATCAGGTTGGCGTCTGCGATGACGATTCTCATGGTTACTTTCCCTGGAGGGTCTGGCTGGCGGTGCGAGAGGCGAAGGTGGAGCCGCGCACGATGAGCTGCGAGTTGAGGTGGACCGCCTCGGTGGCGGTGGGCTTGCCGGCGATCTGTTCGAGGAGGAGTTCGAGGGCGAGGGAGCCGCTGCGGCTGATGGGGACCCGCACAGAGGTAAGGCCGGGTTCTGCGGCCGCGGCGATGTCGAGGTCGTCGATGCCCACCACGCTGATGTCCTCGGGGCAGTGGTAGCCGAGCGTCCGGGCGCCGGCGAGCATGCCGATGGCGACGAGGTCGTTGTAGGCGATGACGGCGGTGGCGCCGCTGGCGACCACCGAGGCGGCGGCGGCCAGGCCGCCGTCGACCGTGGCGTTCTGGTTGCCCACGGTGACCAGTTCGATGCCCCACTCACCGCAGAGACGGGTGATGGCCTCGAGTCGCTGGCCGTTGGCCCAGGAGGAGGCCGGACCGGGGATGTAGGCGAGCTTGCGGTGGCCGAGGGCGTGGAGGTGCTCGACGGCCTGGCGGATTCCCTCGCCGGCCTCCATCAGCACGCGGGCCGCATGGTCCGCCTCGCCGTTGATCACGACGAGCGGCGCGTTGCCGGCCAGGTTGTGGATCTGCTCCGACGGCAGGCGCGGGGAGCAGAGGATGATGCCATCCACCCCCGTGGCGAAGGCGGCGAGGTGGTCGCGTTCGCGGGCGGAGGACTCGCCGGTGTCGGCCAGGACCATCCGGTGGCGGCCGTGCCAGGCCTGGTCCTGGATGGCCTTGATGAGAGCGGCAAACACGGCGTTGGAAATGTCCGGGACGACGACGCCGAACGTGCGGCTGCCGTTGAGGCCCGGGACGTCGTATCCGAGCTGGGCTGCGGCGTCCATGACCTTCTGCCGCGTCTCGGCGGCGAGCCTGCCGGGGTCACCGAACGCGCGTGACGCCGTGGCGAGCGAGACGCCTGCGAGCTTTGCGACGTCCGTAAGTTTTGCCGCCATCGGTCCTCCAGTAACTTCGTTGAAACCCTTCTCCTCAAGTATGGAAAGACTTGTACAAGATTGTCAAGAGTTTTCCATGAGTTGCATCACAGGGCTGGGCGGACGTACAGATGGTCTGGAGTTTTTGTCCAGATAATGGCCGCTAAACGCCTCCGAAGTCGCGGCAAATGGACAAAAACTCCATCAGTAGGCGGCTTAGGGGTTCGTTGCGAGGTGCTCGCCTACTGCGAAGGCACGGGTGATGGCCGAGCCGAGGGTTGCTCCACCGCCGGGGTAGTTGTTGCGGAAGACGCCCGCGGAGACGTTGCCCGCGGCGTACAGTCCCGGAATCGGCTGCCGGTGACGGTCCAGGACGCGGCCATGGAAGTCGGTGTCCAGGCCGCCGGAAGTTCCCAGCACTCCGGCGGAAATCCGGACCGCGTAAAACGGGGCCGAATTGAGCGGGGCCAGGCACGGATTGGGCGTGTTGGCGGCGTCGCCGAGGAAGCGGTCCTGCGGCGTCGCGCCGCGGTGGAAGTCCGGGTCCGCCCCCTTCAGGGCTCCCGCATTGAACCGGTCCACCGTGGCGGCCAGCCCGGCGGGATCTATCCCCACCTCGCCGGCCAGTTCCTCCAGCGAATCCGCGGCCGTCATCCACTCCGCCGGAGAGCCCGCGGGCGAGCCGGCCACCGGGTACTTCGCCAGGTATGCCGCGTCGAAGACGAGCCATGCGGGGTTGTTCTGCTGGCCGCCGGTGAGCGGGTCAACGGAGGCGAACACGCGGCAAGCGTCGTGATAGTTGAGCGCCTCATTCACGAACCGCTTCCCGGCAGAGTTCACGGTGATGGAGCCAGGCAGGGTCATCTCCACGTTCCCCATCCGGCCGGAGCGCACGCCGTCGTACTCGTGGGTGGTCTCCGAAATCACCGGAACTCCCCAGATGGCGGTCATGTCTGCCACCGCGGCGCCGGCCTTCAGCCCCAGCTCCAGGCCGTCGCCCTCGTTGGACGGGGCGCTGATGGGCGTCACCCGAAACGGCAGGAATGCCTGCCGAAGCCGCGGATTCCATTCAAAGCCGCCGGAGGCGAGGACGACGGCGGCGGCTGACACGGTCCTGCCGGATGCGGCGCCGCCGATGGCTACGGTCCACTTGTCCCCGTCGCGCGCCAGATCCTCGACCGGCGCCGAGACTGCGATCTCCACGCCGCGGTCCAGCGCGCTCGCCAGCAACGACCCCGCCAGCGCACCGCCCATGGTCCGCACGCCCGTGGCGGACCGCCGGGCCAGCAGTCCAGGATCCGGCGCCCGGCCGTTCAGCCGGTCGCGCTCGGTCATGGTCAGCAGGGGAAAGTACGACGACGGCCGGATCGCCTCCGCGAGGCCCGGAAACTCGGACGGGTCGAAGGCATCGTTGTCCAGGCCGCGTCCGCCGTCGGCCGCGCCTTGCCATTCCATGTGGTAGTCCGGGCGGGCGATCGGCGTCAGGGAAAGCCGGGTTTCGGCGTCGAGATAGGCGACGGCGCGCGGAGCAGTGCTGACGTACCACTCCACCTCCGCCGGGGTCATTGCGTGCCCGGCGGCCTCGGTGAGGTACGCGATTCCGTCCTCATGGGTGTCCCGATAACCGGCCTGCCGGGCGAGGTGGTTGTTGGGCGCCCACATCACGCCGCCTCCTGCGGCCGTGGTGCCGCCGAGCAGCGGCGCCTTCTCGGCCACGAGTACCCGGAGCCCGGCGTCGGCCGCCCGTATCGCCGCGACAAGGCCGGCCGCGCCGCTGCCTGCGACCACCACGTCGTAGGTGCCCGAGATGTTCCCGGCCGGGGTAAGCAGCGGGCTCGCCGCCGCGTTCACGCCGTCGCTTCCGCTCACGCCGTCGCTCCCGTTAGCGCGGCAGTTCCCGCCGGGCGGACGGACTGCGCGGCCGACATGTCCACCACAATCTTGCCCACCGGCTCGGTG
This sequence comes from Arthrobacter sp. NPDC057013, assembly GCF_042674585.1. Classification (NCBI taxonomy): domain Bacteria; kingdom Bacillati; phylum Actinomycetota; class Actinomycetes; order Micrococcales; family Micrococcaceae; genus Arthrobacter; species Arthrobacter sp. NPDC057013. Next base: position 19,226 of record NZ_JBHUSE010000014.1, read on the forward strand.
CGGCTGCGCATCAGTTCGAAGGCCTGCTGCAGGTCCTCGAAGCGGACGCGGTGCGTCATCAGCGCGCGGGCCTGGGCCCGGTGCCGGGCCAGCAGTTCCAGCCCTGCCGGGATGAGGTTCAGGCTGTTCCGGCTGCCCAGTAGGTCGATCTCCTTGAACGGGACCGTGTTCATCGGAACAGACGCGGTCCGCGCGGAGATGCCCACCTGAACGATTCGCCCGGCGCTCGCCACCAGGCGCACGGCGTTCTCCAGCGAGGATGGAACACCCGTGGCTTCGATGACCAGTTCCGGCCCGGACGATTCAGTTAGCGCAGCCAGCCTGACGGCCTGGTCCGCGCCGGGAAACTCCGCGCCAGGAGAGAGCCGCAGCGTGTCCACTGCCCCGAACAGAGAAGCCAGCTCCAGCCGGTCCGGCTTGGTGTCGGCGCAGACCACCCTCACGCCCAGATCCGTCAGGTACAGCGTGGCCAGCAGCCCGATCGGACCGCTGCCGAGCACTAGGGCCGTTTCCCCGGAAACCGGCCGGCCGCGGTTCACCGCCTGCATAGCGATGGACGCCGGTTCTGCCATGGCAGCCAGATCCAGCTCAAGGCCATCGGGCACGGGGCACAGTTTCTCCACCGGCACGCTGATCAGTTCCACCAGCGCGCCGTCCGAATAGCAGCCGATGCAGCCAATGTTCTCGCAGACGTTGAACCGGCCCAGGCGGCACGGCCGGCACTGCCCGCAGTAGAGCATCGGGCTGACCGCAACGCGGTCACCGGCACGGATGCCGGCGCCGTTGCTTCCGATGGCCTCCACGATGCCGGAGAATTCATGTCCCTGGATGACGGGGAGCCCGGCCGGATAGTCGTCCTCCCAGATGTGCAGGTCGGTGCCGCACAGGGTGACGTTGTGGACGCGGACCAGGGCGTGGCCGGGCTCGAGGGCAGGCCCCGGAATGTCCTCGTACCTGATGGTCTCCTTGGCGGCGGTGCGCGCGATCAGCATCGGGAGCTCCTAGTTCCGGACGGTGCCGGCGGCTGCGTCGGCACCAAAGAAGACGTTCCACTGCCGGATGCTGCGCTGCTCCACGAGGCTGTTGCGGTAGAAGGGGTCCTGGTCCATGAGTTTTTCGGCATCGGCCTTCGAATCCGCCTCGATGATCAGCAGCGCTCCCGGCTCCTCCCCGGGCCCGAACGGACCGCTCTTCACCAGCGTGCCGTCGTCGAACAGCTCCTGCAGGAACTCCACGTGGCGGGGGCGGTGTTCGTCCCGTCCCGCGGAGCTGGCGGCGGAGTAGGCGTAGGTGACAGCGAATGTTCCCATGGGTGTTTCCTCATCGTTGAGTTGGTGGATGTTCCCTCCCATCGTGGCCACCGGGATTGTGCCGCGTCCAACACTTATTTGGTCTATGAGTATGTAAAGAAAACACATAGTGCACGACGGCGGGAGGCCGGGGCGGGTGCCTTGGCCGGCCTGGGTGCCGGGTCAGCGGATACCGGATCAACCAGCCGGCGTCGGGAGGACCTCCCCGGCGACGGCCAGGGCCAGTGCCAGGGCGGGGGAGATGCCGGCCGGATTCCAGGCGAGGCCGGACTCGAGCAGGGGCGCGGTGCCGGTCAGCGGGATGAAAACCGTTCCGCCGGGCATGATGCCGGCCACGGAAGCGGGCATCAGGCTTACCCCGACGCCGCCGGCCACCAGCGACAGCGCCGTGTAGGGGTCGGTGACCTCCTGGGCTACCCTCGGCCGGAACCCGGCAGCCGCGCAGGCCGCGAAGATGGCCTCGCGGAGGGTGGATCCCTGGGCGGCACGCATGGTGACAAAACCGTCGTCGGACAGTTCGGTGAGCCCGACCGCCGGCCGTTCGGCCAGCCGGTGGTCCACCGGCAGGGTGGCGCCCAGCTGTTCCAGGGCGATGGTGCGGGTGGACAGCAGGCCCGCATCCAGCGGCAGCCCGACGAAGGCCAGGTCCAGGGAACCATTGCGGAGCTGCTGCAGGGCATCCCGGGTCAGCAGCCCGCCGGTGAGGGTCAGGTCGAGGGCCGGGTAGCGGTGCCGGAGCGCGCGGGTCAACGGGGGGAGGGTCCGGTGGTTCAGCGCCCCGGAGAAGCCGATGCTGAGCCGGCCGTAGAACGTGCCCGGTTCGGTGACGGCGGAACGGCGGGCGAGATCAAGTTCGTCGATGATCCGGCGGGCGTGGGGAAGAAAGGCGACACCCGCCGTCGTCAGCGCCACCGAGCGGGTGTTGCGCTCAAACAGATCCGAGCCAAGCTCCTTCTCGAGCTTCCTGATGGTCTGGCTCAGCGGCGATTGGGCCATGCGGAGGCGGTGCGCTGCCCGGCCGAAGTGCAGTTCCTCCGCCACGGCGAGGAAAGCCTCGATCTGCCGAAGCTCCATGCTGTCCTCCTGCCGTCGTTTCGGACCGCGAAATCGCAGATAATGCCATCGGACCCGAGGATTGAGGGCATTATCTGCTGGTTCGCGCTCAGCTGTCTGGAGTTTTTGTACAGCTATTAGGCGCTAAGGCCCTCGGAAGTCGCGACAAATGGACGAAAACTCCAGCCGAAAAGTTACCGGACGGGGTTGCCCAACTGCCGCAGCGGGGTCTTGTGGGTTTCGCGGGCCCAGTACGCGCCGGCCACCGCCAGCAGGGATGACGCCGCAACGATCCAGGCGGCGGGGCCCCAGTTGGCCTTGTCGGCGCCCACCAGCGCGGTGCCCAGCAGCGGGGTAAAGCCGGCGCAGAGGATGCCGACCTGCAGGCCGATGGCCATGCCCGAGTAGCGGACCTTGACGTTGAACAGCTCGGAGAACCAGGCCGGGTAGATCGCGTTGGACATGGAGTACGTGCCGGCGGTGATCACGGTGCTGGCGAGGAAGATCATGGGGATGTTGCCGGTGGAGATGACGGAGAAGTATACGAAGATCATCAGCCCGGATCCCAGCACGCCGGCGATGAACACCGGGCGCCGGCCGAAGCGGTCAGACAGATGGGCCAGCAGCGGCTGGCTGAACATGGCGATGACGTTGCCCAGGATGCTTACCCACAGCATGGTGGACGCCGGGACGCCGACGGAGACGGCATAGGCCAGGCCGAACGACTGCATGAACGTGTTGGTGACAGTCTCGAAGGACATCAGGGCAACCTGGAAGAACTGCGCCGGGTGGGTCTTGAACATCTTGGCGAAGGGGAGCTTCACCAGTTCGCCGTGGTCGTGCTTTTCCTCGAAGACCTCGGGCTCCTCGAGGGAACGCCTGACCAGGTAGGCGACCACCAGCACCACGAGGGACAGCCAGAACGGGATGCGCCAGCCCCATGTGAGGCGGTCCCCCTCACTCATGGCGGCCACGGGGAGGAAGGCGAGCGAAGCCAGGACGATGCCGGCGGAGATGCCGCTCATGGCGAAGCTGGCGAAGAAGCCGCGGCGGCCCTCGGGAGCCTCCTCAGTGGAGAGGGCGGAGGCGCCTGCGGTTTCCGCGCCGGCGGAGAGGCCCTGCATGAGGCGCAGGAGCACCAGCAGGGCGGGCGCCCAGTAGCCGGCGGTGTTGAAGTCCGGCAGAGCGCCGATCAGGAACGTAGCCGATCCCATGAGCACCAGGGTCAGGACGAGGGTGTTCTTGCGGCCGATCTTGTCCCCAAGGTGGCCGAAGACGACGGCGCCGAAGGGGCGGGCCACGTAGGCCACGCCGAAGGTGGCAAACGAGGCGATGAGGGCGACGGTGGCGTCGCCCGCCGGAAAGAAGATCTTGGAGAAGACCAGGGACGCCGCGGTGGCATAGATGAAGAAGTCGTAGTACTCCAGCGCGCCGCCAAGGAAGGCGGCGAGGGCGGCCTTCTTGGCGCGCTTGAGCTGGTACTGCTTCGCCTCAGCGGTGGCATTGGGGGCGAGATCGGTCATTGCAGGGGTCCTTCCGCACTGAAAGACGGGGTCCGGATTTTTAGAATTGTGCGTATCGCGAACAGTCGTGCGATATGCGACTAGAAAAATGATAGCGCAGAGTGAAGCGGCTCACAATCCGTTTTGGTTTGCCCGCGCGCGGCCGGATGGCGGCCCGTATTCTTGGTACGTCAGGAACAGCGCGCAGCTTGAGGTGCAGGGAGCCCATGGACGAACAGCCGGCCTACTTTGTGAAATCGGTCGAGAAGGCGTTCGACGTGCTCCGGGCCTTCACTCCGAACACTCCCAGGCTGACGGTGTCGCAGGTGGCTGCGGCGGCGGACACCACCAGGGCTTCCGCCCGGCGGTTCCTCCTCACCCTGGCCGATCTCGGGTACCTGCGGGCAGACGGGGCGCACTTCGAGCTGACCGCCCGCTCGCTGGACATCGGGCGGTCCTTCCTGGCCAACCTCGAGCTTCCGGCCATCGCGGACCGGCATCTGAAGACGCTCGCTGCCGAGCTGAACGAGACCACGTCCCTCTGCATTCTCGACGGCGCCGACGTCGTGTACGTCGCCTGCGTGCCCTCGCCCCGGCTGCTCAGCGTGAGCATCACCGTGGGCACCAGGTTCCCGGCGTGGGCCACCTCCATGGGGCGCGTGCTGCTCGGGGCCCTGACCGAGGCGGATCTGCAGGCCTACTTCGAAACCGTGCGGCTGCAAAAACTGACCGAGCACTCCGTTGCCAGCCTGGAGCAGCTGCGGGCTGAAATTGAGCGGACCAGGTCCAGGGGGTGGGCCATGGTGTCTCAGGAACTGGAAGAGGGGTTGCGCGGCGTGGCGGTGCCGGTGCGCCGCGGCCACGAGGTGGTGGCGGCCGTCAATGTTTCGCTGCAGACGCACCGGTCATCTGCCGAGGACATCGAAAAGTCAGTGGTGCCGCGGCTGCAGGAGGCGGCCCGGCAGATCGGCCGGGACTACGGCGGGGACGCCTCCGGGCTGCGGCGGGCCTGATGGAGGCCTTAGACCCAGAGTCACCCATTGACACTCCTACGGGACCGCAATATCCTGCAACCAAATGGTTGTAGATCAGCTTAGCGATGCCGAACTCGACCGCCTCTTCCAGGCGTTCGCGGACACCACCCGGCGGGACATCATCCGCAGGGTAACGGTGGGTGAGTACTCGGTGACCGGCCTGGCGGCCCTCTACGCCATGAGCTTTGCCGCTGTTCAAAAACACGTGGCGGTGTTGGAGCGCGCCTCCCTGGTCACCAAGGAGAAGCGCGGAAGGGAGCAGATCGTGCGGGGCAATCATGACGGCCTGGAGAAGGCCCGCCGGCTGCTTGACGAGTACGAGGCGATCTGGCGGCATCGCGTCGCCCGGATCACAGACATCCTCGCTGAAGAACTCACTGAAGAATAGGAAGGGTCCGGCAATGACGGTCATCAGTTCCACCAAGAATCCCGAGGCGCTCAGCTTAGTCCTCGTGACAGAGTTCGACGCCGACGTGAAACGCGTCTGGCAGATCTGGGAAGACCCGCGGCAGCTTGAGCGCTGGTGGGGCCCGCCCACCTGGCCGGCGACATTCAGCCAGTACGAATTCACCCCCGGCGGCGCGGCTTCGTATTACATGACCGGACCGGCGGGTGAGAAGGGATACGGCTGGTGGCGCATCACATACATCGAGGCGCCGCACCGTCTCGAGTTCGATGAAGGCTTCGCTGACGACAACGGCGCGCCGGTGGGGGAGATGGGCGCCGCGCACGAGACAGTCACCCTGGAGGACCTTGGCGGGCGGACCCGGATGACTGTCCATTCCGTCTTCGAGTCCGAAGAGCAGATGAATCAGATGATGGAGATGGGCATGGAAGAGGGAATGAAGGAAGCTGCCGGACAGATCGACGCCATCCTGGCCGAACCCGCCCGCGCCTGACGGGCTGCGGTTTTTCCAGCAAACGCAAGTGGACGACGGCGGGATGTTCCCGCCGTCGTCCACTTACGTTTTCTCCGGGTGCTGGCTAGAGGCCCGCGGTGTTCAGGCTGAGCGTGAAGGTGTTCGGGCCGGTCAGGTGAACCGCCACATCATTCTTGTGGGCGTTCGCCCGGCTCGAAAAATCGTGCACCAGCGACTCCAGCGTGTGGTCCACTGCGGAACGATCCCAGATCTTGATCGTCATTGATTCAGCGTTGTCAAAGGTCATTTCTCAGTGCTTTCGTGTCTGGGCAAGGCGCCTATGCGATGCCGCGGAACAGGACAGCCCAGGAACGCTCGGAGGCCTAGGGCAGCTCGACGAGCTCACCGGTTTGGCCTCATTGCGTCCACCAGGATTTTGTTGTGTTTGAACCTCTAAGCCCGTTTTGGAAAGCGTATTCCTAGCGGGCTTCACTCTATGATGCACAGGCGCGCGAAGGCATTTCAACCGGAAACGGCCCATATGGCGGGTGAGGTTTGACACATGCCCGTCCAGCGCTCCTCGCCGTCGGCGGCGTGATCCTTATGATCCTGCGCAGGACGCTGCCCGGCTGAATGGAAACGAAAAGAGGACGACGGCGGGCGGTCCCGCCGTCGTCCTCCCTTGCCTTCGCCAGCAAGCGGCGTAAGCCGCTTTAGCCGATTTGCGCCAGCACAGAGCCGGCGGTGATCACGTCGCCGGCTCCGGCGGCGACGCCGGAGAGGACGCCGTCCCGGTGGGCGGGGACGCTGGTCTCCATCTTCATGGCCTCCAGGACCACCACGGGATCACCAGCGGTCACTTCGGCGCCCGGCTCCACGAGCCACTTCACCACGGTGCCGCTCATGGCGGCGCGGAGTTCCGCCGGGTCGCCGGCGCGGGAAGCGCCATCGGGGGAGCCGCCGTCGGACGGGCCGGCAGCTGCGGCGCCCAGGCCGCCGGGAAGCGCCTGGCCCGAGCGTGCCCAGCCGTCCAGCAGGTCAGCCGGCAGCCCGACGGCAAGCCGGCGGCCGTCCACGTCCACGGTGATGGTGCGCCGGCGGCCTTCGGGGCCGGCGGGGCTGAAGCCGGGATCCGCCGGGATGTGGTCCGCGAAGTCCGTCTCGATCCAGCGGGTGTGGACGTCCAGGCCGGTCTCGGACGTGAAGTCCGGAGCCTCCACCACAGCGCGGTGGAAGGGGAGAACGGTGGCCACTCCGGTGATGCTGATTTCGGCCAGGGCCCGGCGGGCGCGGCGCAGCGCCTGCTGGCGGTCTGCGCCGGTGACGATCAGCTTGGCCAGGAGCGAGTCGAACTGCGGGGCCACGAACGAACCGGACCGGACTCCGGTGTCCAGCCGGATGCCGGGACCGGTCGGTGCGGTGAACTCGCTGACGGTGCCGGGTGAGGGCAGGAAGCCGCGCCCCACGTCCTCGGCGTTGATCCTGAATTCAAACGCATGGCCGCGCGGGGCAGGGTCCTCGGTGAAGCGGAGCCGCTCCCCGGCGGCGATCCGGAACTGCTCCTGGACCAGGTCGATGCCGGTCGTTTCCTCGGTGATGGGGTGCTCCACCTGCAGCCGCGTGTTCACCTCGAGGAAGGCGACCGTGCCGTCGGCGGCGACCAGGAACTCCACCGTCCCTGCACCCGAGTAGCCCGCTTCCCGGCAGACTGCCTTCGCGGCGTCGTAAATCTGGGTCCGCTGGCTCTCGCTGAGGAACGGCGCCGGGGCTTCCTCCACGAGCTTCTGGTGGCGGCGCTGGAGGGAGCAGTCCCGGGTTCCGACGACGATGACGTTGCCGTGGGTATCGGCCAGCACCTGGGCTTCGACGTGGCGCGGGCGGTCCAGGTAGCGCTCTACGAAGCACTCTCCGCGGCCGAACGCGGCCACAGCCTCGCGCACTGCCGAATCGAAGGCCTCCTCCACCTCCTCCAGGTTCCGGACCACCTTCAGGCCGCGGCCGCCGCCACCGAATGCTGCCTTGATGGCGATCGGGAGCCCGTGTTCCTCCGCGAAGGCGCGGGCCTCGGCGGCGGATTCCACCGGACCGTCGCTGCCGGCCACGAGCGGGGCGCCGGCGCGGACGGCGATCTCGCGGGCCGTGATCTTGTTGCCGAGCTGGCGGATGGCCTCCGGCGTCGGGCCAATCCACGCGAGCCCGGCATCCAGCACCGCCTGCGCAAAGTCCGCGTTCTCGGACAGGAAGCCGTACCCGGGATGGACCGCGTCCGCCCCGGAAGCGGCTGCGGCGCCGAGGAGCTTCTCGATGTTCAGGTAGGTGTCCGCCGGGGAGTTGCCGCCGAGACTGAACGCCTCGTCCGCGGCGGAGACGTGCATGGCGTCCGCGTCGATGTCTGCGTACACAGCCACGGAGGCCAGCTTGGCGTCGTCACAGGCCCGGGCGATCCGGACGGCGATTTCGCCGCGGTTGGCGATGAGGACCTTGTGCATCAGTTACTCGCTTTTCGTTGTGGAGTCTGTTCGTGTGGAGTGTGTTCTGGTGAAGTCTGATCGGGAGCGATGCGGAAGCGGATGCTCCCGCCGATGGGGACCTGGGCGGCCAGGTCGAGCTGGTGGTCCACCACGACGCCGATCACCGGATAACCGCCCGTGATCGGATGGTCGGCGAGGAAGAGGACGGGCAGGCCCTCCGGCGGCATCTGGATGGCGCCCGCCACCGTCCCCTCGCTGGGCAACTCGCCGGCGCGGCTGCGCTCCAGCGGTGTTCCCTGCAGGCGCATGCCCACACGGTTGGACTCCGGCTTGACTATCCAATCCTGGCCGCAGAGGGAGTCAACGGCGGCCTGGTCGAACCAGTCCGCGCGCGGGCCCGGGACGATGTCCAGCACGGTAACGCCGCCGCTCGGATAATCGGGCTGGATTTCCGGACTGCCCACAACGCCGGACTCTGCGTCGCCGCCGGACGGCAGCAGCTGGCCGGCCGCCAGCGGCTTCGGCCCGATCCCGGACATCGTGTCCGTGGAGCGGCTGCCCAGCACCGCCGGGACATCGACGCCGCCGCGCACAGCAAGGTAGCTGCGGAAGCCGGCGTCTGGAACCCCAATGGCCAGGATTTCGCCGTCCAGGAGGGCGAAAGGCGCGGCCACCGGAACGGTGCGCTGCCTCATTCCTGTGTCGCCGGTTTCCTCCGCGTCCGGGTCCGTTGCGTCGGGGGAGGCCGACGGCGTCACGACGGTGAGAGCCGACGGCGCCCCCGCGACGGCCAGGACCTGGTCGCCGATGGCCTGCACCCTGAGCCCGCCGGCGACGGTCTCGATGACCGCGGCCGACGGCGCGTTCCCCACGAGGCGGTTCGCCCTGCGGAGCGAGGCCCGGTCCAGCGCTCCGGCAGCGCAGACGCCCAGGGCCGAGTGTCCCTGCCGGCCAAGGTCCTCGATGAGGCTGTGGATTCCGGGCGACAGGACGCGGAGCCCTGAAGCGGTTTCCGGGTCTGGCTGCTGGCTGCCGGTGCGGGTTTCTTCCGCGGCCAGCTGGACCACGTCGCGGACGGCTCGGAACTGGACCCGGTGGCCGGGGCTCGCCAGCGCTGGCTCGGGACGGTCGAGGTCCCACATCCTGGCTCCGGTGCGGCCGATCAGCTGCCACCCGCCAGGGGATTTGCGCGGGTAGACGGCAGAGTAGTTTCCGGCGAGTGCCACCGATCCTGCGGGGACCGCGGTGCGCGGGGAGCTCCGACGCGGAACCTCCAGCGCCTGGTTCTCGCCCACCATGTAGCCGAAGCCCGGAGCGAAGCCTGCAAAGGCAACCGTCCAGACCTGGCCGGTGTGTGCTTGGATCACGCCGTCGGCTCCGAGGCCGGTCAGCCGCCCCACTTCGGCGAGATCCTCGCCGTCGTACACGGTGTCAATGACCACCAGGCCCCCGGCCTGCTCTGCCGGCGCCGTGAGATCGAGCTCCAGGAGGGCCTGCCCGATCCGCCGGGCAGCCGCGGGTGATTCGGCCCTGACCATGACCGTTTCGGCGGCGGCCAGGACGTCCTGCTGGCCGGGAAGCGGAGCCTCGAGGAGCGCCGCCTGCAGGGCGAGCACGTCCTGCAGGCCGGAGAGTTCCGCGAGGACCGTGCGCGTTCCCACCGGCCGCACCGCACGCACCCTGCCGGGGCGGGCGGATGACGCGGAGGGCATGTGGTCTGTGGTGTCTGCCATCGGGTCCTGGATCCGTCGCTTCATGCTGGACAGTCGCTTCATGCTAGGCGAACGCCTTGATGGTGATGCCGGCGGTGTCGAGAGCGCGCTTCACGGCGACGGCCATGGCCACCGCGCCAGGGGAATCCCCATGGACGCACACCGATTCGGCGTTGATCACCAGCTCGGAACCGTCGATCGCGGTAATGGCCTCACCGGTGGTCATCTGCAGGACACGGGCGGCAACCGCCTCCGGGTCCTCCAGTACGGAACCGGGCTGGGAGCGCGAGGTCAGCGTGCCGTCCGGGTTGTAGGCGCGGTCCGCGAACGCCTCGGAGACTGCGCGAAGGCCGGCCGCATCCGCGAGCCGCAGCACTTCGGATCCGGGCAAACCGAGGATGGGCAGTCCGGGATCCACCGACTTCACCGCGTCCACAACGGCGCGCGCCTGGGCGGTGTTGTGGACGATGGCGTTGTAGAGGCCGCCGTGCGGCTTGACGTAGCGGACCTTGGTGCCGGCCGTCGCGGCCAGTGCCTGCAGGGCGCCGATCTGGTAGACGACGTCGTCGGCCAGCTCGCGGGGATCGACCTCCATGTAGCGGCGGCCGAATCCGGCCAGGTCGCGGTAGCCCACGTGGGCGCCGACCACCACGCCGGCCTTGGCGGCCGCCTCACAGGTGGACCGGATGACGCTGGGATCGCCGGCGTGGAATCCGCAGGCGACGTTGGCGCTCGATACCGAGGCCATCATGGCCGCGTCGTCTCCCAGGCTCCATCGCCCGAAGGACTCACCGACGTCGCTGTTCAAATCTATTGCGTGCATTGTGACCCTCATCTCAACTCGTCCTTAGACTAGGATGCACCCTTCCGCAAAAATGTTCAACAATTCAACAATCCGATTGTGGGTGGTTCGTGTAAATTCGGTGTATGGCCACAGTGAATCCGAGTGCAGGTGCATCCCGTCTCCGCGTTGCCGTGCCGGCCGTGGCCGCGCGCGTGGCCAGCGAACTCCGCCTCCAGATTGCCGAAGGCGCACTGCCGCCCGGCTCGAAGCTGAAGGAGGAAGCCCTTTCCGAGGAGCTCGGGGTTTCCCGGAACACCGTGCGCGAGGCCTTTGCCGAACTCGCCAGCGAGCGGCTGGTGGTCCGGCTGCCCAATCGCGGCGTCTTTGTGGCAAGTCTCGAAGCCAGCGACGTCCATGACGTGTATGCCGTCCGGCGCGCCATCGAAGTCACTGCCGTCCGGGGCGGCGGCAGTGCCGAGAGCATTGCGGCTGTGCGTGCCGCCGTGGAAGAAGGAAAGCGAGCGGCCGAGGCCGGCGACAGCGAAGGGCTCGGCAGCGCCAACTCCCATTTCCATGGCGCCCTCGTGGCCATGGCCGGCAGTGAGCGCCTCAATATCATCATGTCGCAGGTGCTGGCCGAGATGAGGCTGTTCTTCCACAAGGCCTCCATCGACGGCGGCTTCTACCAGGACTACCTGGTAGAGAACGAGCACATCTGCAAAGCGCTGGAAGCTGGGGATTTCGAGCGCGCCGCCGAGCGACTCCTCGCCTACCTCGACAAATCCGAACAGCACCAGACCGCCGTCCACTCGTCCTGACCGCGCCCATCCAGCGCGCCGACTCCAGCGCGAACGGACACTTGTGGCCCCTGGGAAACGCTTCCCGGGGGCCACAAGTGTCTGTTCGCGCCTAAGTCGTGCAGACATCCCGCCCCTTGACGGTGTGATCCAGGTCGCGTAACCTGTTCGTCAGATGTTGGATTGTTCAACACTTCCACAATCCAACAGAATGATCCGTTTTCGGCGGCTCTCCGGGGGAAGCCGCCAACCAGCCCCAGTGCCCGCGCCCTGACAACGTCGCAGGTCCGGGCACACCCGCGCACCAGCGCATCCGTGCCCCAGCGGATGGGCATCCACACTCTTTCTGGAGGAACAAATGGCCAATCAACCCGCAATGGCCGCCGCAGGGACCAAGCCCGCTGTCGGGCGCAAGGACATGTATAAAGCGTTTGCGGCCAGCCTCACCGGGACCGCGCTGGAGTTCTACGACTTCGCGGTCTACTCGGCAGCGGCCGCGATCGTCTTCCCGCTGGTCTTCTTCCCCGCGTCGGACCCCGTGACGGGAACCCTGCTGGCATTCTCGACCTACGCGGTGGGCTACATTTCCCGGCCGGTCGGCGGCATCATCTTTGGCCGGCTGGGGGATGAGATCGGGCGCAAGAAAATCCTGGTCATCACCCTGATGCTGATTGGCGTCGCCACCTTCCTCATCGGCCTGCTGCCCACCTACGGCAGCATCGGCATCATCGCCCCGGCCATCCTCGTCTTCCTGCGTTTCGCGCAGGGCGTGGGCGTCGGTGGTGAATGGGGCGGCGCTGTCCTGCTGTCCAGCGAATTCGGGGAACCCAGCAGGCGCGGCTTCTGGGCCTCCGCGGCGCAGATCGGCCCGCCCGCCGGCAACCTCCTGGCCAATGGCGCGCTCGCGGTGCTCACCCTGGCCCTGTCCGAGCAGGCATTCCTGGACTACGGCTGGCGGATCGCCTTCCTGATCTCTGCACTGCTGGTCGCCTTCGGGTTGTGGATCCGACTTAAGCTTGAGGACACCCCGATTTTCAAGGCCATGGAAGCCCGCGGCGAGCAGCCCAAGGCCCCCATCCGCGAACTCCTGACCACCCAGCGCCGACCCCTCCTGGCCGCCATGCTCAGCCGCATCGGCCCGGACGTCACCTACGCGCTGTGCACCGTCTTCACCCTGACCTACGGCATCCAGGAACTTGGCTTCGACCGCGGGCAGGTGCTCCTGGCCGTGCTCATCGGCTCAGGCCTGCAGCTCTTCACCATGCCGCTCGCGGGCGCCATCTCAGACCGGATCAACCGGCGTCTCGTGTACGGCATCGCGGCAGGGGCCGCGGCGCTCTGGGGCTACCTGTTCTTCATCGTGCTGGAGGGCCGCTCTCCGGTGATGCTCGTAGTGGGCACCGTGCTGGGCCTGCTGTGCCACTCCTTCATGTACGGACCGCAGGCCGCGTTCGTCGTCGAGCAGTTCACGCCGCGGCTCCGCTCCACCGGCAGTTCCCTGGCCTACACGTTCGCGGGCATCATTGGCGGCGCCATCGCCCCGTTCATGTTCACGCTGCTGCAGAGCACCTTCCACAGCTGGGTGCCGGTGGCCATTTACCTCAGCGTTGCCTGCCTGATTACCGTGGTGGGCCTTGCCCTCGGCCGCGACTCGAATGTTGCCGAGGACGAGGAATACCTGCGGGCGTCAGCCGAACCTACCGAAAGCGCAGCCCGATGACCCACACGAATGCCACCCTGCCGCCGTCGGAAGCCCGCCGCCAGTTCCGCAACGGCCTGGTCACACCCACGTCCGGCTGGAGCGACGGATTTACCCAGGCCAACCTGATCGCGGTGACCGCGGACTACGCGGACGAATTCCTCGAATTCTGCCGGCTCAATCCCAAGCCCTGTCCCGTCATCGACGTCATTCCCGCTGGGCAGTACGAAAGCTCCCTCGCCCCGGGTTCCGACATCCGTACCGACATCCCCGCCTACCGGGTGTGGGAGGACGGCGTCCTGACAGCCGAGGTTCCCGACGTCCGTTCCCTGTGGCGCGATGACATGGTGGGCGTGCTCATCGGCTGCAGCTTCACCTTCGAGTCTGCGCTGGCTGCCGAGGGCATCCCGCTTCGCCACACCGAGATGGGCCGCAACGTCCCGATGTACCGCACTAACGTCGAGTGCACCCCGGCTGGGCGGATCCATGGCCGGATGGTCGTCTCGATGCGCCCGATGCCGGCCGAACTTGTAGACGCGGCCGTCCGGGTCACCGCGGAGGTGCCCAAGGTTCACGGTGCCCCGGTCCACGTCGGATCACCGGAAGCGCTGGGCATCACCGATATCTCCAGCCCCGACTTCGGGGACGCAGTGGATATCCGACCCGGAGAAGTGCCCGTTTTCTGGGCCTGCGGGGTAACGCCGCAGAGCGCGGTGATGGCATCCCGGCCGGCTTTCGCCATCAGCCACGCTCCCGGGCACATGTTCGTCACGGACGTTCTGGAGAGCACCTACCGGGTATCCGCCGGGGCCTGATCAAAGGAAAAGCGGGGCGGGGGGGCACACTGTAGGGGCACCCCCCCCCGGCCAAATACGAGTAAAGTGGGATTTCTCTGGGGGGAGTTGTCAAGCAAGGGG
>NZ_JBHUSE010000014.1:33374-38399 GCF_042674585.1 Arthrobacter sp. NPDC057013
ATCTTTTTGCGCTGTTTTTTTGGCTTCCCCCTCCGCGGGTTTCGGGCGGGTCCTTAACAAACTTTTCGGGGGGGGGCCCCCCCCCTGCCCCCCCCCCCCCCCCGCCGTCGTAATTCCCGGTAACGGGCTTAGAAGCTGCGTGCATTGGCCAGGACGGGGAGCTTTCCGCGGACGTCCGGGATGACGGAGGTATCGACGTCGACCACGGCCAACTCAGGTTCGCCGCCCAGAGCCACCAGCGGGCAACCCAGCGGCGACACCACCGCGCTGTGGCCGATCCCGGTGGGCGCGGCGCCGGCGGACGGCAGCCCCAGGGTTGCCGGATCACCCTGGCCGCAGGCCACCACAAAGGTGGTGCTGTCCACGGCCCGGGCGCGGACCAGCAGGTCCCACTGTTCCACTTTGCCTTCGCCTGCACCCCACGACGCGCAGACGATGTTGATGGCTGCGCCGGCCCTGGCGTTGGCCGTGAACAGTGCAGGGAAGCGGACGTCGTAGCAGGTGGCCAGGCCGATGGTGGTGCCGTTGAGGTCGAAGGTCACCGGCGCCGTTCCCGCATCCACCGAATCCGATTCGGCGAATCCGAACGCGTCAAAGAGGTGGATCTTGTCGTAGGAGGTGTCGAGCCCCGGGCCGGTGACCAGCAGCGTGTTCCGTACCCGGCCGCCGTCGCCGGGCGTGAACATGCCAACCACGACGGCGATGTCCAGGTCCCGGGCCATGGCCCGTACCGCTGTGGCCCACGGCCCGTCCAGCGGTTCGGCGATTTCGGCAAGTGGATTGCCGAACGCGCGCATGGCTGCCTCGGGAAACACCACCAGCTCGGCGCCTGCCGCCTTTGCCCGCGTGGCGTATTCTCGGACCAGCCTGAGGTTGGCCATTGGGTCGGCGCCGGTGACGATTTGGGCGACTGCTAAACGCATGGATGTGCTCTTCTCTGTTGTATACCTGATGTATGCGAAAAAGTTCGGGGACGGCGGCGTCCGGCCGGGGGAAGGCCTACGCCTACCTTCGTGAAAACATCCTGACCGACCCGGAGATGCAGGGACGCTTCCTCAACGAGCAGGAGCTGGCCGCCGAGATCGGCGTCTCCCGCACCCCGGTCCGCGAAGCCCTGCTGCTGCTGGTCTCCGACGGGCTGGTGGAACTCATCCCGCAGCGCGGCGCCTACGTGCCGCCGGTGACCGGCCGCGAAATCTCGGAACTGATGGAACTGCGTGGTGTGCTGGAGAGCCACGCCGCCCGCCTGGTGATCGCGCACCAGAGCGTGCCGGCGGGCCAGATGCAGGAGACCCTTGACCAGCAGTCCAAGCTGCCGGAGAACGAAGGTGCGGAGGCCGCGCAGGAGTTCATCCGGCTCGACACCCTCTTCCACCAGCAGCTCATTGACGCCGCGGGCAACGAGCTCATCTCGAGGACCTACAGCAAACTGCATGTCCGGCAGATCGTCGTCGGGGTTTCCGCCCTGTTCCGGACGGGAGGCCGGCGCGAGCAGGTGTGCTCCGAACACCAGGACATCCTCGATGCCCTGGTGTCCGGAGACGCGGCGAAGGCGCAGGAGGCCATCGACCATCACCTGGCCGTCACCCGCGACATCCTCCTCCGCACCTGATCCCGCACCGGATGGACTTTTTGTCCAGATAATGGGACTTCCGGGGCCTTCAGCGGCCGATATCTGGACAAAAACTCGCAGCTAGACGGCGCCGGACTGCGGGCGGGCTGATGCTGAACCTTCCAGGAGCAGCCTGTAGTCCAGGTCCTCCACGGTGTCGTTGTCCCGGCCGAGGGCCAGACCCAGCAGGGTCACAGCCGACGCCACGGCCACATAGATGGCCACCGGAATCCAAGTGCCGAACTCGGCGAGCAGCACCGTGAACATCAAGGGCGCGATGGCCCCGCCGATGACTCCCGCGAAGGTGTACGCCAGCGAACTGCCGGTGGAGCGGAGGCGCGGGGAGAACTGCTCCACGATGAAGGCCGCCTGCGGACCGTACATGAAGGAGTGGGCCATCAGGCCGAGGACGATGCCCACGATGAGCATCGGCTGGTTGTTTCCGCCCAGGACGCCGAAGAAGATGAACGTCCACACCGCGCCCACCACGGCGCCGACGCCGTAGACCAGCCGGCGGTTGAAGCGGTCGGAGACAGCGCCGGCCAACGGGATCATGAACAGCTGGAACGCGGAACCGATGAGGACAGCGGTGAGGACCTGGTTCCGCTCGTAGCCGAGGACCTGGATGCCGTAGGTGAGCGTGAAGACGGTGAACAGGGCGTACAGCACGTCGGGGCCCACGCGGCAGAGGATGGCGGCGATCAGCGGGCGGAGTTCCTTGCTGAAGACCTCGCGGACGGGGGCGTGCGGCTGTTCGCCGTGGGCTTCGATGGCCTTGAAGATGGGGGTGTCCTCCAGCCTCAGCCGGATCCACAGGCCGAAGCCGACCAGCACGGCCGAGACCAGGAACGCGATGCGCCAGCCGAAGCTCAGGAACTGCTCCTCGGTAAGTGTGACGGTCAGGACGGCGAGGGCGCCGTTGGCCAGGAGGTTTCCGGCGGGCGGGCCTACCTGGGCCGCGGAAGCCCAGAAGCCGCGGCGGTGCGGGTCCCCGTATTCGCTGGAGAGCAGGACCGCGCCACCCCACTCGCCGCCCACGCCCACGCCCTGCGCGAACCGCAGGAGAACCAGAAGGATGCCTGCCGTGGCGCCGATGTTGGCGTAGCCGGGCAGCACGCCGATGAGCACCGTGGCCACGCCGATGATCATCAGCGTGGTCACCAGGACCTTCTTGCGGCCGATGCGGTCCCCAAGCCGGCCAAAGATGATGCCGCCGACCGGGCGGGAAACGTAGCCGACGGCGTAGGTGGAGAAAGCGAGGATGGTCCCGGTCAGGGGATCGGTCGCCGGGAAGAAGACGACGGGAAATACGACGGCGGCCGCCGCCGAGTAAACGGCGAAGTCATACCACTCGAGGGCGGTGCCGGTGAGGCTGGCGGCAAAGGCCTTGTACAGGCCCTTGGGGTGAACTGGCGGGTGCGGGGTGGCGTGCGAATGCGGCGTCTTGCCGGGACCCGGAACTGGAGCGTTGGCCATGGTGTTGTCCTCCACGAGGTTTTTCTAGTGACGCCTGTCACGCTGGCGTTAAATGTATACATTACGCATACTGGATGTACATTGGGGACCGTTTCCGGTTTCCGGTTTGTAAAAATTTCTGCAGCAGCACATGCAAAGGATGGATCCACGATGACGACTCTGAGCTTCGAACTACCGGACGGCCGCACGCAGGAGGTGGAGGTCAGGCACCTCCTGAATGCCGGTTACGCGGGGCGCGAGCAGGATGAAGTCCAGGCCCATATCGCTGAGCTCGCTGAACTTGGCGTTCCGGGCCCGGCCACTACTCCCGCCTTGTATCCAGTGTCCCCCTATCTGGCCCAGCAGGTATCGGAAGTGCAGGTGCAGCATGAACGCACCTCCGGGGAGGCGGAATGGGCCCTTGTCATCACCGAGGAAGGCGTGCTGCTCACCGCCGCCTGCGACCACACCGACCGCGCACTCGAGGTGCACGGCGTGGCCTGGAGCAAGAACGCGAGCCCGGACGTGCTGGGCCGCAAGGCGTGGCGGCTCGATGACGTCCGGGACCATCTGGACCAGATCACCCTCAAGGCCTGGGTGGGGGAGGGCGACACCCCCGACACCCTCATTCAGGACAGCTCACTCGAAGCCCTGCTGACCCCTGACTACTGGCTGGACGTCCTCACCCAGCGCGGCCTCAACGCCCCGGGAACTGTCCTCATCTCTGGCACCGTTGCCATGGCCGGGGGCGTGAACCAGTTCGCCCGCAGCTGGAAGGTGGAGATGGCCGATCCCGTGACCGGCACCTCCGTGGACGTCCGGTACGTTGTGGAACAGATGGCCGAGCCGATCGGCTGACGCTTACGCCGCCCTCTTCTTCCGCACCGTCAGGTAGAGCCGGTGGGCGGTGACCACCAAGGCCAGCCAGGCCGCACCGAGCGCCCACGCGGCGAGGACATCGGTGAGCCAGTGGTGGCCCAGGTACACCCTGCTCAGGCCCATGGCCGCGGCGAAAGCCGCGGCCGCCGCGCCGGTGATAACCCGGCTGCGGGTTGTCTTCAGCCGCAGGATAATCAGGTAGGCGACGATTCCCGCGATCACCACTGCGTTCAGGGAATGGCCGCTGGGAAACGACGCCGAGTGTTCGTAGGGCGGAACGGCGTCGCTGAGGTCCGGGCGGGTGCGGCCGATCAGCCGCTTCCCCGCGATGGTCATGAGCAGCGACCCCAGTCCGGCGGTGACGATCAATATGACAGGCGTCCAGGACCGCCGCCGGTAGGCCAAAACAGTCATGACCGTCAGCGCGAGGATTGGCATGCCAATGGTGCCGCCCACGTCGGTGAATGCCGTAATGGCCACGTCCAGGCCCGGGGAGCGCAGGCTCTTGCCGGCCGCGAGGACCGGATGGTCGAGGCCGGCCACGCCGTCGGCCTGGACCACTGACTCGTACACCTCGGCAAAGGCGGCCGTCAGCACCGCGGCAATAACAGCGCCCGCCACCAGGGTCAGGATCAAAGCACCGTGCGGGCCAAGGATCTGGCTGATCCGCTGGACGGCGCCGACCAGAAGGCGTCCGAACCGGCTTTGCCAGCGGGTGAGGTCCTTGCCTCCGACGGTCGTGTCCTGGCGGAGCTCGCCGCGCACGCCTGTCTGCGGCGTTCCCTGCTTGTCGGTCAGCGGTCCGCCGGGCAGTGGGGTGTCAGCCAGGGGCCTGTCGGTCAACGGTTCGTCAGGCAATTCGGGGTCCTGTCTCTCGTCGTCGGCACTGCGCTCGGCAGCAAGGCATTTAGTAAGCAACCTTACTGGTTGTTTTGCGCAGCCGTCCACGGAAAAAGGAAAGCGGACGACGGCGGGCAACACCCCCCCGCGTCCCCGTCACAAACGCAGGCGCTCAGCGCCTACCGCGCGTGGTGGGGGGTGCAGGACAAGGGGCGGGCGCGGCCCGCCTGGGGCCGGGA
>NZ_JBHUSE010000014.1:38409-115882 GCF_042674585.1 Arthrobacter sp. NPDC057013
TGGCGGCGCCCCCCCCCCCCCGGGCGGTCCCCTCACCCGGCCGGGGGCCGCCGTGAGGCCCCCCCCCCTCGGTCCCCCGGGGGGGGGGGCGGGCCCCCCGGAGCCACGGAATTAGAAACCAACATTACGGGTTTTTTCTCCCCCCCCCCCCCCCTAAAACGAAACGGGGCCGCGGGGGCCCCCCCCCCCCGCCCCCCGCTTCACTAACTCAGGCGCTCAGCTCGTCCGGAGCGTGGTGGGCGTTGCCGGACATGGCGCGGGCGCGGCCGGCCTTGGCCCGGTACGAGGACAGGAAGGTGGCGATGCGGCGCACGGCCTCGCGGATGTCGTCCACGGCGGGCAGGATGACGAACCGGAAATGGTCCGTGGCGTGCCAGTGGAACGCCGTCCCGTGCGAGACCAGGATTTTCTGGTCCTGCAGCAGGTCAAGAACGAACTGTTCGTCGTCCACGAAGGGGTACATCTCCGGGTCCAGCTTCGGGAACAGGTACATCGCGCCGGCCGCGGGCACGCAGCTCACGCCGGGAATCTCGTTGAGGAGCCGGCAGGCGAGGTCGCGCTGTTCCCGCAGCCGGCCGCCGGGCCTGATCAGGTCCGTGATGCTCTGGTAGCCGCCCAGCGACGTCTGGATCGCATGCTGCGCGGGAACGTTGGGGCAGAGCCGGAGCGAGGCCAGCAGTTCGAGGGACTCCCGGTACGCGGCGGTGGCCCAGCGGGGTCCGCAGACAGCCACCCAGCCGGCCCGGTAGCCGGGCATCCGGTAGGCCTTGGACAGGCCGGAGAACGTGAGCACCGGGATGTCCCGGGCCACGGAGGCGGTGTGGATGTGGACGTTGTCGTCGAACGTGATCTTCTCGTAGATCTCGTCGGAGAACAGCACCAGGTCATGGCGGCGGGCCAGATCGGCGAACCCTTCGAGGATCTGCCGGGGATAAACGGCGCCGGTCGGGTTGTTGGGGTTGATGAGCACGATGGCCCGCGTGCGGTCGGTGATTTTCGCCTCGACGTCGGCCATGTCCGGCCACCAGTTGTTCTCTTCATCGCACACGTAGTGCACCGCGCTCCCGCCGCAGAGCACGGTGGCGGCAGTCCACAGGGGATAGTCCGGGGACGGGATGAGTACCTCGTCGCCGTCCTCCAGGAAGGCCTGCAGCGTCATGGAAATGAGTTCACTGACCCCATTGCCGATGAAGATGTCCTCGACGCCGATGTCCATCAGGCCCTTGGTCTGGTAGTACTGCGAGATGGCGGTCCGGGCGGAGAAGATGCCCTTCGAATCGCTGTAGCCCTGCGCCTCGCGCAGGTGGTGGATCATGTCCACCACAATGGACTCCGGCGCATGCAGGCCGAACGGCGCCGGGTCCCCGAGGTTCATGCGCAGGATGCTGTGGCCTTCGGACTCCATCTTCTTCGCCGCATGCTGCACCGGACCCCTGAGGTCGTACCGGACATCTTGCAATCGGCTGGAATTCTGCATGGCGCGCATGAGGCATGTTTTCACAGCTGCGCCGCTCCGGACAATGTGAACCGTGCCGCCCTGCCGGGGCCTCTACGGCGGGCAGCGTCCGTGCCCTCGCAGAGGCTTGCCGAATCGGTTATGGTGCGGGCATGGCCAGTGACCCGATTGCTGATTATGCCCTGCTCTCCGACTGCCGATCCGCCGCGCTGGTGGGGGCCGGGGGATCGGTGGACTGGCTGTGTTTTCCTCGCTTTGACAGCCCCTCGGTGTTTGGCCGGATCCTCGGCGAGGAGGCCGGCTTCTGGGCGATCCGGCCGGCCGGCGTGACCGGTGCGTCGCGGCGCTACGTGGGGCCGAGCATGGTCCTTGAAACGGCGTACGCCACAGGGTCCGGGACGGTGACGGTGACCGATGCCCTGCTGCTCGGCGACGGGAACCGCGGCCACGAACTGGGTGCCGGCTCGCCCGGGGCCCTGCTGCGGAGTGTCAGGTGCACAGGCGGCGAAGCCGGGGTGGACGTGATCTTCGACCCCCGGCCCGAATACGGCTTGGTCCGGCCGCTGCTGCTGCAGACCGCCGGCGGCCTGCTCGCCCGGGGCGGAGCCGACGTGCTGGCCCTGTCCAGCCCGGTCCCGTTCGAGCTCGACGGCGGACCTGCCCGGACCCGGCTGTCCCTGCGGACCGGCGATGTGGTGCACTTCGTCCTTCACCACCGGCACAGCTGGCAGGACCGGCCGCCCCTGTGGGACCAGTCGGAAGCAGCGCGCCGGCTTGAGGACACGCTGGAGGGCTGGACCAGCTGGTCGGACCTCCACCAGGGCTACCACGGGCCCTGGCAGGACCTGGTCAACGCCAGCGGACGGTTCCTGCAGGCACTGACGTACTATCCCACCGGGGCCATGATCGCCGCCGCCACCACATCGCTGCCCGAGGTGGCCGGCGGCAACCGCAACTGGGATTACCGGTACACCTGGATCCGGGACGCGAGCATGACGCTGCAGGCGTTGTGGGTGGCGGCGTGCCCGGACGAGGCCGGAAAGTTCTTCCAATTCCTGGCCGCAGCGGTGGCGGCGCAGCACGACGGCGAGGACCTGCAGATCATGTACGGCATCGGCGGCGAACGGGACCTGTCCGAGCGCGAGTTGGCGCACCTTCCGGGCTGGCGTTCCAGCGCGCCCGTGAGGGTGGGCAACGGCGCATGGCAGCAGCGCCAGCTTGACATCTACGGGGAGCTGCTGGACGCCGCGGCCCGGCTGCCGGAGCTCCTCGCCGGCCTGGAACCGGAGACGAAACGGTTCCTGGCTGGCGCGGCGGACCTCGCTGCTGCCCGCTGGCACGCACGGGACCAGGGCATCTGGGAGGTCCGCGGCGAGCCCCGCCATTTCCTGCACTCTAAGCTCATGTGCTGGGTGGCCGTCGACCGCGCCATCCGGCTGGCCGATACTCTGGACGCCCGGGACCGGGTCCGGGACTGGGAGCAGGCACGGGAGGAGATCGCAGCCACGATCCGCGGCCAGGGCTGGAGTGATGCGGCGAACGCCTACACCCAGGCGTTCGGCTCGACCGAGCTCGACGCGTCCAGCCTTCTGCTGTGCATTGTGGGCTTCCTGCCCGCCGACGACCCGCGCATGCTGGCCACCATCGACGCCGTGGACCGGCACCTGACAGATGACCGGGGCCTGGTGTACCGGTACCGTGCTGCCGACGGGCTTCCGGGCGAGGAAGGGACGTTCCTGCTGTGCACGTTCTGGCTGGCCCAGGCCCTGGCGCTCGCCGGACAGACGGAAAGAGCCCGCACTATTTTTGACCGTGCTGCCGGCTTCGCCACCGATCTGGGGCTGCTGGCAGAGGAAGTGTCGGCTGACGGCAGCGAACTGCTGGGGAATTTCCCGCAGGCGTTCAGCCACATCGGGCTCGTCAACGCGGCCTGGGCCATCGCCTCCGCCGAAAAGACCTCCGCCGAAAAGACCTCCGCGGAAAAAATCGGGAAGGACTTCGAACAGAACGGCAAGGACTAGCGACGGCTCAGAGTTCCGGGACGCATTCCCCGCCACCCAGAACGGCCAGGCCGGCGAGGTCGCCGGCCGCGAAGTCGGTGACTCCGGTACCTTCCGGGTTCATTAGCTGGGTGGGGTCGTTCACGTGGTCCAGCCCCACGACGTGGGCGAGTTCGTGCATGATGACGGCCCGGCCGTACTTCGATCCGTCAGGCCACCGCAGGATGTCCGCGAAATCGGGGGCGTCGAGTGCAACCTGGCCCGCCACCAGGACATAGGGCTGACCCTCCACATACGCGTACCCGCTGCCGCCCAGGCCGTCGACGTCCCCCGCCAGGTCGGGACTCTCCGAAGGATTGGACCAGGCAATGAGCACGGGCGCCCACCGCTTGCCGTACAGGTCCGGCTGGTACGTTTCGCGCTCGTCGCGGGGGGCCTCCGACGTTGGTCCGTCATAAACGAAGCGCAGCCCGGTGGCGGCAGAAACCCTGGCGACCGCTTCCTGGATCATCTGGTCGGCACCGGGCGGGGCGTTGTCGGGACGGACCACGTAGTGCACGGGCCGGCAGGGATCGTAGGCGGCGAATGGCTGGCCAGGGTCGGGGGATTCCTGCAGGGCGTACGCCTTTGAGCCTGTGCTGGCGGGCGGCTGCCCGAGCGGCGCACCTGCGGCCTCGAATCCGGGCGGCGGCACCGGAGCGCCGGGGAGGTACGGCAGAACTGCAGGCAGCACAAAGCGTTCGAATGCCATCGGCACCGCGGAGAGGCCCGCGAGCAACGCGATGCCCGCATAGATGGCCCACTTCCTGCCGAGGCGCCCTCTGCGCCGTCCGTAGGCGGGGCCGCGAACCGGCATGTGGGCCGACGGCTCCGTACGCCACGGGGCCGGGTCCTGCAACGCCCCGAAAGCCTCGTCGATGGCCCACTGCGGAATGCGCCCGCTCGCGGACCGTCGGACGCCGGGCGGCAGTCCCTCGGTAGGCACGGAGGAACCGGTAGGCACGGAGGAACCGCCGGGAAAAGGAGAGCCGCCGGGCGCGCCAAAATCTGATGCGGGCGGGCTCTCCCGCCAGTTGGAATCCGGACGCAACAGTGTCCCCCTGGTTGTTGCATGTGGCCATCACGAGAAATGGCTCACCCAAAGCATAAGCGCGCAGGGCGACAATAGCTGCCATCAATCTTCAACGCCGTTGCCGCGGTCGGCGGACCTGACGTAGCTTCGGGGTAGAACATGCTTGGGAGTTGGCCAGAAGGAGTGTTGAGGATGTCCCTGTTCAAAGGACTTGTGAACGGAGCGCTCGCCGGCGCCGCGGGAACCACGGCGCTGAACGCCGTCAGCTACCTGGACATGGTGTGGCGGGGCCGGGCGGCGAGCACCACCCCCAGCGACTCGGTGGAGCGGCTGGCGGAACGGGCAGGCGTGACCATCCCGGGGACCGAGGACCAGCGCGGGAACCGTGTGGAGGCGCTTGGCCCGCTGCTCGGGATCGCCACCGGCATGGGCCTCGGCGCTGTGCTGGGGGCGGCCGGATCCTTGGGGGTGCGCACGGGCCCGGTCGGGTCGGTGGCGGTGGCCTCCGTGGCCGCCCTGCTGGTCTCGAACGTTCCCATGACCGCCCTGGGCGTGACTGATCCGCGGACCTGGAGTGGTGCGGACTGGGCCAGCGACATCGTGCCTCACGTAGCGTACGGCGCGGTCACGGGGCACCTGCTGGAGCACCTGCCCAAGTAAGTGGCTGTTCCCAAGGAAACCGAAGCGACCCAGGAGCCCGAGCACTCCCGGCCGGACAGCCGGAAGGCGCGCTGGGGCACCCGCTGGGCCACCGTCGTCGCAGTCCTCCAGCGCCTGCTCTACGTGGCCGTCACCGCCGCCGTGGGCTGGGCCGTCTTCTTCTTCCTGCTCGCCCGGCTGGCCAGGGGACCGGAGCAGGTGTGGGTGTTCCTCCCCGTCTGGCTGATTGCCGCCTACGCCTTCCTGCCCCGCGTCCACAAGATCCTGAGCAGCCTGTACCTGCCGAACTACTTCATCGGACGTGCCCGCACCGGAGATGGTGTGCTGGGCGATCCGATCAATCTCGCCGTGATCGGCCCGGCGGACGAGCTGCGCACCGCAATGCTCACCGCAGGCTGGATCGAGGCCGACCCCGTCACCCCGGCCACCGCCTGGCGCACCCTCACCGCGACGCTGCTGGGCCGGAGTTATCCGCAGTCGCCGGTCAGTGCCCTGTACGTCTTCGGCAACAGGCAGGACATGGCGTTCCAGCGGGAAATCGACGGCAACCCCCGCAAGCGGCACCACGTGCGGTTCTGGAAATGCCCGGACGGCTGGATGCTTCCCGGCGGGTTCGCCGTCGACTGGGTGGGAGCCGGAACATACGACAAAAGCGTGGGACTCTCGCTGTTCACGTTCCAGATCACGCACAAGATCGCCGACGGCACTGACGAAGAGCGCGACTTCATCATCGGAACGCTGAAAACTGCCAACGCAGTGGAATCAGTGCACGTCATCCGGCACTTCTCCTCTGGCTACCACCACCGCAACGGCGGCGGGGACAGCATCCGGACGGACGGTCACCTGCCCATCATCGACCTCCGGCCGCCGGGCTGCCGGGAGCCGGGTATGGCTTGACCTGCCGGGGCGGGAGGACGACGGCGGGCCTCACCCGCCGTCGTCCGCTTTCCTTTGACACGGATTCAGATGGTCCGCGTAGCCTTCGCCAGGTTCGCGGCCAGCTCGGCCGCGTTCTGCCGGACGACGTACGCCGGCCGGTCCCGCTCCACGCGCCAGCTGTCGGAGAGGGGGCCGATGTCCACGGTGTCGAAGCCGAACTCGTCGTAGAGCTTCGCCACCAGCTCACTCGCCTCGGGGTAGTCACTGGCCGTGGCCAGCGCGCGGCGGTTCTGCGTGCCGGGCGGGGTACCGTCCGAGGTGATCTCTTTGGCCATGATGTGGTTGAAGCCCTTGGCCACCTTGGACTCGGGAAGGTGCTCCTGCAGCAGCCCGGACGTGGTGGCTTCCCCGTTGTCCAGTTCCGGGAAGCGGCCGTCGCGTTCCCAGTAGTAATTGTTCGTATCGATCACGATCTTTCCGGCCAGCGGTTCCACGGGGATGTCCCGGTAGCTCCTGAGCGGAACGGTGACCACCGCGAAGTCGCCCGCTGCTGCGGCCTCTGCAGCGGTGGCTGCCTTCGCCCGCGGTCCCAGCTCCGCAACGAGCGCTGCCAGGGTTTCCGGCCCCCGCGAATTGCTGATCACCACGTCATAGCCGAGCTCTACAGCCTTGCGCGCAACCTGGCTTCCAATGTGTCCTGCACCGATGATTCCGATTGTTGTCATGTCCGGCGCAACAGCCGCCGGCCGGCAGGTATTTCGCACATTACGCCAGACGACTTGCGCCGGACGGTTTCCCTCAGGCGGCGGGGCCGCCGGCGGCCCGCGCGTGCCCAAGTAGCGGAAGCCGCGCAAATTCGAGTACCTGCTACGGATGACCCGCGCCGCCGGGGCGCATAGGGTTGGTTTATTGGGTGGTGGAAAGTGTGCCGGTGCCACCGGCAGACACTGGGCTGGGACGGCCGCCACGGTTGTTGCCGGACCCGCCGGTCCTCCCCGGCTGATTCGGCACGTCGGTGATCGCCGGACCGGTTGGACGCAGGGCTCGCCAAAGCCTCGTCTGACGGCCGGCAGTCATGGTTGAGTACCCGGTCCGGCCTTAATTTGCCGCCTCACCTGCGAGGGCCCCCATGAAAATTCCGAGGTCTGAACTTCCCGTCATCACGGCGGCTGTGAACACGGCACCCGTCAAGGCGGTTCCCGACCAACCGTCGGGGCCGGCAGCGGCCGCCCCGGACGCTGCCGCCGTGCGGCCGCAAGGCGACGGGGCCGCCCCCGTGCCGGCGCGCGCCGATATCGGCAACTGGCCCGATCCGATGTAAGCAGAACATGACGAAAATGCGCCGCTGCAGGCGGACGACGGCGGGAGGTCCCGCCGTCGTTGTTCTTCCAGGGCCTGCCTCGTTCCCAACAGGGCTCCGTTGAACTGTCAGGCACGGGCCGGAATACTGGAATCGGGACGATGTCCGGCGGCAAGGCGGTGAAAAGGTGACAGGTTCAACGGGCGGTAACTTCCGGCGGAAGGTGGAGCGCGCTGCCCAGCTCCGGGCCCTCCGGTCCGCCGGCGGGACAGCGGAGGAGGACGCGGAACTGTCAGCCGCCGAGTCCGAACTGCGGGAAAAGCGCCGCAAGGTCAGCGACGCTGCCCGCGCCGACTACCTGATCCGGGACGCGATGGCGCAGGGAAAATTCGACAACCTGAAATACTCCGGGAAACCGATTCCCGGGCTCGGCGAGGGGTACGACCCCGACTGGTGGGTGAAGGGCCTCATCCAGCGCGAGCACCTCAGCGGCCTGGGACCAAAAGCGATCCTGTTGCGCACCGAGGATGCTGAGCTGGACGCCAGACTGGATGCCCAGTACACGGAAAAGCAGGTCCGCGACATCGTCGGGGACTTCAACGCCAGCGTCATCGATGCACGCCGCCAGCTGCAGGGCGGGCCGCCGGTGGTGACGAAAACCCGTGACGCCGACGTCGAGGTGCAGCGGTGGCGCGAACGGCGGGCGGCGGCCGCGGCTGTGCCGGCACCTGTTGCCGAAGCCAGACCGCCGTGGTGGCGGCGCCTGCGCAACCGCTCATCCTGAAGCCCCACGAGGTGGCACCATAAAGGAATGGTGGCTGTTCTGCTGGGCTGGAACCCGGGCGTAGGCGATACCTGGCCGGGCTATTCGCGGGTGGCGGATGAGCTGGGCGCTGCCGGCGTTTACCGGCGGGTGTGGCCCACTGGACCCGGAACCGGAACCGGAACGGGCACAGGCGCCGGAGCCCAGCCGGAACCGGGAGCGGACGCCTGGCTCTTGCTGCATGGAAAGACCGGCAGCGGGCTGATTGGCCACGGCGTGGTCGCCTCCGCACCGTATCTTGCTGCGGGGCCGGGGCTTGAAGGCGAACCCCGGACCTGCGTTGACGTCGACTTTGACGTGCTCCTGCCGCTCGGAGACCAGATCCCGGTGGATATCCTGGCAGCCGGCGCGCCGCTGACCGACTGGTCTGCCGCGGCGAGCGTTGCCTCCCAGGTGGTTCCCGAGGACCAGGCACGCGCCATCCGGGACGTCTGGGCCGAGAGCCTGCCGGCCGACGAGATGGATCCGGTTCTGCCTGTGCCCGGCACCCTGCCGCAGGACGCTTTGGTCCGGGTGGGCGTAAGCCGGTACGAGCGCGACCCGCACGCCCGGCGCGTCTGCCTGGCGCATCACGGCACCTCGTGTGCCGCCTGCGGGTTTTCCTTCGAGGCCGCCTACGGCCCGGAAGGCGAAGGCTTCATCCACGTCCATCACCTGGTGCCGGCAGCCCAGCTGGGACCCGGCTACGAGCTGGACCCTGTGGGCGACCTCGTTCCGCTGTGCCCCAACTGCCACGCCATGGCGCACCGGCGGCGGATCCCCTACACGGTGGCGGAACTGCGGGCCATGAGGTCCCGGGCGGGATACATCGGCGGATCCGTGGTGTCACAGCAGGAGCTGGACGCCCAGGCCGACGCCCGCCGCATCCTGGGCAGCACCTGAACCTGGTGACGGGACCTATGGGTACCAGAGCCAGTCCCGGTTGAAGTCCGGATGGTCGCTGTAGGGGACCGCGAGCGCATTGAGGGACAGGCTGGTCCACTCCAGCGCCTGCGGAATCCACTCGGTCTCGTCCCCGAAGGGATCGCTCACCAGCGTGGCCAGTGCCGTCTGCCTGGCCGCCTCGACGATGCTGATCAGGCGCCGCTTGGCTTCGCATTCCAGCAGCAGGCGGCGTTCGTACCACCTGCCGGCTTCGGACGTCGTGCGGTCGTCGAGCAGCTTGCGCGCAACCGCCTCGTCCTCGGCAATGCGCGCGGACAGGAACTCCACAATGTCCACTGTCTGAGCGTACGCCCGCCGCCACGCGGGCACACGCTGCTAGACGGCGGCGCGAAGGTCCACCGCCGTGCTGAGATCCAGCTCGGTGCTGAGGTCCGCCGGGGACAGCGGCAGGTAGTAGGCGGAGCGGTAGCGGGTGCGGTCGCCGGTCAGCACCCAGGCCGACCCCTTGCGGACGCGGAAGCGCTTGGCCAGGGCCGTCCGGTCGCGCCGGATGAGGTGGGCCAGGACGTCTGCCATGACATCCTCGTGCGTGCACAGAACCGTTCCCGTGCCGCGGGCCCTGGCCACGAGGTCCAGCGTGGCCGCCAGGTTCCCGCCGGCCAGGTGTTCCGTGCACTGCACTTCGAGGGATTCCCGGCGTGCCAGTTCCGCGACGGTTTCGACGCAGCGGATCGAGGGCGCCGAGGCGATGCGTTCGATTTCGAACATCGCCCCCAGCGAGGCCAGCGACCTGGCGGCCTGCTCGCCGGCAGGAGCCAGCGGCCGGAGGCCTGCCGCCGGATCCCACTCGTCCCGTTTCATCATTTCGGCCCCGCGAACCAGCAGCAGCATTTTCTCCCGCTCCGGCGCAGGACGGACGCCCAGCTCCAACTGGAGCCGGCTGCCGAGGGCGATGATGGCCGGCCTGTCCCGCGGTTCTGTCACCGTGCGCAAGGCGTCAGGCAGCGACAGCCACCGGACGGCGTCGACCTCTTCATTAGGAGTGAAGCGGCCTGACCCCGCCGCGGCAGCCCAGTAACGGATGGTCCTTATTCGGCCCTTGCTGTCCTCGTAGCGGATGCTGGGCAGTTCGGCGCCCAGGCGGCAGCGCAGGCCAGTTTCCTCGCGAACCTCGCGCTCCGCGCATTCCCGGCCGGTTTCACCGGGGTCGGCCTTGCCCTTGGGGATGGACCAGTCGACGTGGGCCGGCCGGTGGATCAGGAGCACTTCAGGTGTGCCTTTCGTTCCGATCCGCCAGGGCAGTGCGCCATACGTCGGGGGCTTCGTCCTGCTCATGCGCTGGTCTCCGTCTGAAGGCTGCCGTTTCCGGCAGGAAGCAGGTTCTCGGCAGGGACCACGTTCTCGGCGGGGACCAGCGTGAGGGTTGGGGCGTCCTTGGCATGCTGCAGGCTGTCCAGCCGGCTGTAGAGGCCGCCGGATGCAGCGAGTTCGCCATGCCTGCCGCTTTCCACGATCCGCCCCTTATCCAGCACGTAGATCCTGTCGGCCCGCTTGAGTGTCGAGAGCCTGTGGGCGATGACGATCACCGTGCGCCCGGCCATGAGCCTCTCGAGGCCGCGCATGACGTATTGCTCCGAGATGGCGTCCAGTCCGGATGTTGGTTCATCGAGGATGACGATGGGAGTGTCCCGGACCAGTGCGCGGGCGATGGCGATGCGCTGGCGCTGGCCGCCCGAAAGAGTGACGCCGCGCTCGGCCACCGGGGTGTCGTATCCCAGGGGCAGGTTGCGGACGAACTCGTCCACGTGGGCTGCCTCGGCCGCGGCCAGGACCTGCTCCCGGGTGACGTTCTCCGAGCCGTAGGCGATGTTGTCGTAAATGGTGCCGCGGAACAGGATGGATTCCTGCAGCACCATGGAGACCTGCCGGCGCACGGTGGCCACCTGCAGGTTCCGCACGTCGATGCCGTCAAGAAGGACTTCCCCCTCGGCGGCATCGTAGAGCCGCGGAATCAGGCTGACCACTGACGACTTGCCGGCACCCGTCGGGCCGGTGATCGCCACGACACTGCCGGGTTCGGCCTTGAGGTCAATCCCGTGCAGAACGTGCCGGTCGCCCTGGTAGCCGAAGCTGACCGAGCGGAGCTCCACGGCACCGGCCAGCCGCGGAGCGGGCTGTGCGCCGGGCAGGTCCGAGATGGCCGGCGCGGTGTCCAGGATTTCCTGGATGCGCTCGGCGCTGGCCTGGCCGCGGCTGATGACTGTCGTGAGCTTGGCCAGCGACTTCATGGGGGAATACAGGGCCTTGAGGTAGGCGAGGAAAACGAGCAGGAGGCCCAGCGTCAGGGATCCGTCCAGCACCCGCTGGGCGCCAATCCAGAGGACC
Source organism: Arthrobacter sp. NPDC057013 (assembly GCF_042674585.1). Taxonomy (NCBI): domain Bacteria; kingdom Bacillati; phylum Actinomycetota; class Actinomycetes; order Micrococcales; family Micrococcaceae; genus Arthrobacter; species Arthrobacter sp. NPDC057013. The sequence goes on from NZ_JBHUSE010000014.1 coordinate 49,870, forward strand.
AGCACCGTGCCCAGTGTTGCGATGATGTCAACCAGCGGCGAGAACATGGACTGCAGCCGGATAACCCTCAGGCCGGCGTCACGCCGTCCGTCGTTCCGGCTGCGGAAGTCCTCTTCGTGGCGCGCCTCGCTCGTGTAGGTCTGCATCACGCGGACGGAGGCGAACGTCTCCGACATCGCGGCCGCGATGTCACTGTCCCTGTTGCGGGCCTCCTTCGACGCACCCTTGATACGGCGCCGGTAGAACAGCACGGTGATGAACAGCAGCGGGGACACCGCAAGGCCGATCAGTGCAAAGGTCGGGTCGATCAGCACGCAGATGGTGGTGACGAACCCGAGGATGAAGATATTGGGCAGCAGCACCGACAGGATGGACACCATGAGGGCACGCACGTAGTCGACGTCCGTGGTGGTGCGCGTGACCAGGTCGCCCAGCCGCTGCTTGTCGTGGAAGGCCAGTGACAGCCGCTGCAGATGGGTAAAGACCTCAGCCCGGATGGTGGCCATCGCCCTCTCACCCACGCCATTGAGCAGCCGGGTGCCGAGGTAGTCCGCCCCCGCATTCAGCACTGTCATGACGAGCAGCGCAGAGGCGGCGAGCAGAAGCAGCTGGAGTTGGCTCAGGCCGGCCAGGCCGAGGAAGGCGGGCATCTCATGGAGCTTGGAGCTGCCTGTCGGCTGCAGCACGTCGTCGACGATGACCTTCATGGGCCACGGCAGGGCCACTTCCATGGCGGCGACAAACACCACCAGGAGGGCGCCGCCTGCCAGCGCCCATGCATGCGGAGCTATCGCCCCGCGGAACCGCCAAAAGGTTTGAAACATCTCTCCCCCTAAGAACCCGGCGGTCGCGGGCATCACCCGAACGCTGCGCGTTGGGCGATGCTCTGAGACCGGCCAGGGATAATCCCTGGTCCGGCCCACTATTTCCTAACGAGCTTTGGGAAAACCCTGCCGGAGCTTGGGGAAAACCTGCTGGCGGGGTGGAGTCCGACGGCGGTTGCACCGTTTGGGGGGCTTACAACCGGGCTGTCACGGACTACCGTTTGCAAGTAGAGGCATTTTCCAGCCCGCACGGCAGCAAAGGAGTCGGCATGGGTGACGTGTGGATCCGCACGATCAACCATGGACTGGTGCGGGCCGAGAGGGTCACGGAGATTGCCGCTTCCCGCGGATCGGTCCACGAGGAGCGCGGATATTCGATCAAGGCCGTGGCCGAAGGCAAGGCCTACATTCTGATCGACAACAGCGACCTCGAGGGCACGGCGGGCGCACGCTTCGGGCATGCCGGCCGCATGCAGGCGGCACTGCTGCTCGCCGTCGACGAGGCCCGCACCGCCTCCACGTCCATGGTGATCAGCTACGAACAGGACGGGGAACGCTGGGTCCTTACCCCGGCGTCGGACATTGCCGGTGAAGCGGTGCCGGCCGTGCCGATGACGTCCGGGGACCATCACCTGCCCACGGGCTGAAGTACGGCGAGTCCCGGTAGGCCAGCCCAGCCTAGTGTGCCACCGCGCCGGCATCCTCCGGACCCACAAAGTCGCAGGAGCCCTGGTGACGTTCGGGCAGGATGCATGTCCGGCCGGTGGCCAGGTGCACATTGCCGCAATGCCCAGCCAGGGCCACGTCCTCGCGGACATGGAAACTGTTGAGATCGGGCCGTTCCCCGCCGCCGACGGGCCGGGTTGAGGGCAAAGGCGTGCTGCTGTCGTCGGAAATGTCCATGCTGGCAAACTCCTCGTCGAGTGGCTGCCCCCAAAATGCAAGGCCAGTCGTGCGGATCCAATGCCTCCAGTCTCCCGCCGCCGGATTAACAGCCGGTTACGGGCCTGTTAGATCCGGTGGGCCATCCTGTCTCCGGATCCCGGAGGCTACCCTTTGCTACCCGAGCAGGTCGTCCACGTAGCACCACCGCCAGTCCTCACCCGGTTCGATGCTGCGCATGACCGGGTGTCCGGTGGCCTTGAAGTGCTTGGAGGCGTGGGTGGCGGGCGAGGAATCACAGCAGGCCACGTTCCCGCACTCGAGGCACATCCGCAGGTGGACCGTGGCGGTGCCCTCGCGGATGCAGGCGTCACAGCGTGCATCGCCGGGAACCTCGGGATCGTGTGCCCGCTCCAGGTGCTCGCAGTCGCCGCCCGGCCTGGCGACGGCACGGGAGCCGGAGACGTCGGCCTCCTCGATGACGGCGTCCAGCATGGACTCTTCGACGTCCAGCCGCTCCAGGACGCTGCTGAGCACCTCGTGGGCGTAGTTCCCGCCGCTCCTGAGTTCGAGGACCTTAGCCCGCTCCGCCTCCAGCATGGCCAGCCGCAGTTGGGCATAGCGCTGGCTGGGGGTGGCGGCTTCCGCCGTCGGCCTGCCCAGGCGCTCCCAGGCTGCCAGTCCGCGCTCCAGCGTCCTCCGCTTGAGCATGGCCACCACCTCAGGAGGGTCATCATCGGTCCGGAGTTCGTACAGCCGCTCCACTCCGGCCGCCGTGGCCTGCTGTGTCAGCGAGGCTTGGGAGAGTGCGTCCTCGCCCGGATCGGGGCCCTGTACGCGAAGCAGCCGCACCAGGGCGGGCAGCGTGAACCCCTGCAGCGCCAGGGTGCCGGCCACCACCACGAACGCCGCCAGAATCAGGACGGTTCGGTGCTCCAGCTCCTCAGGCAGCGTGAGCGCTGCCGCGAGCGTGACCACGCCGCGCATGCCCGCCCACGAGATGATGGCGGGGTATTGCCAGGGCGGCGCAGGGTCCTGCCGGGCCACGGCCGGGATGAGCCGGGGCAGATAGGTGGCCGGAAAGACCCAGACCGGGCGCAGCAGCAGCACGGCCAGCAGGATCACAGCACACCCGCCCCAGATCCTTGCAGCGCCCAGGGAGTCATCCTGGACGCCGTCGATGATGGTCCGGACCTGCAGCCCGATGAGGAGGAACACCGAGTTTTCCAGCAGGAACTGCACGGTCTCCCAGTTGCTCCGCTGGCTCTGCCGGGCGGCCCCGTTGGGCATGGAGGGGGCCTTGGTGCCCATGATCAGGCCGGTGACCACCACGGCCAGAACGCCGGACGCATGGATCGCCTCCGCCGGCAGGTAGGCCACGAAGGGTGCCATCAGCGACGTCGAGGTGTTGATGGCAACGTTGCGGATCCGCCGGCGCAGCTGGGTGAGGACGTAGGCTGCGGCGAGCCCCACCACCAGCCCGCCACCCGCGGCCAGCAGGAAGTCGGCGCCGATCTCGAGCACGGAAACACTTCCCGCGATGGCCGCCGCGGCGGCGCGGAGGCATACCAGGGCGGTTGCGTCGTTGACCAGCGACTCGCCTTCCAGGATGCTCACGATCCTGCGTGGCATCCCCACCTTGCGCGCAATGGCCGTGGCGGCCACCGCATCCGGCGGCGCCACCACGGCACCGAGCGCGATGGCCGCGGCGAGCGGTATCTCCGGGAACAGCCACCAGACCACCAGGCCAACGGCGATGGTGCCGAAGATGACGTAGCCCACCGAGAGCAGTGAGATGGCCCGTTTATTGGAGCGGAAGTCGAACAGCGAGGTCCGCAGGGCGGCGGCGTACAGCAGCGGCGGCAGCAGCCCCACCAGGACGAGTTCGGGGTTGAGGTCCACCCGCGGCACGAACGGGAGGAAGGAACCGGCCACCCCGGCGAGCACCAGAAGCAGCGGAACCGACACGTCAAGCTTCCGGCCCAGCGCGCTGACCGCGCAGACCACGGCGGCGAGCGCCAGCAACCCCAGGGCGACGTCCATGCGGCTATTCTCTCAGCTGTCGCAGACTGCCCGACGGCGGCCGGGGACTTCCGTCAGGATGTCCCCGAACGTTTGGGCGCAGGTTCGGCGACCTCGTCAGCACCTTCCGCCGGATCCTGCGAATGCATGCGGATATCGGTGGGGTCTGCCGTTTCGTCCCCTTCGGCGGGGGCTTCGCTGTGGATGCGCTGCAGCGATTCCGGGATCTCGCTCATGACTGCCGCTCCTCTGTTGCGGGTGTGTGCTGGGTGCCATCGCTTACGTTCATCTAGCTACCGCACCAGTCAGACTGTCAAGAACCGGCGCCGCGCTCTGGCCGTGGATTTTGTTCTGTGTTGAACTGTTGGGGTTGCACCCCGAAATGCCCTGCGGCCAACAGCCGCAGCACTGCCCTTTGCACCGTCGGCCCAGCCGGTTCGCGCCGGCTGTTGGGAAGGAACACCATTATGGCAACGCACAAGATCGGCTACTTCGTAGGGAGCCTTGCCAGCGGCTCCATCAACCGGACGCTCTCCAAGGCCCTCATCAAGCTCGCCCCGGGGGACCTCGAGTTCACCGAGATCCCGATCAAGGACCTGCCTCTGTACAGCTACGACTATGATGCCGACTTCCCGCCCGAAGGCCGTGCCCTCAAGGAAGCCATTGAGGGCTCCGACGGCATCCTCTTTGTCTCCCCGGAATACAACCGTTCCATTCCCGGTGCCCTGAAGAATGCCATCGACTGGGGATCCCGCCCCTGGGGCACCAACTCGTTCGCCCGCAAGCCCACCGGCATCATCGGCGCCTCGCCCGGGAGCATCGGCACGGCGGTGATGCAGTCCTCCATGCGCGCCGTACTGAGCTTCCTCGATGCCCCGCAGCTGAACGCGCCCGAGGCCTACGTGAAGTTCAGTCCGGACGTGTTCGGCAGCGACGGCGAGGTCAAGGACGAATCCACCGAGGCCTTCCTGCGGCACTACATGGAGGAGTATTGCGCCTTCGTCCAGCGGGTCCTGGCGGCCAACGCGCCGGGCCACATCGGCGACCCGGAACCCGACACCCAGAAGCTCTCCCGCTAACCTCATCCTCGTTCGTCCCGAAACACCCTCGCTCTTTCCCAGTTTTTGTCCAGATAATGGCCGCTCGGAGGCCCCGAAGCCCGATTATCTGGACAAAAACTCCTAGAAGTGGAGGGACGCGTTGTGGTGGGATGGGAGGTCCTAGAGGGGGAGGGGCACCAGGCCGCCGAGGTTGCGGTACTTTTCGAGCCGCTGCGGGAGGAGGTCAGCTACCCCGGCGGCCGAGAGCGCGGCCAGTTCGTACTCGATCGCCTGGCCGAGGCGCTGGCAGAACGCCCTGCCCTCGAGGGCCGCGTCGCCGCGTTCGTCCACGATGTGCTCCACCATTCCGTGGGCGTGGAGCGAAGCGACGTTGACGCCCTGCGCCTCGGACATGGCCGGGGCAAACTCAGTGCTCCGGTGAACGATGGCGCTCGCGCCTTCGGGCGGCAGCGGGGAAAGCCAGGCGTGCTGTGCCGCGATGGTGCGGTCGGCCGGGAACAGCGCCAAGGCGCCGCCGCCGGTTCCCTGCCCCATCAGCACGGAGACTGTGCGGGAGTTCAGCCCGATGAGGTCGTGCAGCGACCGGGCGATTTCGCCGGCCAGCCCGCCTTCTTCAGCTTCCCTGGACAGCGCCGCGCCGCCGGTGTCGATCACCGTCACCAGGGGCAGCCCGAGTTCCTCGGCCAGCCGCATGCCGCGGCGGGCCTCGCGCAGGGACGCCGGCCCCATGGCGGTCTGCTGCGAGGGCCGCGGCCGGGTGTGCCCGATCACCACGCAGGACTTCTGGCCAAAGCGGGCCAGCGCCAGCAGGAGTCCCGGGTCCTTTTCGCCCTGTCCGGTACCGTTGAGCGGAAGCACGTCGCGGGCGCCGTAGGCCAGCAGCTGCCGCAGGTCCGGGCGGCGCGGGTTCCGGGAGATTCCGATCGATTCCCAGGCGCCGGCGTCGGACGGTTTCACGGACAGCGTGCGCGGCGGACGGACCCGCGCAGGAGGGCCGGAGACAAGAATGCTCAGGGCACGGTCCACGACGTCGGACAGCTGCCACGGCGGGACCACCGCGTCCACGAGCCCCTTGTCGAAGAGGTTCTCGGCCACCTGGACGTTCTCCGGAAAGGGGGAACCGTACAGGGCCTCGTAGACGCGGGGCCCGAGGAATCCGAGCAGGGCGCCGGGTTCGGCCACGGTGATGTGCCCGAGGGAACCCCAGGAGGCCATGACGCCGCCGGTGGTGGGATGCCTTAGGTAGACGAGGTAGGGCAGGCCGGCCTGCCGGTGCGCCCGGACCGCCGCGCTGATCTTCACCATGGAAAGGAAGGCGATGGTCCCCTCCTGCATGCGGGTGCCGCCCGACGCCGGTCCGGCCAGGAGCGGAAGCCCCTCCCGGGTGGCCCGTTCGACGGCGTTCACTATCCGTTCCGCTGCGGCGAGGCCGATGGAGCCCGCCAGGAAGCGGAACTCGCTGACGATGACGGCCACCCGCCGGCCGCGGATGAGGCCTTCACCGGTTAGGACGGACTCATCCACGCCGGTCTTCTCCCGGGCCGCCGCCAGCTCCGCCCGGTATTCCGGGCTGGGGTCAGGGTCCACCACGGGGGAGTCCCAGGTGCGGTAGGAGCCGGGGTCGAGTACGGCGGCGATGAGTTCGGTGGCGTCCAGGTGGCGGGCCTTCTGGGCTGCACTCATGCTCAGCGGCCCTCCCCGGCGGCGCCGGCAGAGGCGGAGGCCGCGGCATCGGCCGGGACCAGCCCGAGCCACTGCCGAATCTGCTCGCCGTCCTGGTCCAGCAGCGGAGGGGCGGTGTGGGCCTTGAGCGTGGTTTCCGCGGTGTCCGCGGCGCTGAAGAACCGCAGCGGCGGCCCCGGCAAGGTGACGTTGCCCAGGATCTTATGGTCGACGTCGATCACCAGGCCCTGCGAATGAACCTGTTCCCATTCGTAAACCTCGTCCAGGGTGCGGACCTTGCCGGCCGGGATCCCGGCCTCGTTCAGCATGGCGAGCAGCGGTTCCGCCTCGTAGTCGGCGAACACGCGCTCCACCTCCTCGATGACCTTGTCCCGGTTCCGGACGCGCCCGGCGTTGGATGCGAACTCCGGCCGGTCCGCGTCGATGCCGAACGCCGTGGCAAACGTGTGCCACAGCTTCTCGCTGCCCACGCTGATCTGCACGCGGCCCTGCCGGCAGTGGAACAGGCCGTACGGCGCGATGGACGGGTGATGGTTGCCCTGGGCCTTGGGCACCTCGCCCGCAACGGTTGCGCGCGTGCCCTGGAACGCGTGCACGCCGATCAGGGCGGCAAGCAGTGAGGTCCGCACGATCTGCCCCTGGCCCGTCCGTTCGCGCTGCAGCAGCGCCGCGAGGGTGCCGAACGCCCCGTACATGCCGGAGAGCAGATCCGCGATGGGCACGCCCACCCGCTGGGGGTCGTCGGGGCCCGAACCGGTCAGGGACATCAGGCCGGCCTCACCCTGCAGGATCTGGTCGTAGCCGCTGCGGCGCGACTCCGGGCCGTCGTGGCCGAAACCGGTGATGGACAGGACCACCAGCGAAGGGTTCAGAGCGTGCATCTCCGCGGCGGAGAAGCCGAGCCGGTCCAGTACGCCGGGGCGGAAGTTTTCAATCACGACGTCGGCACGCTCCAGCAGTTCGCGTAGAACCGTACGCCCGTCGTCGCTCTTCAGGTCCAGGGCAATGGATTCCTTGTTGCGGTTGCAGGAGAGGAAGTACGTGGCCTGTGGGTCGTCCTCCGGGCCGACGAACGGCGGCCCCCAACCGCGCGTATCGTCGCCGGTCCCGGGGCTTTCAACCTTGATGACCCGGGCGCCGAGGTCCGCGAGCATCATGCCGGCGTGCGGTCCGGCCAAGGCCCGGCTCAGGTCCACCACAAGGTAGCCGGCGAGGGGTCCTTCGGGCTGGGGCGTGGATTCATGGCTCATGCTGGGTGTTCCTTCTCTTGCTTGGAGGGGCTGCTGGTGCGGGTCCGGGCGGCTACATCCAGCCGGGGAGGACCATGACCAGCCAGGCGATGGCGGGGCCGGCGACGACGACGATGCCGCTGTAGGCGAGGATCTGCCTGTAGAACCTGTCCTTGTCCACGTCCTCCGGGGCGTTGGCGAGGACCAGCGCGCCGTTGGTGGAGAACGGGGAGACGTCTACGATCGTGGCGGCGACGGCCAGGGCGGCAATCACGCCGACGGCGCCGATCTCGCCGGTGGACAGGAACGGGACGGCCAGCGGGATCAGGGCGGCCAGGATGGCGGTGGAGGAGGCGAAGGCCGAGACCACGGCGCCGATGTAGCAGATCAGCAGGGCCGCCAGCAGCGGCATTCCGAGGTGGGCGACGCTGTCGGAGACGAACTTGATGGTGCCGGCTTCCTCGAGGACGCCCACGAAGGTGAGCATGCCGCAGATCAGCAGGACGGTGGACCAGCTGATCTTGTTGATGGCGCCCTTCTGGGCAGCCGGCGACACGAGGGCCAGCACCATGGCGATGGTGATGGAGACGAACCCGACGTCCACCTTGAAGCCGAGGGAGATGACCGCGAGCGCGATGAGGCCGGCAATGGTGACCAGCTGCGGGACGGTGGCCCGGGCGCCGGAGGATTCGGCCGCATCAGCGGCTGATGGGGAGCCGGAGGTTCCCTTGGCGGTGACGCCGGAGGAAGAAATGTCGGAGCCGGAGCCCTGCAGGGTGACACCGGCGGCGCGGGCGCCGACGCTCACGGCCATCCGGGACTCGGCGGCCTGCTCCACGAGCCTGCCGGTTTTGGTGGAGAGCAGTTTGCTGCCGCCCAGGACGATGAAGAGCACTACGGCGATGGCGAGGTTGAAGATGAAGCTGGCGAGGAAGATCGCCATGGGGCTGGCTGCCAGGTCCGTCTTGGCGATGATGCCGTTGACCGTGACGCCGTAGACGGCGATCGGCGAGAATCCGCCGGCCTGTGCCCCGTGGATCACCATCATGCCCATCATCAGGGGGTTGATCTTGTGCTTCGCGGCGAAGCTGAGTGCGATCGGGGCGATGATCGCGACGGCGGCGGGGGAGAGGGCGCCGACGGCGGTGATGAGCGCGGTGATGGCGAACATGACCCAGGGGATCAGCGCGACTTTATTGCCCACCAGCCGGACAGCGCCGCGGACCAGCAGGTCGATGGTTCCGTTGTTCTGGGCGATCGCGAAGAGGTAGGTGACGCCGACGATCGTCAGGAACAGGCCGCCGGGGAAGTTGGCAAGAATGTCGCTGGTGGACATTCCCAGGACCACCGAGCCGAGCAGGAAGGCGCCCACGAAGGCCAGGGCGCCCATGTTGAGGGGCAGCACCGTGGCCAGCAGGAACATCACCGCCAGGATGATGATGGAAAGGACAGGAGCGGACATCGTTGTGCCTCCGGGATGAGAGTTGATGTGATGTGGCTTACAAGGGCTCACTGGCCTAGCCTCCTAGACACTAGGTGACTTTGTCAATATTCCTCCGCTAAGCTGGACCAAGAAACGCCGGAAGGACGTGCATGCCCAGGAAGACAGCAACGCAACAGATTTCCCGCGTCGCGCGCCCGCGCCTCTACGAGCAGCTCGTGGAGCAGCTGATGGACTTCATCGAGTCCGCTCAGCTCGGGCCCGGCGACACCCTCCCCGCAGAGCGGGACCTGGCCGAACGGCTGGGCGTCTCGCGCGCGACGCTTGCCCAGGCGCTGGTGGCGCTGGAGGTGCTCGGCGTCATCGATGTCCAGCACGGCACCGGCGCGGTCCTTGTCTACCGGCCGAACGTTCCTTCGGTGCTCAAAGGGCTGCGCGAGCACCGGAGCCGGCTTCCCGAGATTGTGGAGGCCCGGAGCACGCTCGAGGTAAAGCTGGCCGAGCTTGCCGCCGCGCGGCGCACCGACGAGGACATGCAGGCGATAGACAAGGCACTCGACGTCATGGCGGAGGAGGTGGCCTCGGGCGCGAAGGGGGCCCATGGCGACGAACTGTTCCACCAGGCCATCACCGCCGCGGCGCACTCCGGCGTGCTGGCCCAGCTCATGACCTTCATCGCCGAGATGATCCTCGAAACGCGGCTCGAGTCGCTGGGGCAGCCCGGCCGGCCGGAGCAGTCACTGGCTTCGCACCGCAAGATCGCGGACGCCATCCGGGCCCAGGATTCGGAGGCCGCCGCGGCGGCCATGCTGGACCACATCACCCTCGTATCCGACGTCGCCCTGCTGAAGTAAGCCAGTGAAGCCGTTTCTGCTGCTCGCCTCACGGGCCGAGGACGTCGCCGCGGAGGACGAATACGAGGCCTACCTGCGCTTTTGCGGGTTGGAGCCTGACCAGCTGACGCGGATCCGGATGGAGCGCGGGCCGCTGCCGGAACTGGATTTGGACGACTATTCCGGCGTCATCGTGGGCGGCAGCCCCTTCACCTCGAGCGACCCCGCCGAAAAGAAGAGCGAAGCCCAGCACCGCGTGGAGCGCGAACTGTCCGGGCTGCTGGACCGGATCGTGGCGGAGGACTTCCCGTTCCTGGGCGCCTGCTACGGCGTGGGCACCCTTGGCCTGCACCAGGGCGCCGTGATTGACCGGACCTACGGCGAGCAGTTGGGCGGCGTGACCATCAGCCTGAGCCCGGAGGGCCTGGCGGACCCATTGCTCGCCGGCCTGCCCGCGCAGTTCACCGCCTTCACGGGCCACAAGGAAGGGTGCACCGTGCTGCCGCCGCATGCGGTGCTGCTGGCGAGCTCAGCGGCCTGCCCGGTGCACATGTTCCGGATTAAGCAGAACCTGTACGCCACGCAGTTCCACCCCGAACTCGACGCCGAAGGCCTGGTGACCCGGATCGACATCTACCGCCACGCCGGATACTTCCCGCCCGAATCCGCTGAGGAGCTGATGGCGGCGGCCCGGACGTTCACCGCCACCGAACCGATGAAGATCCTGCGGAACTTCGTCAAGCTCTACGGCACGTAAGCCCGGCGGTAACGGAAGCGGACGACGGCGGGACGCACCCGCCGTCGTCCGTTTCCGTTTTTCGCGGGCCGACGTTCCCCATTGACTTCGGCCTGCGGAGGTCTACGGTTGAACTACGTCAACATTGATCTGTTGCGTGAGTGTGCGGCGAGGGGGCAGCCGCACCACGAATATGCGGCTGTTGCACGGTCACGCCTCGGCGGCAGTCCGCACCTCGCCAGCGTGGGACTTCTCCCCGGAGCCATTTTCAAATTTCAGGTCTCAACCAAATCTGCAGGTACCGTCCATGACCGCCAATTTCGTTACCGCCTTAGCCGTCAAATCCTTCGATGAACCGGACAAGAAGAGGTGCCCGGACAAAGCCGAGGTGGACCTGGTCAGCGTCAACGACTTTTCCGTTGCCCGGCTGATCCTTGCCCCCGGCTGGCGCTGGTCCGAATGCACCAAGCCCACGGAACAGACTCCCTTCTGCCAGCACAACCATCTCGGGTTCTGCATCTCCGGTGCCATGGAGGTGGAGACGCCGGAGGGGGACCGGTCCTTCATCCGTGCCAACGACACCTATGCGATTCCGCCGGGGCACGATGAGTGGGTGGTGGGTTCCGAGCCGTTCGTGGCTGTTGAATTCCTCGGCGCGGCGTCGTTCGGGCGGCCGGTGAGCCGCGGCCTGCACGCCAGAATCTGAACGGCCCGCGCACCGGCCCGCGCACCGGCCCGCGCACCGGCCCGGCCCGCGGCCCCTTATTGGCGCGCCCTCTTATTGGCACGGCGTCCCGGAAGGGCTAACGTCACTGCCATGGGATGCCGGTCCAGCTGAGGAGTCGCTGTCATGGCCATTATCGATAACGCCGTGTATGTGGCCGGACGCCGGACAGCTGACCCGGAGGGGCTGGAGGAGACCTACTTCCTGCTGCGGCAGCGCGAGGGCATGGCCTGGATCGGTCTCTACCGGCCGGACCCCCATGAGCTGCGCTCGGTGGCGGACGAGTTCGACCTCAGCCCCCTGGCTGTCGAGGACGCGCTGACCGGGCACCAGCGCGCCAAGCTTGAGCACTACGGTGACACGCTCTTCCTGGTGCTTCGCCCGGCACGGTACCTCGACGACGTCGAAAAGGTGGAGTTTGGCGAGATCCACGTCTTTGCCGGGCCGGATTTCGTGGTCACCGTCCGCCGGGCGGAATCACCGGACCTGGCACGGGTGCGCCGCCGCATGGAATCCGAGCCGGAGTTCCTCGCCCTGGGTCCCGACGCCGTGCTGTACGCCATCCTGGACCAGGTGGTCGACGAGTACGAGCCGGTTGCGGCCGGCCTGGAAAACGACATCGACGAGATCGAGGACGAGCTGTTCGGCGCGGACCCGGAGGTGTCCCGCCGCATCTACGAACTCTCCCGCCAGGTCATCACCGTGCAGCGCGCCACCGGGCCGCTGGCCGGAATCCTGCAGGCCATGATCAGCGGAGCACCGGACCACCACCCGGGCCCCGAGCTCCAGGACCACCTCCGGGACGTGCTGGACCACGTCCTGCGGCTCAACGACCGGATCGCGTCCTTCCGGGCGCTGCTGCAGAACGCACTCGCCGTCAACGCGGCCCTCGTCGCTCAGCGGCAGAATGACGAGATGCGCCGCCTCACCGAGTCCAGCTTCGCGCAGAGCGAGCAGGTCAAGAGGATCTCGTCGTGGGCCGCCATCCTCTTCGCGCCGACGCTCATCGGGACGATTTACGGCATGAACTTCCACACGATGCCGGAACTCGACTGGATCTTCGGGTATCCCATGGCGCTGGGGCTGATGATCGGGATGGGGCTGATCCTGTACGCCACCTTCAAACACAACAACTGGATCTAGGCAAAGCACAGCCTTACGCCGGTTTTTCCGCAGGAGCCGAAGCTTCGTCCAAGCTTCCGTGCAGCTGCGGTCCGGGGCGGGGCCGCGGAAAATACACTGGAATCAGCCTTCCACTGGCTCTTCCTGCCGGCCCCTCAGCTTTCGAAGGAACCCAAAATTCGCGCTTCGTCCGTTCTCCGTCCTGCCCTGGCCACGCTGCTGCTCACGGGCTTTGCCGCCGCCTTCGCGGGCGTCTCGCCGGGCACTGCCGCCACCGGCGCCGCAAACACTGCCGCGGAAACCCAGGCGGCCGCACCTGCCCGCTACATCGTGCGCTATTCCGCCGGGACCGACGTATCCTCGGCCGTCCGGAACCTGCGCTCGCGGAACATCGGCGTCGGACGCACCTTCGCCAAGGCCATCCGCGGGGCCGTGGTGACGGCAACGCCGGGGCAGGCCGCGGAACTGAAGCGCTCGGCCGGCGTCGCCGCCGTCGAACTGGATGCCCCGGTGACGGCCGCCAACACCCAGCAGTCCGCAACGTGGGGACTGGACCGCATCGACCAGCGCTCCCTGCCGCTGTCCGGGACCTACACCTCGGCGTCCTCCGGCGCCGGCGTAAGCGCCTACGTGATTGACTCCGGCGTGCTGTCTGCGCACGCGGAGTTCGGCGGGCGCGTCGCACAGGGCTGGACGGCCGTTTCCGACGGGCTGGGCACCGGGGACTGCAACGGCCACGGCACGCACGTTGCCGGCACCATCGCGGGAAAGACCTACGGCGTGGCCAAGGCGGCCACGGTGATCCCCGTCCGCGTTCTGGACTGCAGCGGATCGGGCTTCAACTCGGACGTCATCGCCGGGCTGGAGTGGGTTGCGTCCAACCACCAGGCCGGAACCCCGGCCGTGGCCAACCTGAGCCTCGGCAGCACCGCCAGCCCGATGGTGGACGCCGCGGTGCAGGGCATCATCAACGACGGCGTCACCGCTGTGGTCGCCGCCGGGAACTCCGCCGCCGATGCCTGCAACAGCTCCCCGGCCCGCGTTGCCGGTGCGCTGACGGTCGCCGCGAACGACTCCGCGGACAAGCAGGCGTCCTTCTCCAACTACGGCAGCTGCGTTGACCTGTACGCGCCGGGTGTCGGCATCAAATCCGCTTCCCCTGTCTCCACCACTGCCACGGCCCTGATGAGCGGAACGTCGATGGCCTCCCCGCACGTGGCCGGCGCCGCAGCCTTGCTGCTCTCCCGCTCGCCGGGCCTGCAGCCCGCAGACGTAGCGGCCAGGCTGCTGTCCGCAGCCACCTCCGGTGCCATCTCCGCCGCCACCGCGGGAACCCCCAACCGTCTGCTGTACACCGACGCCGCCGCCCTGGTCCTCACCGCGCCCGCAGTGACGGCACTCAGCCCGGCCGCCAATTCCGCCGGCGCCGCCGTGGACGCCAACGTCACCGCCGCCTTCGGTTCCGCGGTCCAGGGCGTCAGCGCCTCCACCTTCGTCCTCCGGAACGCCTCCGGAGCGACAGTGCCCGCTGCAGTCAGCTACGACGCCGCCACGCACACCGCAACCCTGAACCCCGACGGCCTGCTCGGTGCGTCGCAGAAATACACCGCAACGCTGACCGGCGGATCGGCCGCCATCCGCGACGCCGCAGGCACCCCCTTCGGGACGGGCAGCTGGTCCTTCACCACCGCCGCGGCCCCCACGGTCACAGCACGCACGCCCGGGGCGAACGCCACCGCCGTAGCGGCCGGAAGCAACGTCACGGCCACCTTCAGCACCGGAATTCTCAGCCTGAGCGGCAGCAGCTTCGTGCTGCACGGCCCGGGCGGCACCGTTGTTCCGGCGGCCGTCACCTACAATGCCACCACGCGGACCGCCACGCTGAACCCCACGGCCAACCTCGTCAACGACGCCAAGTACACCGCGACACTGACCGGCGGAGCGGCCGCTGTCCGCGACAGCGCAGGGACCCCGCTGGCCAGCACCAGCTGGACCTTCACCACCGGCCCGGCCCCGGCCATCACGGCCATGGCGCCGCGCCCAGGCGCCACGCTGGTGCGCCGCGCCAACAATATCGCCGTGACCTTCAGCGAGGCCATCCAGGGTGCGGGCACCGGCACTGTCACACTGAAGAACACCGCCACCGGCGCCGGGGTGACCGCCACCGTGTCCCGCAACGGCACCACGAACCAGTGGATCCTGAATCCGTCGGCGACTCTGGCCGCGCGGACCGTGTACACGGTTACCGTGACCGGCGGCGCCGCCGCCGTCCACGACCTGGCGGGCAACCCCCTGAAGTCGGCCAGCTGGACGTTCACCACCGGGTCGCTCTGAGCCATAACAAACCCGGGCGGGAGCAAAACAGAGGCCGACGGCGGCATTCAAGTGCCGCCGTCGGCCTTGGGACAGTTGCTAGGACTTAATCAACTGAGGTGGTCCGCTAGTACCCGCGCCCCTTGTCAAGCCTGATGGTTGCGTAGGCGTGGTCAGAATCGGACTTCCAGGTCCAATGGTTCTTCCTGTCCTTGTCCTGGAACCGGATCTTGACGGTGTGCGAGACCTTGACATCCTTGTCGCCGCGGTCGGCGTACACCTTCTCCTTGTTGCTGACCCACTTGTTACCGTGGACCCAGACCCAGCCGTGGTCATGCCCGATCTCTTTGTCCCAGCGGCCGTGGCCCTGGAACATCTTTTGGTCGAAGTAGACCTTGGTGCCTTTGTCGCAGTGGATCTTGAACTTGAAGACGACCTTGACTGACTTGCCGTAGTCCCGATCCTTCTTGCCATAGTCGGCCTTGTCCGGCTTGTAGGCGGTGACGTGACAGTTGTCCTTATGGCCGTAATCCGGCACTGCGTTCGCTGGCGCAGCGAACGCAAACGGTCCGGCAAGCAGACCCAGCGACATGGTGGAAACCAACGCAACCTTAGCCGAGCGGCGAGGTGTTGGCGCAGTGATTTTCATTGTTTCTCCCGCGAGATGTGTTCGGGCAACAATGGCCGATCACGTGACGCGTGGAGACCTATCAACCACTTATGTCCGCTTAATTGATCGTCCACCCGGACATGCCGGGTGGGCTGGAGCCGGACCCGTTCTGGTGCCAACTGCTGGAATCCGGTGCTTCCAAGTGTACGCCCATAAGTGGGTGTCAACACTTATTTACGGGAACTGTCAACCACTAGCGGTTGTTTCGCTCCCGCCCGGGAGCGCCGCCGCGGCGGCTGGGTGGTGAAGGCGGCCGACGGCGGCTGTCCCGGCGGACGCCCTCACCATACGCGGGCTACTTGGCCAGGAATGCGAGCAGTGCCTCGTTGACCTCTGCCCCGTGCGTCCAGAGCAGGCCGTGCGGGGCGCCGTCGATCTCCACGTAGTCAGCCTCCGGCAGGGCCTTGGTGAACTGCCGGCCGGTGGCGTCGATCGGCAGGATGTTGTCCGCCGTGCCGTGCACGATAAGTGCCGGGACGTCGATCTTGGGGATGTCGGCGCGGAAGTCGGTGATCCAGGTGGGCTGGGCGGCCACCGAGGCGAATGCGCCGGAGCCGGCGGCGAGATTCCAGCTGGCGCGGACGGACTCCTCGCTGAGCCGGGGCGTGCCCAGGAAGGTCTCGCTGTTGTAGAAGTTCTTGAAGAACTCGGTGAAGAAGGCGTAGCGGTCGGCTGTGACCGCTTCGGCAAGGCCGTCGAACACGGACTGCGGCACTCCCGTGGGGTTGTCGTCGGTCTGCAGGAGGTAGGGTTCCAGGGACCCGAGGAAGGCGGCCTTGGCCACGCGGGCCGACCCGAAGGTGGAGAGGTACCGGGCCACCTCGCCGGTTCCCATCGAGAAGCCCACCAGCACTGCGTCGTTGAGGTCCAGGGTGGTGAGGAGGGTGTTGAGGTCGCCCGCGAAGGTGTCGTAGTCGTAGCCGGTGGTCGGCTTGCTGGACTTGCCGAAGCCGCGGCGGTCATACGTGACCACGCGGTACCCGGCGTCCAGCAGGGCTGCGGTCTGCTTCTCCCAGGAGGAACCGTCCAGGGGATAGCCGTGGATGAGGACAACAGCCTGCCCGGTTCCGTGGTCTTCATAGTAGAGCTCGATGTCGGTGCTGTTTTCCTGTCCAACGGTGATGTAACCCATGTCAGCATTCCCTTCGGTCTCGTGAGAACGGACGTCCTCAAGCGGTGGTACCAACCTATCGGGATCGCGGGCCATGCGGGATTAGGGGCCGGTGCCCGGCCCGTCACAGGACGTAGCCTGCAGGAATGGCAGCAGGGGCGGGGATGTTGTGCAGGGCATGAAAAGAATTGGCTTCCTGTCGTTCGGCCATTGGGGCCCGGTGCAGGGTTCCCGCACCAGGACTGCGCGTGATGCGCTGCTGCAGGGGATAGAGCTGGCCGTGGCCGCGGAGGAACTGGGGATCGACGGCGCGTTCTTCCGCGTGCACCACTTCGCACGCCAGCAGGCGTCGCCTTTCCCGCTGCTCGCGGCCGCCGCAGCGCGCACCAGCCGGATTGAGCTTGGCACCGGAGTCATCGACATGCGCTACGAGAATCCGCTCTACATGGCGGAGGAGGCGGCGGCCACGGACCTCATCAGCGGCGGCCGGCTCCAGCTCGGCATCAGCCGCGGTTCACCCGAGCCTGCCCGCAACGGCGCCAGTGCTTTTGGCTATGCGCCGCGGGAAGGCGAGACCGATGCGGACATGGCGCGCCGGCACACCGAGGAGTTCCGGCGGGCCATCGCCGGGGCCGGCGTGGTGGAGGCCGACCCGCGGTACGCCGGAGGAGCCACCGGGCTGCTGCCCGTCCAGCCCCGCTCCGAAGGCCTGCCCGACCGTATCTGGTGGGGCGCGGGAACACGGAAGACCGCGGTATGGGCGGCCGAGCGCGGGATGAACCTCATGAGTTCCACCCTCCTGACCGAGGACACGGGGGTGCCTTTCCACGAGCTCCAGGCCGAGCAGATCGCCATGTTCCGTGAGGCATGGAAGGCGGCCGGGCACGCCCGCGAGCCTCGGATCTCGGTCAGCCGCAGCGTCCTGCCGCTGGCCGACGACGAGGACCGCCAGTACTTCGGGCTGAGTGCCCTCCGCGAGGGCCGGGACCAGGTGGGCGCGCTCGACGGAACCCTGGCCCGCTTCGGCAAGAGCTACATCGGTGAGCCGGACGTCATCGCCCGTGAGCTCGCCGCCGACGCCGCGGTGCAGGCCGCGGACACACTCCTGCTCACCGTCCCCAACCAGCTGGGCGTGGAGTACAACGCCAAGCTGCTGGGGAACATCGCCCGCCATGTGGCCCCGGACCTGGGGTGGACGCCGCGGAATGTGCGGGAGCAGGCGTAACCTGCTGGCATTTCTGTCCTGCTGGTGGCCGGCGTCGTGCTTTCCTTCGGTTTCGGCGCCCTGCATCCGGGGGAGGCCGACCCGAACGATCACGCAGCGGCCTTCGCTGAGTACGCCCGCCGCGACCTGTGGACCGGGGTGCACCTGGGGCAGTTTGGGGGCATGGCAATCCTTGTCGGCGGGCTGTTGGTGCTGGGAACCGTGGCCGGCGGCCGGCCCGGACGCTCCGCGTGGGCGGCGCGGCACTCATCCTGCTTGGGATCGCGGTGGGCAGTTCCCGCGGGTTCCCGCGGCCCGTGGGCTACCTCATGGGACTGTCAGGAGCCGCATACCTGGCCCGAGGCTGGATCATTGGAGCCGAGGGTTTCTCCGGCAGCAACACCGTGCCCACTCTTGCCGGCATAGCGCTCATCCTGGTGTGGACGCTCTGGCTCCTGGCAAGTTCATTGCGGCTGCCCGAGTCCCGGCCTTAGTCGCGGCGCCGGTCCTGGTGCCTGTGCCTAGACTGGGACGCGACCGGCATTTCCCAGCGAGAGGCAGTGGCATGACCGACAGCAAGCACAATGCGGAAGAGCCCAGCGACCTTCGGGGCCCTGGCGACCCGGACGCCGTCGAACAGGAGCAGCCCCATCCCGAGGCTGGCACGGCGCACAACATCCGTGAGGAACAGATGACACAGGCGGGCGGCACAGTTCCCGCCAGCTACGTGGGCAGTGGAACGCCGGAGGGCGGCCGCAAGCCGGAAGAGGCCGCGGACGAATCCGGCCTGTGGGACGCCGGGGACAGGTAGCTAACGCCAGGGGATGATCCTGTCGGCGCTGGGGCGCGTGGCTTCGATCAGGCGCGCATTGGCCGCGTCCGGCCCGTTGGCCCAGGCCTCGGCCGCCGCACGGTCCATGCCATAGAGCATGTGCCGTCCGACCAGGCGGGCAAGGCGCAATTCATGCGGTGTGTCGATGAACCAGACCTCGTCCAGCTGTGCCCGCACCTGCTGCCAGCGCGGATCGTCGTTGAGCAGGTAGTTGCCCTCGGTGATGATGATGGGGATGGCGGCAGGAATGGCCAGCGATGCGGCTACCGGCTCATCGATCGTCCGCCGGAAGTCCGGCGCGTACACAACGTCCTCGTCCCGGCGCGCAAGCCGCTGCAGGAGCGAAAGGTAACCGCCGACGTCGAACGTGTCCGGTGCGCCCTTGCGCAGCCGCAGCGGAGTGCCGTCAATGATGGCGTTGCCCAGGTGGAAGCCGTCCATGGGCACCACGAGGGCGGTATCCGGGCCGAGGGCATCCGCGAGGCAGGCCGAGAAGGTGGACTTGCCGGACCCCGGCGAGCCGGCCACACCGAGGAGAAGCCGCTGTCCGGAGGTCAGCCGGCTGCGCAGTTGCCCGACGGCCTGCTGGATTTCCGCGGATTCGAAAGCCAGGAGGGACTGGGGCTCAACGTTCGGAAGGGTCATGCACAGCATCCTAGGCGAGGCCCGGGACGGGGGCGGCGTGCGCCGTGACGCGCGGCGTTTCAGTCGAGCGGAATAGTGATGGTGATCGCGGTGCCGGTACCGGGAGCCGAGATGATGTTCACGGTGCCGCCCGCCTCCTCGACCGCCTGTGAGATGGTCCTCAGTCCGTGGCCGTTGACTTCTCCCGCCGCCGGCGGAACAGATTCGAAGCCAGTGCCGTTGTCCGCGACCATGAGTCGGATGCCGTGGAAGACGGCGGCAAGCCGGACGGTCACATCCGTGGCGTGCGCATGCTTGAACGTGTTGCTCAGCGCCTCCTGCGCGGACTGGTAGAGCAGGGAGGCGCAGCCGGATGAGATCTCGACGCCGTGGTGCGGCGTCTCCCAGCGGATGCAGGTACCTTGGCGGCGCAGGGGAACCGTGAGCCTGTCGATGCAGCCGGCGAGCCCCAGCCGGTAAAAGTCCAGCGGCTGACGGTCGGTGATGACACCGCCGACTTCGACGACTTCCTCGAGAGTTGCTGACTGGTTCATGGCGGCCCCCGGCTTCCTTGCGGTCCTCGTTACATGCTTTCCCTGGAAGGATCGCTCCTCCAGGGGCTGATGCATTAAGGGTGGCGCCCGCCGATCAGGCTTGCCGCAGGTTTACCCCGGGATCCAATCAAGTTTCCGCAAGATATTCTGCAGCCGGGTGTCCTGCCGCTATGGGGCCATCATCCAGGGCTGGAGCGCGTGCTGCGGATACGTGACGGCGTCGGCGGCATCGAGCACCTCCAGCGCGGTCATGTGCGCGGCTGCCGCCACTTCACGGATCGGCTTGCCGTGGGTTACGGCCGCGGCAACTGCACTTTGCAGGGTTGCAGCCGCGGGGTCATGCTCTACTGCTGCGGATTCCAGCGTCGCCACGGCTTCTTCCACCGCGCGAATGTCGTCGTCCATCTGTACCCTCCTGTTTCTGCCCCATTGCAGTGACACGTGCGGCAGGAGACCTGCAACTGCTCCCCAGACGAAGTGTCATGTTCCTAAAACAATAAGACAGACAGGTCTGTCTCTGCCAGTGCCGAGGTACACTGAATCTCTAATGAGTGCTCCTGATGCAACCGGGGATGCCTTGCTGCCTGAAGAGGTGCGTACCGGCCATAGTGAACCGGTGGACCGGATCCTCGCTACCGCCTACGAACTTTTTTCCCACCGCGGTGTCCGCGACGTCGGAATCAATGAACTGATCGAGCGGTCCGGAGTGGCCAAGTCCACGTTCTACCGCCACTTCCCGTCCAAGGACGCACTGGTCCTGGCCTTCCTGGCTCTCCGCGACCAGGTCTGGACCGTGGACCTGATTGTCTCCGAGGCCCGGCGCCGGGGAGCCACTCCCGAAGGACGCCTGCTGGCCATCTTCGACGTCTTCGGCGACTGGTTCCAGCGGGACGATTTCGAGGCTTGCACCTTCATCAATGTCCTGCTTGAGATGGGTCCCGGGCATCCGCTGGGCGAGGCCAGCATCGGCTACCTCGCCAGGATCCGCGGCCACATCCAGGCGCTCGCACAGGAAGCGGGGCTGGAACGCCCCGACGAATTTGCCCGCTCGTGGCACATCCTGATGAAGGGTTCCATCATTTCCGCGACCGAAGGCGACTTCCTCGCCAACAAGCGGGCGCAGCAGATGGCCGGGTGGCTGATCGCGCACCACCGGAGCTGACAGGGTTGGCCATTCAGTCGAGCCGCAGCAGGTTCCGCAGCGGAGCCGGAAGCCACTTCGGCTTAGGTGCGTCAGCGGTGCTCGCGGAACGGTCCGTTGACGGCTCCGCGGTGCCGGCCGCGAAGTAGTCCCCGCCCGCCGGGAGATAATCACCGGCCGGGAGGTTGCCGCCGCCCGTTGCCGGTGGGAGGCAGGCGTTCTCGCTCAAATGGCACAGCAGCGCTTGCTCGGGCGAACCCGGATGTGAGGCCAGGTGCTGGAGCAGCCGGCGCCGGGCTTCCGACTGCACCTCCGTGGTGGCAAGGATGTCCAGGATGAGTTCGATGACCTGGGCCCGCATCACCGTCCGGTCAATCGACCGCAGCGAGTCACTGCAGAAGACCTCCATCGCGTCCGCTGCATCCTGGGTACACCACCCCGGTTCGGCGGCAGTCTTCTGCCATTCAGGCTCAGCGGGGGTGGGGACATTAGCGTCCATTGGGACCTCCGGAAAGGTTCGCGCTTTCCTCCAGCGTCTTCACTGCGTTCTTCATCGCGCTTCCTCCATTGGCGGCATGATTCTTGCATAGTGCCAAGGTGCGGCAGGGCTCCTGTGAAAAGCTCGGCCCGGGGACCCCCTGATGGGAGCGCTCCGGGCTGAAATGGGGGGTCCATCCGGCGAAAAGACTGCTTTCGGGCGGAGGCCGTGCGCCGCCGGCGGCAGATTCCCGGTTTTTCACAAGGAAACTCTCAGGATTGGACCGGGAACGGAGTGCCCGCGGCCGGATGGCTGCAGCAAGCACGCTGACCACCGCCCCCCACAAGCGATCGGCAAGAGACAAGCGTTCCGCAACGGCGTAGCTTTGGTGGTGTCGGGACCAGATCCGGTCCTCCGCATCCTGCAACGGGGCCGGAAGCTGACAGGAGGTAACAGCGATGACCAACATATTCAGGCGTGCCGGCGTCGATATCCCGGAACCCTTCCGCCGGTTCCTGGAGGGGGATTTGGATGCCTGGCTGCGGGTGGAGGAATACCGTGAGTCAGGCTCCCTGGTGGTCAGGGCCGAGGCGCCGGGTATCGATCCCGACAATGACGTGGACATCACCCTCGCCGGCAGCCAGTTGCAGATCACGGTCCGCCGTGAGGAAAAGTCGGAGCACAGGGAGAGGGAAGGGTACCGCTCGGAGTTCCGGTTCGGCACGTTTTCACGGACCGTCAGCCTTCCGGCCCCGGTGAACCAGGAGGATATCAGCGCCTCGTACACCGACGGCGTCCTCGAAGTACGTGTTCCGTTGGCCGAGGAGCCAGCTGCGGGCGGTCACAAGATCCGGGTCTCCCGGGGCGCGGGAACCGGCAGTGGCGGAACCGGCTTCACCGGAACCGGCAGTTCAGATACCAACGGGACTTCACGCACTATGGGGCAGGATCCGGAGGGCCAGGGGTTTGGTGGGCCCTAGGCTGCTGGCTCAGCCCTCGTAGTGGGTCCGCGCCGGGCCCTGGCCCAGGGAATCAACGATCGACGTCGCTACACTGTGCAGCTTGACGTTGCGGGTGCTCGACGCCGCCTTGAGCAGGTCGAAGGCTTCCTCCTGGCTGCACCGGTTCTGCGCCATGATCACGCCGACAGCGACGTCGATGACGGTCCGGGTTTCCAGCGTCGCCTTGAGATTGGCGGCAGCGTCACTGTAGTGGGCGAACCGCACGGCCAGCCGCAGGGCCATTGAGGTCTGGCTGACGAAGTCCTGCGCCAGTTCCAGGACCCGTCCCTCGAACCGGCCGGGGCGGTGCGAGTACAGGTTCAGCGCGGCCCGGGTCTCGCCCTCGAGCACGAACGGGATGGCGAGGATGGAGCGGACGCCCTGCCCCAGCACCTTCTCCGCGTAGCTGTCCCAGCGGTCGTGGTTTTCGAGGTCCGTGATGTGGATGGTGACCTGGTCGCGCGACGCAGTCATGCAGGGGCCATCGCCGAAGTCGTACTGGATCTCGTCCATGGCCTGGGCCTCGGGGCTGCTGCTCGCCACGGTTGCTGCTTTGCGGTGCCGCAGCAGGGTCACGCCGCAGAGGACTTCGTCGCCGGGTTCGGACAGGCTGCGTGCGGAAATCCGGGCAAGCTCGTGGAGGAATTCGCCCACGTCGGAGCTGGTGAGCACCAGCTCGTTGAGGTGCTCCGAGATTGGGGTTTCAGGTTTTGCGGTCGACTCGCTGGCCACGATCTTTCGGTACCGTTTCGCTCAGGTCAAGACGAACCGGCGTGCGCAGCGCCGGTAACCCCATGGCCGGGGCGGTAGCAGCAAGCAAGGTGCCGGATCGAACAACAATCCAACGGCCTTCTGCTAAACCGTACCGAGAAAATATACACCAGAACCACTCGCGCCATGGCCGCCGTTACTGGCGCGGGCCCTAGGCTGGGGGAAAGGTGCCGGACGGCGGAAGCCGCTCCGGCCATCGGAGCACGGCCGCCCGGGTCAGGGCCGGCCAACCAACAGGAGGAGGCCGCGGTGAGAATTGCCGTAACGGGAGGCAGCGGAAAGCTCGGACGGAACGTGGTCCGCAGGCTGGTGGCTGACGGGCATTCTGTCCTGAACCTGGACCGGACAGGTAGCCGCAGTCCCGGCTTTGCCACCGTGGACCTGCGCAATTACGGGCAGGTTGTGGACGTCATCCTGGGCCTGGATGACCGGCACCGGGGGTTCGACGCGGTGGTGCATCTGGGCGCCATCCCGGCGCCGGGCCTCGTGCCGGACGCCGCCACCTTCGAAAACAACATGCTGTCCACCTACAACGTGTTCCAGGCGGCCCGCAGGGCCGGCATCAAGAAAATCGTGTACGCGTCCAGTGAGACGGTGCTGGGACTGCCGTTCGACGTCGACCCTCCCTACATCCCGGTAGACGAGGAGTATCCGGCCCGCCCGGAGAGCACCTACTCGCTGGTCAAGCATCTGGAGGAGCAGATGGCCATCCAGATGACGCGCTGGGATCCGGAGCTGAGCATCGTTGGCCTCCGGTTCTCCAACGTCATGGACCCGGAGGACTACGAGGAGTTCCCGTCCTTCGACTCGGACGCCGCCCTGCGCAAATGGAACCTCTGGGGCTACATCGACGCGCGCGACGGCGCCCAGGCGGTGGCCCGCGCGCTGGACTACCGCACGCCGGGGTTCGAGGCCTTCATCGTCGCCAACGAGGACACCGTCATGAGCCGCTTCAGTGCCAGCCTGGCCGCGGAGGTGTTCCCGCGCGTGCAGGTGACCAAGGAGCTGGGCGAGCACGAGACCCTGCTGTCCATCGAGAAGGCCAAGCGTCTTCTGGGCTACGCGCCGGAACACAGCTGGCGGAACTACCACTCCAACCGCACGACGCCCACCGAGGACTGAGTGCCCCGCGAAGCGGTTGGTTAGGCGCGGGACTGCAGGCCGGGCACGCCGTCCTCGATCCGGAAGGATGCCTTGGTGCTGACGGGGGAACCCGGGGTGCTGACGTAGTCCAGCACCCGGAAGTCGGCCGCCAGGGACTCCTTGGTGATGGTGGTCCGGACGTAGCCGCGCTGGTCGTTGTAGAACTTCAGGTGCTCGTTCCAGGCCATGGTGGGGTCCGTGACGGAGCCCGTCCCGTTGCCGGTGGAGGTGACGGAGGTGCACACCAGCTCCGAACCCACCACGGGCGCGTCCGGATTCCTGTAGTCCACCTTGACGTTGTTGGCCCAGTTGCGGTGCACGTCACCGGTGAGGACGACGGCGTTGCGCACCTTCGCGTCCACCCAGCCCTGCGTGATGCGGCGGCGGGAGGATGCATAGCCGTCCCAGCCGTCCATGGACATGTCGTCGATGTCGGCGGCCTGGTTGCGGTCCCGCTCGGCGAAGAACACCTGCTGGCCCAGGAGGTCCCAGCGCGCCGTGGACTTCCGGAAACCATCCAGCAGCCACTGTTCCTGCTCGGCGCCGGTGATGGTCCGGTTCTCCGCCAGGCGTTCCTGGACGTTCTTCCGCCAGCCGTCCCCGGCCAGCTGATCGTCCCGGTACTGGCGGGTATCCATCATGTGGAAGTTGGCGAGCTGGCCCCACTGAACGGTGCGGTAGATCTTCATGTCCGCGCCGGCGGGCATGGACGGCGCGCGGAGCGGCATGTTCTCGTAGTACGCCCGGAACGCGGCGGCGCGGCGTTTCCGGAAGTTGGCCGCGGTGTCGTTCAGCTGGGCGGCGTCCGCGTTTTCCGGCACTTCGTCCGCCCAGTTGTTGTCCACCTCGTGGTCATCCCAGACCACCAGCCACGGCGCGGCGGCGTGCGCTGCCTGCAGGTCGGCGTCGGCCTTGTACTGGGCGTGGCGCTGGCGGTAGTTTTCCAGCGTAACCGTCTCCGGGCCTTCGTGGTCGCGGACGTTCCCGCCGCCGGTCACGTAGGAGCCCTTCTTGTACTCGTACTGGTAGTCGCCGAGGTGGAGGACCAGGTCCGGCTGGTCCTCGGCGAGGCGGCGGTAGGCCGTGAAGAAGCCGTGCTCGTACTGGGCGCAGCTGGCGAAGGACATGGCCAGGGCTGCTGGCGTTTCGTACCAGGCAGGGCTGGTCAACGTGCGGCCGACGGGGCTGATGTGGCGGCCGGCGCGGAACCGGTAGAAGTACTCGCGCCCCGGCTTCAGGCCGCGCAGTTCGGCATGCACCGAGTGGGCGCTTTCCGGCAGGGCCTGCTCCACGCCGCGCTGGACCACGTTCCGCATGCCGGCGTCTTCGGCAACCTCCCAGAGCACGGTGACCACGCGGGAGGGCATGCCGCCCAGGCCGTCCTCTGCGAGCGGGTTGAGCGCGAGCCGGGTCCAGAGCACGAAGCCGTCGGGCCAGGGGTCGCCGGACGCGACGCCGAGGGTGAAGGGATCGGTGGGAAGGCTCGCCTCTGCATTCCGGGGATCGGCGACGGCGGTGCCGGGCAGGGCGATAACTAGGCCGGCACCCAGGCTGCTGGTGATGAGTGTTCTGCGCGTGATGTCCATGGCCCCGAACCTAGCGAGGCAGCTTGGACAGGCGGGGACGCGCGCGTGAATCGCGAGTGAACGCTAACGCACCGTCCGGCGAAGGGCCGCCTGGCGATTTGGGGCGCCGCTACTTGGAGGGCTGGGGCACTTCACAGGTCAGCTTGGGGTTGGCGCCCATGTAGTTCAGCGGTCCGGCTGCGATGGTGATCGCCACGGTTCCAGCCTCCGTGCAGGAGTCGGGGGAGCCGCTGAAGTAGCCCCGCTGAAACGCGGCGAACACGCCGACGATGAGCCAGATGACCACAAGCATTCCGATGATCCTCACGGCAGCCTCCGTAGCCCCGTTGCCACTTCAATGTGTGACTAATTATCCACCGCGCCTGTCATTCCTGACAGGGCTACCGGAACGGGTCTATCGGTTCTGCCGGGCGGTCCGGGGCTCCGGTGGTCAGCTCGGTTCGGTGGTGTCCACTGGTGTTTCCTCCACGTCCGGGGTGTCCTCCGCCGTGGCAATCTGGCTGTCGCTGGGGGTTTTGGCTCCCGTGGTGTCCGTGCCCTCTTCCGGCTCGAACGTGTTCGGCTCGCCTGCTCCCACTGCGACGCCGGCGGCGTCGTCGGGGACGCCGTCGCCTTGGGTCTGCGGTGAATCGTGGCCGGTTCCTTCAGTGCTCATGTTGTCTCCTGAGACCTTGCGGGGCTGGAAGTTTCACCGTAACAGCGGGGGAGGGCATCCGTAAGGGGGCTTAGGATTTTCTGGCACCGGGGATAACCTTCACTTCTAGGCAGGTTTTCCTTAGCGCACAGGCGGTCTTTCAGGTGGCAGAAGAATCAGCGGGCAAGCAGGGCCGGTGGCGGGCTTTCCATGACAAGTTCGTGGTCGAGGAACGCTACATGGAGCCTGGTGCGAGGAGGGGCCTCTACGTGACGGCAATCGTCCTCGCTGTGGTGGGGGCAACCGTCTTCTTCTTTGCTCTCTCAGGTGTTCAGGACCATGACGGGCTGGCGAGCGCCGATGAGGCGTCTTGGAGGTGGCTCCTGACTACGCGCACGCAGTTGCTGACCGTGGCGATGATTGTCCTGGCCGTCATCTTCGGGCCCGTGGCGCTGCCGATCATTGTCCTCGTTGTTACGGTGGCCTGGGGCATTCTGGCGAAGCATGCCTGGCGGCCGATTCTGCTGGCGGCGGCAATGCTGACCGGCGTGGGACTGGCGCAGCTCATCGGCAGGTCGGTAGACAGGCAGCGTCCTCCGGTGGACCAGATGCTGTTTGGTGCAGACCACACTTTTTCCTTTCCGTCGGGGCACGTTTTGGGGGCCTCGGACTTCCTGCTGATAACGGCGTTCCTGGTCTTCTCACGCCTCCGGAAACCAAAGACAACGGTGGCCGGGTTTGTCTGCGCCATCATCGGTGTGATCCTGGCGTCCGTCAGCCGCTTGTACCTCGGCTACCACTGGGTGAGTGACGCCGTGGCCTCCGTTGCACTCTCTCTGGTGGTGCTCGGTGCCGTGATTGCCGTGGACACCTGGCGCACCGCCCGCGTGCCCGGTGAGCGGGTTACAGGCGAGCTGTCCAAAGCTGATACCCCGGACTGAGGGTATGGCCAACGAAGCAGATGTCCGCAGGATCTGCCTTGCCCTGCCGGGCGTGACCGAGCGCCCCAGCTGGAACCAGCCCGCCTGGTTTGCCAAGACCCTGATGGCGCGCATCTGGGAAACTGGCGTGCTCACGGTCAAGACCGGGGAGCGCGAGGCTTTGGCCGGCACGGATCCGGAGACGTACTTCTGGACACCGCACCATGAGCGGTCGCCGCAGTTGGTCCTCGTCCGGCTTTCAAGGGTCGACGGCGGTCAGCTCGCCGAACTGCTCGAAGATTCCTTCCTGCTGGCCGGTGGCAGGCTGTAGTCCTTACGTTCCGGCGTTTTAAGCCAGGTTCAGGCCTTCGGCCTGGAGTCCGGCGATGCGCCGCAATACCGTATGGTCCGCATCGCTGTACTGGCGGGTGCCGCCGTCGGTCCTTTCGGGGGTCAGCAGGCCCGCGGCGTCCCGGCTGGCCATGTCATTCTGCGTCCAGATTTTCGACATTTCCTCTTGCCCCAGTTTGTCACTGGTGCTATAAAAAATTTATATCCACCACCATAGATGCGAAGTGGTGGGTAGCCATAAAACCTACATGCTGAAGGGAGTGGGAAATGATGTTGATCCGTACTGACCCGTTCCGTGAGCTGGACCGGCTAACCCAGCAGGTCTTCGGAACAGCGGCCCGCCCGGCGGCCATGCCGATGGATGCGTGGCAGGAAGACGGGGAGTTTGTGGTGGCCTTCGACCTGCCCGGGATCTCGCCCGATGATGTGGACCTGAACGTCGAGAGGAACGTCCTCACTGTCCGGGCGGAGCGCCGGGACGCCACCCAGCCCAACGTTGAGCTGGTGGTTTCCGAACGGCCCCGCGGCGTCTTCAGCCGCCAGGTCATTCTCGGCGACACGCTGGACGCGGACAAGATCAAGGCCAGCTACGACCTTGGTGTGCTGACACTGCGGATCCCCGTTGCCGAGCAGGCGAAGCCGCGGAAGATCGAGATCGAAACCAAGGGCCAGCTGCATCAGATCGAGACGTAGCCGGCCGGCGCACTGACAGGGGCGGCCTGCGGGATTCCAGCCGGAACCCCTCAGGCCGCCTGGGCCGCGGCAAACAGCCTCCGGTGGACTAAACCCCCGCTTGTGGACTAACCCGGACCGGCGAAGCCGACGCTGCCAAAGTCGGGCCCGGGGAAGAAGCCTGGCCCGGGGAAGCCGTGGCCGCCGAAACCGCCTTGGCCGTCCCCGCCCCCGGCGGGGCCGCTGCCCAGCAGGCTTCTGGTGAGGGTCTCGCCGTCGGCCATCAGTTCCTCCACCGCCTCGAGCAGGTGGCTGTCCGCTACCGGCGAGCCGTCCAGGGCGGCACGCACGACAGCCCGGCGGACCAGTTCACGCGCGAACGAGGCCGTGGTCCCTTCGGTACGGGCAGCCGCGTCCCGGACGGCGTCCGGGCTGAAGGGAATGCCGCGGGCGTACAGGGTCACCAGTCCGATGCGTTCATCGAGGGCCGGCAGCGGAATATCCACGGCCAGGTCAACGCGGCCGGGGCGCTGGGCGAGGGCCCGCTCGAGCATGTCCACGCGGTTGGTGGTGAGGACGAACGCAACGTCGGCGTCGTGGTCCAGGCCGTCCATGGCATCGAGCACCTCGAACAGCAGCGGCTGTGGCCCGTGCCCGAAGCTGCGGTCCTCGGCGATCAGGTCGCAGTCCTCAAGGACGACGATGGACGGCTGCAGTGCCCGGGCCATGGCGGCCGCCTCGGAAATCCTGGCCAGGGACCCGCCGGACAGCAGGACCGCCGTGATGCCGGCACTCTGGCTCAGCAGGTACCGCACCGTGTGGGTCTTGCCCGTGCCGGGTTGGCCGTACAGCAGGATGCCCCGCTTGAGGTGCTGGCCGTACTCCTTCAGTGATTCCCGGTGCTCGGCGATGCCCAGGGCATGGTCGGCCACCTTCTGGAGCAGACCCTGCGGCAGGATGACATCTGCGGCCGTGAGTTCCGGCCTCGCGTGGAATGTCACCCCGCCGCTGCTGGGCCCGTACTCGCCCATGACCAGTGAAATGACCTGGCCTTTCAAGATGCTGCCGCGCTGCATCCGCCTGCCGAACTCGGCCAGGAAGTCCGCCGCATTTTTCGCATCTGCCGCCAGGACCTCGAGGCAGGCCGTTTGCCGCCCGTAGCGCGGCGCCGCGTCACGCTGCAGGACAGCAACGGGGCTGCCCGCGTGCCGGAACAGCCACAGGCCCAGTGCCACGGCCTGCCGCTGTTCGTCCGGGCCCACCGCGAGGTTGATGTAATCGGGCTGGGACAACGGGAACTGCGGGAAAAACTGCGACTGCTGCAGCATGTCGCTCAGGGACTGGTGGTGGCGCTGGTCACCGCCGCCGATGCCCACGAGCCGGAACTGCGGATCCTCGCCGGCGAGTTCGGCCATCAGGATGTCTGCGTCCACGAACCGGTGCGCCGGGACCTCCTCCACCACCACCGCGAGTGATTCGGCCGGCACCGCCAGATGCCGTGTGATGGTCGTCAGCAGCTGCGTGCCGGCCTTGACGCGATGCTGGCCGGACTGCGCGATCTCCACCAGCCGCGCGAAATCATCGATGAACTTCCCCAATTTTTCATCCATGCCGCGACCCTACCAGTGGCGGTCAAGGCCGCCTCGTCAGCGGCCCCTGCCTGTGCCATTCTGGAAGGTACGCGATCCGGAGGCACCGCGGCCCGGACGTGCCGCAGTCCCCAGGGCTGCCGAAGGACCGGAGCCGTCGAAGGAGAGGGCCATGTTTGCGCCCAAGGGTTCGTTTTCATGCCCGAGGGCCACACGATTTTTGTCTACCCCAAGGACAACCATGAGCCGGCCACTTCCGTGATCAACCCGGGCAGCTCTAATCCAGACAGAGCCGCGCCCTGAGCGGTAGACTCCGGCAATCTGAAGTTTTGGCCCACCGGCCTTTCACAACGTCACAGAGGTCTAGCGATGCATCCTTCCGCCAAAGAACTGGCAGCCATGGTTCCGGCCGATTTCACCCTGGGTGTGGCGACAGCCGCCTTCCAAATTGAAGGGGCGCTCGATGAGGACGGCCGCGGACCCGCTGGCTGGGACGTCTTTGCCGCCAAACCCGGGAACATCGTGGACGGCCACAGCCCCGCGGTGGCGTGTGACCACTACCACCGCATGCCGCAGGACGTGGCGCTGATGAAGGAGCTGGGCGTCGACTCCTACCGGTTCTCACTGGCATGGCCTCGGATCCAGCCGGACGGGCGTGGAGCGGTGAACCGGGCCGGCCTGGACTTCTATGACCGGCTGCTGGACGAGCTGCTGGCCAACGGAATTTCGCCGATGGTCACGCTCTACCACTGGGACACGCCGCTGGCTCTCGATGAGGACGGCGGCTGGCTCAACCGGGACACCGCTTACCGGCTGGGGGAGTTCGCCGCCATCGCCGCGGCCGCCTACGGGGACCGGGTGGCGCGCTGGGTGACCATCAATGAACCCGCCACCGTGACCACCAACGGTTATGCCCTCGGCCTGCACTCACCGGGGAAGGCCGACTTCGCCAACGGCCTGCCCACCGTGCACCACCAGCTGCTGGGCCACGGCTTGGCCCTGCAGGCCCTTCGTGCCGCCGGGGTGCCCGGAGAAATCGGCATGACCAACGTGTACTCGCCCGTGGTGCCGAACTCCGGCAACCCCCTTGACTGGATGAGCGCCGGAGCGATGGACATGGCGCAGAACCG
This sequence comes from Arthrobacter sp. NPDC057013, assembly GCF_042674585.1. Classification (NCBI taxonomy): domain Bacteria; kingdom Bacillati; phylum Actinomycetota; class Actinomycetes; order Micrococcales; family Micrococcaceae; genus Arthrobacter; species Arthrobacter sp. NPDC057013. Next base: position 81,151 of record NZ_JBHUSE010000014.1, read on the forward strand.
GCTTTATGCGGACCCCGTGCTCACCGGAAAGTATCCGGACCTCATCCGCCTCGGGAAGTTCTTCTCGTCCTTCGACCATCCGGACGAGGACATGGCCGTCATTTCCCAGCCGCTGGATTTCTACGGCATGAACTACTACATGCCCACCCGGGTGGCAGCGGGCGGGGGCGACAGCCCCGTGCCGGCGGCCATGGCGGAGGCGATGGGGGATGACCTCAAGGACGCCACGCCCGGCGCCCCGCTGCACATCGAACCGTGGCCGGACACGGAAACCACTGCCTATGGCTGGCCCGTGAAGCCGGAGTACATGGCCGTGGCGCTCAAGGAAATGGCCGAACGGTACCCAAACCTTCCGCCGGTGATTATCACGGAGGGCGGGGCGAGCTTTGAGGACATCAGGGTCCTCGACAAGTCCACGAACCGGACCTTCATCCCTGACGAGCGGCGGCTCCGCTACCTCTCCGACCACCTCGGCACCGCCCTCCGCGCCACCGCCCCCGGCGGCGAAGCCGAACGGATCGACCTGCGCGGCTACTACGTCTGGTCGTTCATGGACAACTTCGAATGGTCGGGCGGCTACAAGCAGCCGTTCGGACTGGTGCACGTGGATTTTGAGACGCAGGTGCGCACGCCGAAGGCCTCGTTTTACTGGTTCCAGGAACTCCAGGAGGAACGGAAGCTGGCAGCCTCGACGGATGCCGCCGTTGCAGCGGCGGCATCCGGGCCGGACAGTGCTGTGACTGGCGGACTGCTGACAGACGCAGGGATGTCCGACGGCGGCACGTCCGACGCCGGACCGGTCACCTGAGAAGTCCGGTCACCATTTCGGGCAGCTAGAGCAGTTCTAGTTCCCGGAGCTGGCGGGCTATGCCCGCGCCGTCGGGGGAGTAGATCCACGGCACCGTCGAGGCGCTGTGGTCCCCGTCCTCGGAGTGGCCGCCGGCGAAGACGGCCTCACTCACGGACAGCTGCCGGATGGCGATAGCCGCCACCTTGTCCGCGTTGTGCTGCGTGAACTGCGAGTAGATCTGCTCGTCGTGCTGGCCGTTATCGCCGATCAGCAGCCAGCGCATGTGCGGGAATTCCGCCGCCAGCCGCTCAAGGTTGCGGCGCTTGTGCTCCTGGCCGCTGCGGAACCAGCGGTCCTGGGTCAGCCCCCAGTCCGTCAGCAGCAGCGGGCCCGCCGGATACATGTTTCGGGTCAGGAACCGCGCCAGGGTGGGCGCCGCGTTCCACGGGCCCGTCGAAAGATAGATGACCGGCGCGTCGGGATGCTCCACGGTCAGCCGGTCCAGCAGCACTGCCATGCCGGGGGTGGCCATCCTGGCCCGCTCGCTCAGCACAAAGGTGTTCCAAAGCGCCAGGAAGGGCCTGGGCAGAGCCGTCACCATGACGGTGTCGTCAATGTCGGAGACGATGCCGAACTTTGTGTCGGGGGCGATGACGAAGATGCTGGCTTCCGCCGGTTCAGTGCCGTCGCAGCGAAGGATGGCGGTGTGCCAGCCGGGGGAGAGGGAGACCGGAATGTCGATGTCCACCAGCCCGCCGCGGTCGGCCTTGACCTTCGTGACCGTTCCGCCGATCTCGATCTCCACGTCCGAGCGGGGAATGGGGACGCTGGTAAAGGCGCGCCAGCCCCGCACATTCTCGGTGCCGTTCCGGGCGGCATGGTCGGCGCGGCTGCCGGGCACGGGCTTGCTGGCGAGCACCACGCGGCCCAGTACCCGGACCCATTCGGTGGACCCGTAGCCCTGGTAGGCGATGGTCTTGGGTTCGAACTTCCAGCGCCGGGCAAGCTTCAGGCGCGCCGTGTTGATCGCATCCGAGAGCCGGTGGGCCAGGCGGAAGACGCGCGTTCCTGACAAACTCGCCTCTGACAACGGTGATTCCTGTGACGCCATGTCCATGGCTTCACTCTGCCACAGGGCAGCGGCCCGTGGGCTGCCCGTCTGCGCTCTGTTACTCACCGTCTCCCAACATGCCGCGCAGGGTGGCCGCATTTCGCACGGCGTTCCCGCCGCCGTCGTTATTAAAGTACGCGAAGACGTCCCGGCCGGAGCTGCGCCACTCCCTGATCCTGTCCGCCCACCAGGCCAGGTCCTCGTCCGAGTAGGAGCCGCCGTACAGGTACTGGTGGTCCGGCCCGTGCAGCCTGACGTAGACGAACGGGGCGGTGGCCTGCAGGTTGCAGGGCAGATTGGCGCCGCTCATGACGGTGTAGGCGGCCCCGTGCCGTTCCAGCAGCGCGTAAACCTCCGGCTGCTCCCAGCTGGGATGCCGGAACTCCACAGCCACCCGGATCCAGCCGGGCATGGCGCCGAGGAAATAGTCCAGGCGGGCGTCATCCCGCTCCATGCCCGGAGGCAGCTGGACCAGCAGCACCGCGCGCTTGTCGCCCAGCTCGTGCCAGCACCGCGAGATGCGTTCAATCCAGACTTCCGGGCCGTACAGCTTCTTGGCATGGGTGAGCCCGCGCGGGGCTTTGACGGACAGGGCAAAACCGGGCGGCAGCCTGGTCCGCCATCCCGCGAACGTGGTGTCCCTCGGCCAGCGGTAGAAGCTGGCATTCAGCTCCACCGTGCTGAACCGTGCCACGTAGTGCTGCAGCCTGTCCCTGGTGGGCAGTCCGGGCGGGTACAGCACGTTTTCCCAGTGGTCGTAGCTCCAGCCGGATGTGCCGATGTGGATGTTCAACCGTCGGCCGTCAGTCGAAGTGGGTTGTCACGGTGCCGCCGCCGGCGGACTCCACGATGGCCGCAGCGACGTCGCGCAGCTTCAGGTTTCGCGTGCTCGACGCCGACTTGATGAGGTTGATGGCGTCCTCCTGGCTGCAGCGGTTCTGCGCGATGATGATCCCGACGGCGGTGTCAATGATGGTCCGTGACTCCATCGCCCGCTTCAGGTTGGCGGCGTTGTCGTTGCGCTGGGCGAGCAGGACCGCGAGCCGGAGGCCCTTGGAGGCCTGGCGGACATGGCTGACGGCACTCTCCACGGCGCCGGGGTCAAAGGCGTTCGGCTTCTCGGAGTACAGGTTGAGTCCGGCCCGCGCGTCGGCGCCGGGGAGGTCGAAGGGGACCGCCAGAACCGAGCGGATGCCGCTCCTCAGCACTGTGTCGTTGTAATCCGGGAACTCGGTGTCGAGCTCGAAGTCCGGAACATGGACCAGGACGCCCTCCCGGCAGGAGCGAAGGCAGGGGCCGTCTTCGAACTGGTACTGGATTTCGTCGACTGCCTGGGCGTGCTCGCTGCTGCTGGCAACGGTGGCGGCCGAACGGTGCCGCAGCAGGGTGATGCCGCAATAGATCCGGCCACGCGGGCCGGACATGCTCTCGGCGGAGAACCGTGCCAGCTCGTCGAGGAAATCCTGGACATCCTGGGTATCCAGCAGCATGTCCTGGACGCGGCCCACCACGTCGGCTTCATCCACGCGATTCTCCACTCAAGGCTCCACTTCCGCCCCGCATTCGGCTGAACAGGGCAGGGCTGATTGGCAGGCTCCGGCGGCTGCTCCGCCTGACTTCAGGCTACACCCGGGCGCCCCTCGTGCGGCGGGCCCGGCTATGGCAGTGTAAGGGCATGGTACGCATTGAGGATTATGCGGTGGTCGGGGACCTGCACACCGCGGCCCTGGTCAGCACTGAAGGGTCGATTGACTGGCTGTGCCTGCCGCGGTTCGATTCGCCTGCCTGCTTCAATGCGCTCCTGGACACCCCCGAGGCGGGCCGGTGGCTCCTCGCCCCGGCCTCCGGGGGCAGCTGCACGCGCCGCCGCTACCGCCGGCACACGCTCATCCTGGAAACGGAGTGGGAAACTGACGACGGCACCGTCCGCGTCATCGACTTCATGCCGCCCCGCGACGAGGTGGCAGACATCGTGCGGATCGTGGTGGGGCTGCACGGACATGTCCGGATGAGAAGCGAACTGGCCCTGCGCTTCGACTACGGCCACATCATGCCCTGGGTGCGCCGGGACAGCCACGGCCTCCACGCCATCGCCGGGCCGGATTCTGCGTACCTGGTGACCACCGCCCCGCTGCGCGGCGAACGCATGCACACCGTCAGTGACTTCACCGTGAAGGCCGGCGAACGGGTGCCGTTTGTGCTGACGTGGGCGCCCAGCCATGTCCGCCGGCCGCGGTCCGTGGACGCCGAGGAAGTCCTCGACTCCACCGAACGGTTCTGGCGGGAATGGACGGACAAGTGCAAGGTGGCCGGGCCGTACAAGGACGCCGTGCAGCGCTCGCTGATCACCCTGAAGGCCCTCACGTACGCGCCCACCGGAGGGATCGTTGCGGCCGTGACCACGTCGCTGCCGGAGCAGCTGGGCGGTCCGCGGAACTGGGACTACCGCTTCTGCTGGCTCCGTGATGCCACCCTGACGCTGCAGGCACTGCTCGCCGCCGGCTACACCTCCGAAGCTGCGGCCTGGCGTGACTGGCTGCTGCGGGCGGTGGCGGGGGACCCTGCCGACCTGCAGATCATGTACGGGATCCACGGCGAACGCAGGCTTCCGGAGCTGGAACTGCCCTGGCTGTCCGGCTACGAGAATTCGGCGCCGGTCCGGGTGGGCAACGCGGCCGCGGGCCAGCTGCAGCTGGATGTGTGGGGCGAGGTGCTGGACTGCCTCTCCCTGACCCGCAACTCGCTGCTGAAGCACACGGACGAGGCCTGGGACGTCCAGGTTGCTCTGATGGAATACCTCGAAGGCGCCTGGGATCAGCCGGACAACGGGCTGTGGGAGATGCGCGGGCCGCGTCGGCATTTCACCCATTCCAAGGTAATGGCATGGGTGGCGGCGGACCGGATGGTCAAAGGCGTCCGGGATTCGGGGCTTCCCGGTCCCGCGGACCGGTGGGAGGCGCTCCGCGACACCATCCGCGCCGAGGTCATGGAGAACGGCTTCGACGCCGCCCGCAACACCTTCACGCAAAGCTACGGCCGGCCCGAACTCGATGCCAGCCTGCTCCTCATTCCCCGCGTGGGCTTCCTTCCGCCCGACGATCCCCGGGTCACCGGCACCATCGACGCCATCCAGCGTGAACTCACGGAGGACGGCTTCGTGCTCCGGTACCGGCCGCAGGCGAGCGACGACGGGCTGCCGGGGGGAGAGGGCGTGTTCCTGGCCTGTTCCTTCTGGCTTGTGGAGGCACTGCTCGGGGCAGGCCGGCGCAGGGAGGCCACGGAACTTTTCGAACGGCTGCTGTCGCTGCGCAACGACGTCGGCCTGCTGAGCGAGGAATGGGGCGTCCAGAGCGGGCGGCACCTGGGGAACACCCCGCAGGCGTTCAGTCACTTCGCTTTGGTGACCAGCGCCCTCCAACTGAACCAGCACCGGCCCCGCAGGAGTGACAAGCCGCTTCCGTCAAAGGCCGCTACGGGGTAGCGGTCGCGGTTAGGCCCAAAAATTGGGGTACGCCTCTCACCTTGGCTCGTAGGTAAGTATACTTACTAACACCTCACCGCAGGGTGAAGAAGGAGGAGAGCCAAATGTCTGGATATTTCGAGTTGGTGGACGCCCCCGACGGCGGATACAGGATCCGGCTGCTGGATGGAACCGGGGCCCTGATGGCGGTGTCCGTCACCTTCCCGACGAAGCGTGCAGCTGTTGCGGGAGTGGCTCAGGCCAGGGAAATCGCTGGTACCGGCTTGATCCGTGACCTTTGCAAGGACGCAGTGAAGCGCCCCGCGCCCAAGCGTCATGGAAAACCGGCAAGGCAGGCGCTGAAATCGACGGTTGCCGTGGGGTATGGGTCCCCGAGGACCGCGCCGCAGCGGGTGCCGGCCCCGTCGTTGGCCGAGCGCTGAGGGAGGTTCGAATGCGGGAGGGCACGGAGCAGGAGGGCCGGTTGTCAGAAGGGCAGCGCCGGGAGAAGGGTGTCCTGTTCGATGTTGACGGGACGCTGATCGACTCCGCCTACATACACACCCTCGCCTGGTGGCAGGCATTCCGCCAGTCGGGTTTCGACGTGCCCATGGCCCGGATCCACCGGTGCGTGGGGATGGGCGGGGCGCGCCTGGTAGACAGCCTGCTGCCGGACTCCCGGGGCAAGGAAGTGGACGAGGAGATTCTGTCCGCCCATTCCGGGGTTTTCGGCACCTACTGGCCATCGCTCCGCGCCCTCGACGGTGCCCGTGACTTGCTGGCCAGGTGCAGCCAGGGCGGGCTGGCGGTGGCGCTGGCCTCGTCCGCGCGGGAGCAGGACCTCAAGGCGCTCCGCTCGGCCCTGTCGGCGGATGACTTCATCGACGCCGCGACGAGCTCCAATGATGCGGAAAACAGCAAGCCGGAGCCGGATATCCTGATCGCTGCACTAAAGGCCGTGGACGTGCAGGCCTCCAACGCGGTCTATGTGGGGGACGCGGTGTGGGATGTCATGGCGGCCAGCACGCTCGGCATGCCCACCATCGCCCTCACCTGCGGCGGCACCAGCGAGGCGGAACTCCGCGATGCGGGGGCTGTCGAGGTCTACACGGGACCGCGGGATCTGCTGGACAACCTGGGCCGCAGCGCGATCGGAAAGCTGCTCGAGGGGTAGGGGTCAGGCTTCGGCCGTGTCCACCCTGGATTCGGTGTTCGTGAACCCGCCGCCCTTGGGCTCGTCGGCGTAGGCGCCCTTGTTCCAGGACACGGCTACGGCGACGGAGCCGTCGTCGTTCCTCACTACCTCGGTGACCACCTCCGAAACCGCCGCCCCCATGGCGAGGATCTTTGCACGGTAGGTGGTGACCAGCTCCTCGAGGCTGGCCTCCGTCCATTCACCGGGGCGCATGCGCGTGGAGATTTCCACCGGTTCGGGCTGGTACAGCGACATGGTGGCGCCTTTCCTTGGGGGCAGGATCAGTTCCTACGCTAGGAGCGTTCTCCGGCCGAAACAAGAGAAAAGCAAGGATGCTTACTTTTCGCTTTTGAAACCCGGAAAATTGATAAGCATACTGATCTTCACAATGGCGCCGGATCGGGCTACCGTCGAAAGGACGTGACGTGCAGCTACAGGAAGGCAGCCCATGAAGGCACTTACTTGGCAAGGCAAGCGCTCGGTGAGCGTGAAGGAAGTGCCGGATCCCGTCATCCAGGAGCCCACGGATGCGATCGTGCGGATCACCTCGTCCGCGATCTGCGGCTCGGATCTCCACCTGTACGAGGTGCTTGGCCCGTACATGCACAAGGATGATGTCCTCGGGCACGAACCGATGGGCATCGTGGAAGAGGTGGGAAGCGCCGTCACCAACCTGGCCAAAGGCGACCGTGTGGTCATTCCCTTCAACATTTCCTGTGGCCACTGCTACATGTGCTCGCAGGGCCTCCAGTCGCAGTGCGAAACCAGCCAGGTCCGGGAAAAGAACTCCGGTGCCGCGCTCTACGGCTACTCGGAGCTCTACGGTTCCATTCCGGGCGGCCAGGCGGAGTACCTGCGGGTGCCCTTCGCCGACTACGGCCCCGTGAAGGTGGGGCAGGAGCTGCCCGATGAGCGGTACCTGTTCCTTTCGGACATTCTTCCCACCGCCTGGCAGGCGGTGAAATATGCCGACTCTCCGGCCGGCGGCACGCTGGCAGTTTTCGGGCTTGGCCCGGTGAGGCAGTTCGCCTCCCGGGTGGGCGCCTACCTCGGCCAGCGGGTCATCGGTGTTGATCCGGTGCCGGAGCGCCGGGAGATGGCCGCGCGCCACGGCGTCGAGGTTTTGGACTATGCCAAAGGCATATCGGACGAACTGCGGGAAATGACCGGCGGCAGGGGCCCGGATGCGGTGGTTGACGCCGTCGGGATGGAAGCGCACGGCTCGCCGGTGGCAGGATTCGCCCACCAGGCACTGCGACTCCTCCCCGACAAGGTGGCGCAGAAGGCCATGGAAACCGCCGGCGTGGACCGTCTCGCCGTGCTGCACGCGGCCATTGACTCGGTCCGCCGCGGCGGCACGGTTTCCCTGAGCGGCGTCTACGGCGGCACAGCCAGCCCGATGCCGCTGCTCACCATGTTCGACAAGCAGGTCCAGCTGCGCATGGGCCAGTGCAACGTCCGCCGGTGGACGGATGAGCTGCTTCCGCTGGTGGAGGACGACGCCGATCCGCTGGGTGTCATGGATCTGGTCACCCATACTGCCGGGCTGGCTGAGGCGCCGGAGCTCTATGAAAAGTTCCAGAAAAAAGAGGACGGCTGTATCAAGGTTGTCCTCAAGCCCTGACGGGCCTTAGAGACGCCGGGCTTTAGCAGCGAGGTCCGGGACGGCGGCTGGCGGGCGACTCACCCGTCAGCCGCTTTCCGTTAAGGGCTGCTGTGCTCGTAAGGGCTGCTGTGCTCGCCGGGGGCTATGGCTCGCGCCATTCATGGCCGGTGATGTGGGAGCCGGCCTGCGGCCCCATCTGGAGCATGCCGCCGTCGACCGCCCACGACGCCCCGGTGACGTAGCTCGACGCCGGGGAGGCGAGGAACGCGATGACGGCGGCCACCTCCCGGGCATCGCCGGGCCGGCCGAGGGGGACGCCGGGCCGGTCCTTGGTGTGCGGGTCCTCGTCGGTCTGGCCGGTCATCGGGGTCGCGATTTCGCCGGGGGCCACGGAGTTGGCCGTGACGCCGTGGCTGGCCAGCTCCAGCGCGATGGTTTTGATGAGTCCGCCCAGCCCGTGCTTGGAGGCATCGTAGGCCGACGATCCGACCCGCGGCTGTGTCTCGTGGACGCTGGTGACGGCGATGATCCGGCCGCCCCGTCCGGCGTCGACCATGCGGCGGGCCGCCGCCTGGATGCAGAGGAACGCGCCGTTGAGGTTGGTGTCCAGGGTTTTCGCCCAGGTCTCATAGTTCAGTTCGAGGAACTTGGTGCCGTCACCGGTGCCTGAGTTGTTGACGAACACGTCCACGCCGCCCAGCTCCTCGGCGAGGCCGTCGATGACACCGGCGCAGGTCAGCAGGTCGGTGGTGTCGAGCTGCCGGACTACGGCGTTCCGGCCCGCGGCCCGGACGTCCTCGGCGGTCCGCTCGGCGCCTTCCCGGTCCGAATGCCACGTGACGCCGACGTCGAGCCCGGCCCCTGCCAGGGCAACTGCGGTGGCGCGGCCGATCCCGGAATCGCTGCCGGTGACGATGGCGGTGCGGGGCGAGAACTCGGGTGAGAAGTTCATGGCGTCCTTTCAGGTCCTTGCCGGGGGTCCTTGAAAATTCTCAGGCCGCCGCATCCACAACGCAGAAGCGGTTCCCGTCCGGGTCTTCGAGCACAACGAAGTCCGGGTCATCAGGGTAGGAGTCCCAGTTCACGCGGGATGCCCCGAGCTCGACGAGGCGTTCCACCTCGGAAGCCTGGTCGTCGGCGTAGAGGTCGAGGTGAAGGCGCGGATGGGACTGCACCGGGGTCTCGCTGAGCATGAGGGCGAGCCGGGCGCCGTCGCCCTTTTGCGGGACCAGCACCACCCACGTTTCATCGCCGTCTTCCCGCGGGATGTAGCCGAGGGCGTCGCACCAGAATGCGGTGGCGCGGGCGACGTCATTGACGCCAAGGACTGTCGTTCCGATCGTCAGCATGCCCCCATGCTTCCCTGCGGCCAGTTGTGACGCAAGGGGTCGGGCCGGGTTGACGTTCACGCGGAAGGAGACGAAAACGCGCGAAACCGCCGGAAGCTCCAGCGTGCTGGCGGCTTCCGGCGGTTTCGGCGGTCCCGGCCCGAAAAGGAGGGACTACGTCAGGCGGACCTGGCGGTTCATGTCCTTGTACAGCAGGTAGCGGAACTCGCCCGGACCGCCCGCGTAGCAGGCCTGCGGGCAGAAGGCACGCAGCCACATGAAGTCGCCGGCCTCCACCTCCACCCAGTCGTTGTTGAGCAGGTACATGGCCTTGCCCTCGAGGACGTACAGGCCGTGCTCCATGACATGGGTCTCCGGGAACGGGATCACACCGCCGGGCTGGAAGGTGACGATGTTGACCTGCATGTCGTGGGCCAGGTCGCTGGAGTCCGTGAAGCGGGTGGTCTTCCAGACGCCGTCGGTGTCGGGCATCGCGGTGGGCTCGACGTCCTTCTCGTTGGTCACGAAGGACTTGGCTTCGTAGCCTTCCAGCCGCTCGTAGGCCTTGCGGATCCAGTGGAAGGAGACGATGTCGTCCGAGACGTTCTCCACGCCCCACTCCGAGCCGGCGGCGAGGTAGGCGTAGCCGCCCTCTTCAAGGAGGTGCAGTTCGCCGTCGAGCGTCAGGTTGAGCTTGCCCTTGGTGACGAAGACAACGCCCTCAACGCCTGTCTCGAACTCCGCCTTCGGTGCGCCGCCGCCCGGGGCGATCTCGACGATCAGCTGGGAGAACGTGGTGGCGAACCCGGAGATGGGGCGGGCGATGATCCAGGAGCGGGTGTTCGAGAAGCCCGGCAGGTTGGACGTGACGATGTCCGTCAGGACGCCCTTGGGGATGACCGTGTAGGCCTCCTTGACGATGGCCCGTTCCGTGGTGAGGTGGGTCTGCGGCGGCAGGCCGCCCTGGGGGTAGTAGTAGTTGCCCATCATTGGATCCTTACTTCGAAGTGGATTGGGCCAGCCGCGGGTGGGCCAGGCCGGTGAGTTGCGGGAGTCCGACGCCGGCAAGCGTCAGCACCTCGTCGGCACCTGCTGCGCCGCACTGGACGCCGCGCAGCACAAACGCGGCAAGCGCGCGGGCAGTGGCCGGCTCGTCCATCACGCCGCCTTCCGTCTGCTCCACATAGTTCCGCAGCCGGGCGGCCGCAGCCGGCAGGCCCTGGCGGTAGAAGGCATACGTTGCCGCGAAGCGGCTGGGCAGCTGGGCCGGGTGCAGGTCCCAGCCCTGGTAGAAGCCGCGCTCCAGGGAACGGCGCACCAGGCGGCCGTGCAGCTGCCAGGCGTTTTCCACGTTGTCGCCCACGGGAATGATGTTGGTGGAACCGTCGGACAGCCGGATGCCGGTGCCCGCCACCGCCAGCTGCATGACCTCCTTGGCGAAGTCGGCGACCGGATGTTCCATCGACTGGTACTCCGCCGAGATCTGCAGCGAAGCCGAATAGTCGTACGTGCCGTAGTGCAGTCCGCTGATCCGCCCGGGAACGGCGTGCGGCAGCTGCGCCACCGGGGATGTTCCTTCGGGGCCGAGAATGAGCTGCGGCGTCTCCACCTGCACCTCGAAACGGAGCCGGCCCGAGGGGAGTGAGTGGATCTCCTCGAGGCGGGAGACGGCGTAGTCCATCGCCTGCACCTGCGCCACCGTGGTGACCTTGGGCAGTGTCAGGACCAGGCCCTCGGGCAGTTCACCCGCGGCAGCCAGGCCGGAGACGAACAGGTCCAGGGTGCGCAGCCCGCGGGCCCGGGTGGGGGCCTCGAAGCACTTGAACCGGATCCCGATGAACGGCGGCGCGGAGCCGGCGGAGACTGCCGCGGCCACGGCGGACGCCGCGGCAACAGCGGCGGCGTCCTCGGCGTCGTCGCCCCGGTCCCCGAACCCGTCTTCAAAGTCGAGCCGGAGGTCCTCGATCGGCTCGCTGCCCAGCTTCGTCTCCACCCGGGAGGCGACTGCCTCGGCGAGCTCGGCGTCCTGGCCCAGCAGCGAACCGAGCCGGGCCAGCCCGCCGTGCGCGGCCGCCGTCGCCAGCGCCTGGGTTCCCCAGTCGGCGGCGAGCGACGGCGTGAAACGGTCAGCGGGCACGTAGACGGTGTGGACTGGCTGGCGGGAGCCGTCGTCGCCCGGGTAGTTCTGCTCAAGCAGCCGGTCGGTGTCCGCCAGCTGCCCGTCGATCCGGGCCAGGTCCGCCGCGGTGAGCGATGTTTCGGGTACCGCCATGCCTCAGCCCACCAGTTCGTAGGCGGGGGTGGTGAGGAAGTCCGTGTAGTCCTCGGACAGGCAGATGTCGCCGATCAGGCTGCTGGCCGGCTGGTAGTAGCGGGCGAAGGCTTCCTCGCCCACCTCGCCGCGCAGCTTCTCGGTTTCCTCGGCGAGGATGCGGGTGACCAGTTCCCGGGTGACCTTGTTGCCGGTGTCCGCGAGGACCACCTCGTTGCGGATCTGCTGCCAGACCTGCGAGCGGGAGATTTCCGCCGTGGCGGCGTCCTCCATGAGGTTGTGGATGGCAACCGCGCCGTTGCCGGAGATCCAGACGGCGGTGTATGCCACGGCGACGTAGAGGTTCAGGCGCAGGCCGGCTTCCGTGACCTGGCCTTCGGCGGAGGCGATGTCCAGCAGTTGACCGGCGGTGACCGAAACTTCCGGGCGCTGCTTGTCCAGCTGGTTGGGCTTGTTGCCGAGGACCGAGTCGAACACCTCCTGGCAGACGGGCACGAGGTCAGGGTGGGCAACCCACGAGCCGTCGAAGCCGTCGTTCGCCTCGCGGGTCTTGTCCGCGCGGACCTTCTCGAACGCCTGCGCGGTGACCTCGGGTTCGCGCCGGTTGGGGATGACCGCGGCCATGCCGCCCATGGCGAACGCGCCCCGGTGGTGGCAGGTCTTGACCAGCAGTTCCGTGTAGGCCCGCATGAACGGTGCGGTCATGGCCACGGTGGCGCGGTCCGGCAGCACGAAGCTGGAGCCGGCATCGCGGAAGTACTTGATGATGCTGAACAGGTAGTCCCAGCGGCCGGCGTTCAGGCCCGAGGCGTGGTCCCGCAGCTCGTACAGGATCTCGTCCATCTCGAAGGCTGCCGGAATGGTTTCGATCAGCACCGTGGCGCGGATGGTGCCCTGGCCGAGGCCGAGGAAGTCCTGGGCGAAGACAAACACGTCGTTCCACAGCCGTGCCTCGAGATGGCTCTCCATCTTCGGCAGGTAGTAGTACGGGCCGTGGCCGTTGAGCACCAGCTGCTTGGCGATGTGGAAGAAGTGCAGGCCGAAGTCCACGAGCGCGCCGACGGCGGGTTCGCCGTTGAGCAGCAGGTGCCGCTCCTCCATGTGCCAGCCGCGGGGGCGGGCCACGACGACGGCCAGCGGGGCGTCGGTGCGGAGCCGGTACTCCTTGCCCTCGGGGGAGGTGTAGCTCAGGGTTCCGGTGGCGGCGTCGCGAAGGTTAAGGATGGCGTCGATGACGTTGCCCCACGTGGGGGTGCTGGCGTCCTCGAGGTCGGCCAGCCACACCTTGGCGCCGGAGTTCAGGGCGTTGATGGCCATCTTGGCCGGCGACGCCGGGCCGGTCATCTCAACCCGGCGGTCCTGCAGGGCCGCCGGTGCCGGCGCAACCTTCCAGTCGCCGTCGCGCACGTTCTTGGTTTCCGGCAGGAAATCCAGGCTGCCGGTCCGGGCGACCTCCTCACGCTTGGCCTTCCGGGCCGTGAGCAGCTCGCCGCGCCGGCCGGCGAAGCGCTTGTGGAGCTCCTCCACGAACGCGAGTGCCTTAGGGGTGAGAATTTCCTCCGCACGCTCGATCGGCCGGGGGTCTGTGACTGTGATAGCCATTGTGGGTCCTTTCCAGGGCTGATTCAGGCGTTGGCGAGGGCTGCGTCCGCAGCTTCTTCTGTTGAGTCTTCCGCTGATGCTGCCGCGACGCCAGTGCCCGCTGCGGCGTGCGCCGCGGCGGCGACTGCTGCCGCGACGTCGGCGGCCACGTGGGGATCGAAGACGCTGGGGATGATGTAGCTGGCGTTGAGTTCGTCGTCAGCAACCCGGTTGGCGATCGCCTCGGCAGCGGCCACCAGCATCTCCGGCGTGATGTCCGATGCCCCGGCGTCCAGCAGCCCGCGGAAGAAGCCCGGGAAGGCCAGGACGTTGTTGATCTGGTTCGGGAAGTCGCTGCGGCCGGTGGCTACGACGGCGGCGTGCTTGGAGGCCACGGTGGGGTCAATTTCCGGCGTCGGATTGGCCATGGCGAAGACGATGGCGTCCTTGGCCATCGAGGCGACCTGTTCCTCGCCGATCACGTGCGGGGCGCTGACGCCGATGAACACGTCGGCGTCCTTCAGGGCCTCGTGCAGGGTTCCGTCGAAGCCTTCCGCGTTGGTGTTCGCGGCAATCCAGGTGCGGTGCTCGTCGTCGTACTTCTCACCGGAGTGGATGGCGCCGGAGCGGCCGGCGGCGATGATGTGCTGCGCGCCCTGGGCCTTGAGGAGCTGGATGATCGCGGAGCCTGCGGCGCCCACGCCGGAGACCACGATTTTCACCTCAGCGAGCTTCTTGCCGACGACGCGCAGCGCGTTGACCAGGGCGGCCAGCGTGACGATGGCGGTGCCGTGCTGGTCGTCGTGGAAGACCGGAATGTCCAGTTCCTCGCGGAGCCGGTTTTCGATTTCGAAGCAGCGCGGCGCGGCGAGGTCCTCGAGGTTCACACCGCCGTAGACGGGTGCGAGGGCCTTGACGATCTTGATGATTTCCTCGGTGTCCTGGGTGTCCAGGCAGACCGGCCAAGCATCGACGTTGGCGAACTGCTTGAACAGCGCGGCCTTGCCCTCCATGACGGGAAGCGCCGCAGCGGGGCCGATGTTGCCGAGGCCCAGGACGGCAGAACCGTCGGTGACCACGGCGATGGTGTTGCGCTTGACCGTCAGGTTCCGGGCGGCGTCGGGGTTTTCGGCGATGGCAAGGCAGACGCGGGCGACGCCCGGTGTGTAGGCGCGGGAGAGGTCGTCGCGGTTGCGCAGAGCCACCTTCGGGACCACCTCGAGCTTGCCGCCGAGGTGCATCAGGAAGGTACGGTCCGAGACGTTGCGGACGGTGACGCCGTCGAGCGCGTTGAGCGCATCCTTCACCCGGTCCGCGTGGTCCTGGTCGGTGGTGTTGCAGGTGACGTCGACAACCAGCGTCTCGTGGTGGGACTCGGTGACGTCCAGCGCGGTGATCGCCGCACCGGCCGCGCCGACGGCTGCCGCGAGCTCGCTGGTGGCGGAGAAGCTCGAGGGGGCCTCCACGCGCAGGGTGATTGAGTTTCCGGGGCTCGGGTTCGCCATTGAATGTCCTCCTGGTTCGGCCCGCCGTTGGGGCGGGCGCTTCAGCTGAATGTTTTCGTATTATGGATATTATTATCTACTTTATGGAAATACAAGCCCCTGCTCTTTCCATCGACGGGGCCCGGCGCCGTGCTGTATCTTTGGCTGTCTAAGCAACTTTTTTCACGATGCGGATAAGAGTTGTCGTATTCGAGGCAACAGGAGAGTGCTACATGGCTGAGAAGGCCAGCGGAGGCGTGCAGTCGGTTGAGCGCGTCTTTGAACTTTTGGAACTGATCACCGACGCCGGCGGCGACGTGACGCTCAGCGAGCTCTCCTCCTCCACGGACCTGCCCCTGCCGACGATCCACCGGCTGCTGCGCACGCTCGTGGCGCTGGGGTACATCCGGCAGTTGCCCAACCGCCGCTACGCCCTGGGCCCGCGGCTGATCCGGCTCGGCGAAGGCGCCAACAAGCAACTCGGTGCCCTGGCCCGGCCGCAGCTGAAGTCGCTCGTGGACCGGCTGGGGGAGACATCCAACATGGCCGTGCTGGACTCGGACATGGTGATTTACGTGGCGCAGGTGCCGTCGCTGCACTCGATGCGCATGTTCACCGAGGTGGGCCGCCGCGCCCACACGCACGACACCGGAGTGGGCAAGGCGATCCTGGCGCAGCTGGACGACGAGGTGGTGCGCGGCATCGTGACCCGCACCGGCATGCCCACGCCCACGGCCAAGAGCATCGGCGACTTCGATTCCCTCATTGCCGATCTCAACCGGATCCGGGAACGCGGCTACTCGATCGACGAGGAGGAGCAGGAGCTCGGCGTGCGCTGCTTCGCCATGGCCGTGCCCAACGCTCCCACGCCCACGGCCATCTCCGTCTCCGGGCCGGTCTCCCGCGTGGACCAGGCCTTCGCCGACCGCGCCGTGCCGCTCCTCCGCGAAGCAGCCCAGGCCATCTCGGACGAGCTCAACCAAAACTAGGCCCCCCGCCGTCGTACTTCCATAGCGCGAGCTGGCAGCTAATGCCCCCAAATCTCGGATTTGGGGGCATTAGCTGCCTATTCGCGCTTAATGGGGTTGGCTAGTGGTCTGACTTGGTTGAGGCCTCGATGGGGACTTCCTTGCCGTCGCAGTCGATGAGCTTCCCGCCTTCGAAGCGGTCGCCGTCGGCCAGGCAGTGCAGGTCCTCCTCCTTGACCACACGCCCGGTGCCCGCCACGAACACTGACTGATTGTCCGAATTGCCCGCCTTGAGGTGGTTGAAGAGCAGGTTCAGCAGGATGGCCATGACCGCTGCCGAGCTGATGCCGGAGTGGAAGATGGTGCTGAACCAAGACGGGAACTGGTCGTAGAAGGCCGGTGCGGCGATCGGGATCATGCCGAAGCCGATGGACGCGGCCACGATGATCAGGTTCATGTTGTTGCGGTACTCCACCTTGGAGAGCGTCCGGATGCCGCTGGCGGCAACAGTTCCAAAGAGTACGACGCCGGCCCCGCCCAGGACGGGCGTCGGCACCGCCGCGACGACCCGGCCAAGAACCGGAAGCAGGCCGAGGACGACGAGGATGAGGCCGCCGGCGCTGACGACGAACCGGCTCTTGACGCCGGTGATGGCGACCAGGCCCACGTTCTGGGCGAAGGCGCTCTGGGTGAAGGAGTTGAACAGCGGGGAGATGGCGCTGGAGAGCATGTCAGCCCGGAGGCCGTCCCCGATCCGCTTGGAGTCGACCTTGGTGCCCACGATCTCGCCCACGGCGATGATGTCTGCGGAGGTCTCGGTGAGCGTCACCAGGATGACGATCAGCATGGAGATGATAGCCGCGATCTCGAACGTCGGCGGACCGAAGGCGAAGGGGGTGGGGAAGGCGACAATCTCGCCGGTGCCCACCTTGGAGAAGTCAGCCATGCCGAAGGCGAGCGCGATCAGGGTGCCGAGAACCATCGCGAGGAGGATGGACAGCCGGGAGATGGCGGCGTTGCCCACCTTGCTCAGCAGCAGGACGATCGCCATCGTGGCGGCGGCCAGGCCGATGTTGGCCATGCTGCCGTAGTTGGGGGCTGCCTTGTTGCCGCCCATGGCCCAGTTGGCGGCCACCGGCATCAGTGTCAGGCCGATGGTGGTGATCACCGTGCCCGTGACAACCGGCGGGAAGAACTTGATGATCTTGGAGAACAGCGGGGTGATGAGCAGGCCGATCAGCGACGCCGCAATCACGGAACCGAAGACCGCCTGGATTCCGCCGCCGCCGTGGACAATCGCCACCATCGTGGAGACGCCGGCGAACGAGACGCCCTGGACGAGCGGGAGCTGGGAGCCGAAGAAGCGGAAGCCGACGGTCTGGAGGATGGTGGCGAGGCCGCCGACGAAGAGGCAGGCGGCGATCAGCAGGCCGATGTCCTGGGAGGACATGCCGGCCGCGGCGCCGATGATCAGGGGCGGGGCGATGATGCCGCCGTACATGGTGAGGACGTGCTGGAACCCGTAGGCGAAAGTGCTGCCGATCGAGAGGCGCTGGTCTTCCGGGCGGGTTGCCGCTGGGCGGCTTTTCTTGGTGATGTTCATGGCAGACTTTCTTGGTTCATGGCAGACGCCTTCGTCTGGCTAACAATGTCTGGCTAACAATTTGAATCGTGTAGTGGCCTCGGGCTGGGGCGGTTGGTAATGGACGGGGCTTGGAGTTTTTGTCCACTTATTAGGGGTTTAGGGGCGTTTAAGTCGCGATATGTGGACAAAAACTCGGAACCGGGGGTGGCTGCGGGGCCGGCGGGCCCACGGAGACCTTGGTGTCCGCGGGCCGGCCGGCGACGCTTGTCAGGCGGCTGTTTAGCAGAAGCCGGCGATGCCCGACCAGGCGGCGTCGGCTGCTTCGGCGTCGTCGCGCCGGACAGTGGCTTCAATGAGGCCGTAGGGGCGGTCGGCCGCATAGAAGACCTCGTTGGGGTTGTCGAGCCCGAACGGCGAGAGGTCCACGAGGAAGTGGTGCTTGTTGGGCATCGAGAACTTGATTTCCTCGATCTCGTTGTGGGCCTCCAGGACCTTCGCGCCCATGTCGAACAGGGTCTGCTGCAGGGCGTGGGAGTACTTCTCGGTGAAGCCTTCAAGCAGGAGGCTCTTGACGTCCTCGTAGCTCTTGTTGAAGTCCAGCGAGCTGAAATCCGTGCCGGCCTTGAAGCGCCAGCGGGCCGAGACGTCGGTGGCCAGGATGCGGTCGGTGGTCTCCGGCAGCGTGGTGTACTTGTCCTTCGGGTACCCGACGAAGCCGGACTGCGTGGATTTCAGGACGGTCAGGTCCTTGAGCCCGGAGATCAGGTGGGTGGCGGCGCCGTCGCGGACCAGGACGGCCGTACGGACTTCCTGGCCCTTGCGGACAAAGGAGTGGTCGTGTGCGGTGCCATGCGCCTGGATGCGTTCCCAGGCGTAGGACTCGGCTTCCCAGCGGCCGCCGGTGACCCAGTCGAAGCTGGAGGTGAAGTGCTCACCGAGGCGGAGCAGGAAAGCCTCGGGGGAGCCGACCCCCTCCCGGGCGAAGGCGTAGATGGTGTTCTTCTGGGTGTCGGTGGCCACCACGTGGGCGTTGTCGCCTTCGAGGTGGGCGGCTTCGAAGTCGCCGCGGAGCTGCGAGGTGACGTTCAGGTCCTCGATCTCGTGCCGGTCGGTGTCGCGGGTGATCTTGACGACGCGGACTTCGGCCTTGCCGTACTGGTTCTGGCCGAGGACGATCTTGTTGCTCATGGTCTGTTCCCAACTTCCGGTATGTGGAACGAAGGTCCCACATAGAAATTAAGTGCGTGTTTCCCACGCGTTTCAGTGGCGTCGACCCAAACAAAAAATGAGCCGACATCAGTTGTGATGCCAGCTCATTACGACCCTGCCTGCTGCTCCCAGGTTACGTGACGTGCGCCACGAATTGCCTTCAAGCGTAGCGCAGCATTCCGGTGGTGTACATCACAGATTCAAAAAACCGTTTGTGACCGACGACGGCGGACGTCCGGCCCGGGAGGGTCTTGACGCCGCGCGCTAAGCATTCGTAAGATTTCACATATCAGAAACAAATTTCCGTAAAGCGAAAAAATGCGTTGCGGATCAGCGCAAGAAACGAGGAGGAACAGATGGACTCGCAGGATCAGAACAACGTCGCGGAATTCCCGGCACCCGGCCAGGAGCTGTACCTGCCGTTCGGCGCCACGGACCCCGACTTCTACATCCCGGCTGACTGCGACCGGCGCTCCGGCGGCCTGTCGCGGTGGCTGCGGGCGCTTCCGGTCTTCGGCCGGCGGCCATAGGACGCGGTATTCGCCGCAGGACGCGCAAATGGTCCGGTGACACCCGAATATAGGTGTCGCCGGACCATTTCTGTGTCGCCGGACCGGTGCAGTGTCCTCAGGCAGGCGAGGACCCGGGACGCCCCGGCCACTCCTTGCCCGCCCACGGGTCGTAGTCCGCAACAAGCTCCTCCTGCGCAGGACGCTTCGCTTCGGGGACATGCTGCAGGTTCACCCGCACCCGGTACCAGAGCGAACTTGAGCCGCGCATTCCGTCGACCAGCACGTCGGCAGGATGCAGGGCCGGCACCACGTCCGCATGCCGGGACTTCCACTCGTCGAGCGCCGCCAACGCTTCCGGCTTGGTTTTGGTGCGGGCCACCTCAATGAGCGGCATCACCGACTGCCGGCGGCCGGAGCCGTTTCCGGCGCGCGGCGCCTTCTCGGCGGGGCCGAGCTCTGCGGCCAGGGCGAGTAGCCCGTCGAGGGAGCCGGCCGCGTCGTCGATGCCGGCGTGGGGGTCGCCCGCCTCGGCGAAGCGCTCCACCACCGTGGGCACCGTGAACTGTTCCGGCCGGGCGGAGCGGACCTCGTCCCAGGTGAGGGGCGTCGAGACCCGGGCGTCGGGCAAGGGCCGCACCGAGTAGGCCGACGCCACGGTGCGGTCCTTCGCGTTCTGGTTGAAGTCCACGAACACACTCTCGCCGCGCTCCTCCTTCCACCACCTCGCGGTGGCAAGGCCGGGAGCGCGGTTCTCAACCTCCCGGGCCAGCGTCTCGGCCGCGAGGCGCACGTCGCGGTACGACCACCGCGGCGCAATCCGCACCAGGATGTGGAGTCCCCGCGACCCGCTCGTCTTCGGCCACCCCACAAGCCCCATGTCGTCGAGCACCTCCTGCGCGACATAGGCGACGTCCACGATCTGCGACCAGTCGACCCCCGGCATCGGATCCAGGTCCACCCGGAGTTCGTCCGGGTGCTCGAGGTCCTCGGCGCGCACCGGATGCGGGTTGAGGTCGAGGCAGCCGAGGTTCACCACCCACGCCAGGCCCGCAGCATCCCGGATGACGGCTTCCTCCGCCGACGTCCCCGACGCATAGTGCAGCGTCGTCGTGTCGATGAAGCCAGGATGGTTGTCGGGTACTCGCTTCTGGAAGAAAGGCTCCGCGTCGATGCCCTTCGGGAAGCGCTTGAGCACCATCGGCCTGCCGCCGGCACCCCGGAGCGCGCCATCCGCAACCGCCAGGTAATAGCGCACCAGGTCGAGCTTCGTCAGGCCGGGCTCCGGGAACACCAGCTTGTCCGGGCTCGAGATGCGGACCTCGGTGCCGGCGATGTCCAGAATCTCGGCCGGCGTCTTCGACGGAGTCATGCGGCCACGCTAGCAGTTGACCGGCCCCGTTTCGATGGTTCCCTGCGCACTCGACGCTGCGGAACGTCGTCTGCGCAGGGAACCGTCGAAACGGCGAGGGAGCGCCGGCGGGGGCGTCAGCCGTTTACCAGCCGCCGCGCCGCCGCCGAATGCTCCGCGATCAGACCGGCCACGTCCAGCCCCGGAATCTGTCCGTCGACCACCCGCCACTGGCCGCCCACCATCACGCGGTCCGCGCGGTCGGCGGCGCACAGCAGCAGGGCGGCGAGGGGATCGTGGCTGCCGGAGAACCGCAGGTCGTCGAGCCGGAACAGGGCCAGGTCCGCCTGCAGTCCGGGCGCCAGTTCGCCCAGGTCCGGCCGGCCCAGCACCGCCGCTGATCCGCGCGTGGCCCAGCCGAGCGCCCGCTCCACCGGAACCTGCGCGCCGTAGCGCAGCCGCTGCAGGTACAGCGCCTGCCGCGCCTCCAGGATCATGTTGGAGGCATCGTTCGACGCCGATCCGTCCACTCCCAGCCCCACGGGCACTCCCGCGTCCTCCAGTTCCAGCACCCGGGCGGTGCCGGATGCAAGCCGCATGTTCGACGTCGGGCAGTGCGCGACGGCGGTCCCCGCAGCTCCCAGCCGGGCAATTTCTGCGTCGCTGAAATGGATGCCGTGGCCCAGCCAGGTCCGGTCCGTCAGCCATCCCACGCTGTCCAGGTAGTCCACGGTGCGCAGGCCGAACGTCTCGAGGCAGAACTGCTCCTCGGCGAGGGTCTCCGCGAGGTGCGTGTGCAGCCGGACGTCGTGCCGGTCCGCCATCGCGGCGGTCTCGGCCATGATCTCCTTGGTGACGGAAAACGGCGAGCACGGCGCCAGCGCAATCTGGATCACGGCCCCGTCGCCGCGCTCGTGGTACTCGCGGATCAGCCGTTCACTGTCGGCGAGCACCACCTCCGGTGCCTGCACCGTCGACTGCGGCGGCAGGCCGCCGTCGTCCTCGCCGAGGGTCATGGAGCCGCGGGTGAGGGTTGCCCGCATGCCGAGGCGCCGGACGGCGCCGATTTCGACGTCGACCGCGTCCTCCATCCCGGCGGGGAAGAGATAGTGGTGGTCGGCAGCGGTGGTGCAGCCGGAGAGGAGCAGTTCGGCGAGGGCCACGGTGGCCGCGAGGTCAAGGTCCCGCGGGGTCAGCCTCGCCCAGACCGGGTAGAGGTTCTGCAGCCACGGAAAGAGAGGTGCGTTGGCCACCGGACCCCAGGCGCGCGTGAGCGTTTGGTAGAAGTGGTGGTGCGTGTTGATCAGGCCGGGCAGCACCACGTGGTTGCCGGCGTCGAAGGTCTGTCCGCACGGTGCGGAGGGGGTCTGGCCCGCGCCGAGCACCTCCACGATTTTGCCACCGCTGATCACCAGGCCGCCGGAGGCATCGAGGCCGTTGGCGGTGAAGGCCGCCAGCGGGTTCCGGATCCAGAGCCGGGATTCGGGTGCCGGCTGGGGGAGCGTCGATGAAAGGTGGGAGAACTGGGTCATGAGGGTCCTTGTCTGAGCGTGCTGATACTTTCCAGCTCAGTGGTCCTGTCTGCTGATCCAGGGGACCTGCCGCCTGTACGTGACGCCCGGGCGGCGGGTCGGCACCAGCGTAGGGCGGGCGCCGGACGGGGGTCAATGGCCGCGCATTGTGACCGGCCGGGTGGCAGGTCCATCCGGCAGCCTTGGAAGCGGCCCGCCGTGAGGCACTCGAAACACACATTTCACATCGCGAAATTAAATTTCCAGAAAACTATGGCGCGGACCACATTCCGGTGCTAATCTCGATGTTGCCAAAGGCGGGCACCCGGGACTCCGGGGAAGCTATCTACCAGGCGCAACTTAACCTTCAAAAGCACATGCTGAAGCCGGGTAACCGTCGCACTTGGTCCTTTCCGTTCCGTCGCGGGGTACCGGCTTCCACAGCAAAGGGAGTCGCATCATGAGTACCACCGTCACGGCCGAGGCATACCTGGCCAGGTCCATCCAGTTGGCAACCGCCAACGTCCTGAACAGCGGCGGCCCGTTCGGCGCCGTGATCGTCACCGCCGACGGTCAGGCGTTCGACGGCGTCAACCGGGTCACCGCCGACAACGATCCCACCGCCCACGCCGAGGTCACGGCCATCCGCCGCGCATGCAGCGGTCTGGGCACCTTCGACCTCCGCGGAGCCACCCTCTACAGCAGCTGCGAGCCATGCCCCATGTGCCTGGCCTCGGCGCTCTGGGCCCGCATCGATCGGGTTGTCTTCGCCGCGGACCGGCACGACGCCGCGTCCGTCGGTTTCGACGACGCCGTCTTCTACGAGTACTTCGACAACGAGGACCGGCACGCCCTGATGCCGGTCTCCAAGCTCGAACTGGGCCACCCCGAAGCCCCGGCCATCCTGGAACCGTTCAACACCTGGAACACGCTCGACTCCAGGATTGACTACTAGGGCCCGGTGGCTGACATGACAATCCTGGACAACACCGCTGAAAAGCAGGCTGCGCTTCAGGGCGCGGGGCAGACAGCGGCACTCGAAATGCACCAGACAACCGGAAAAACGCAACGGGGCAACGGCCCCAGGCCCCCGGCGTCGAACTCTTTCCTTGACCGCTTCTTCCACATCACCCGCCGCGGTTCCACCGTGGCCCGCGAGGTGCGCGGCGGACTGGTCACCTTCTTCACGATGGCCTACATCGTCATCCTGAATCCGCTGATCCTCGGCGGCTTCAGCGCGGACAACGCCCCCACGGACGTCGCCGGCGGCTGGCTGTCCGCGGCGCAGGTGGGCGCAGTCACCGGGCTGACAGCCGGCGTCATGACCATCGCGTTCGGCCTGATCGCCAACCTGCCGTTCGGCCTGGCCGCGGGACTGGGCATCAACTCCTTCCTCGCGGTGGCGGTCATCCACGAGGTCACCTGGGCCGAGGCCATGGGCCTGGTGGTCATCAACGGCATCCTGATCGTCCTGTTCGGCGTCACCGGCGCGCGGACCGCGATCTTCCGGGCCGTGCCCAAGGAACTGAAAGCGGCGATCACGGTGGGCATCGGCCTGTTCATCGCCTTCATTGGCTTCGTGGACTCGGGCTTCGTCAAGGCCAGCGCCGGCGGGCCCCCGGTCCAGCTCGGCGACAACGGCTCCATCACCTCCATCCCCACCATGGTGTTCATCATTGGCCTGCTGGTCATGGGCATCCTCGTGGCACGGAAGGTCCAGGGCGGCCTGCTCATCGGCATCGTGGCCACCACGGCACTGGCCGCCGTCGTCGAGGCATTCATGCACATCGGCCCCGCCAGCAAAACCAACCCCGGCGGCTGGCACCTGAACACCCCGGTGCTGTCCGGCCACCTGGTCTCCGCACCGGACCTCGGCCTCGTGGGGCAGTTCGACATGTTCGGCGCCTTCGGCCGGATCGGCGGCCTGGCCGCGACGATGCTGGTGTTCACGCTCGTGTTCACCAACTTCTTCGACGCCATGGGCACCATGACCGGCCTCGCGAAGAGCGCAGGCGTGGCGCATAAGGACGGCACGTTCCCCCGGCTCAAGTCCGCCTTCATCGTCGAAGGCGTGGGCGCGGTGGTGGGCGGCGCGACGTCGGGCTCCTCCAACACCGTGTACATCGACTCCGCCGCGGGCATCGGCGAGGGCGCGCGCACGGGGCTGGCCTCGGTGGTCACCGGCGCGCTGTTCCTGGGCTCAATGTTCCTCACCCCGCTCACCAGCGTGGTGCCGCTCGAGGTGGCAGCCGCCGCCCTGGTGGTGGTGGGCGCCATGATGATGGCGCAGATCCGCGAGATCAAGTTCACCAAATTCGCGGTGGCGCTGCCGGCCTTCCTGACGATCGTCACCATGCCGCTGAGCTACTCGATCGCCAACGGCATCGGCGTGGGCTTCGTGACCTGGGCGGTGATCGGTGCGGCCTCAGGCAAGGCGAAGAAGATCCACCCGCTGATGTGGGTGGTCACCGTGGGCTTCATTATCTACTTCGCGCGGGGTCCGATCGGCGCGCTGCTCGGGGCGTAGGACCCGGCCAGGACACGGAAAGTGCCAGGCGACGCGCAGACGGCCGGCGGACACGGGATTCCGCGCATCCCCGGACCGTTTGCGCGTCGCCGGGCCGGACCGGCGTCGCATGCTTTCAACTACCAGGAATAGGAACGAGAATATGGGCACCATCGCACGGGAAGAGGGAGTGCTGCCATGCTGGATCTGATGCCTTCTCTGGCCGGCTGGCGCCCGGCGGCGTCCGGGGAACGCTGCGCCGTCGCCACCATCATCACTGCCAGCGGCTCCGTGCCGCGGCCGCCCGGGACCTCCATGCTGGTGTCCGAATCCGGCGAGATCCTCGGCAGCCTCTCCGGCGGCTGTGTTGAAGGCGCCGTGGTTGCCTCCGCCCTGGAGGTAATGGCCGACGGCGGCACCCGCCTTGAGGCGTTCGGCTTCAGTCCCGAGGACGCGTTCGCCGTCGGGCTCACCTGCGGCGGCGAGCTGGAGGTCCATATCCAGCCGCTGGAGGGCGGCGCCGCCGGGTTCGGCGCGCTCCGGACGCTGGCCGCCGGCGATCCCGAACGGCCGCTGGCGCTCATCCGGCGCATCGACGCGCCGGCCGCGGCCGCCAAAACCGTGCCCGGCAGCGCATTGGGGGCTGCCGGGAAAGGCGCCGTCGCCGGCGCACAGCCGCCTTCCGTCGTCGTAATTCCTGACCCGGGAAGCTTCCGGGCGGCCGGATCAGCGGACCTCGCAGCCCTGCTGGGCCTGGATGCCCTGGACGTTGAGGCAAGGCGGGAAGCACTCCTGGCGGCCGCGGCCCAGGTCGAACCGCTGCTGCGCGGTGGCCGGACGGGGCTGGTCCGGCTGGCGCCGCCGCAGGGCTGCAGTGCTTCGGCCCGGGCTGGCGCCACGCAGGCCTCGCCCGAACCGGTGGCCCTGCTGGTGGAGAGCCGCCTGCCGCAGGCCCGGCTGCTGGTGTTCGGTGCCAACGACTTCGGCGCGGCGCTGGTGCCGGCCGCGAAGCTGCTCGGCTACCGCGTCACCTTGTGCGATGCCCGGCCTGCGTTCGCGGCGCAGGAACGCTTCGCCGCCGCGGACGAGGTGGCAACCGACTGGCCGCACCGGTATCTGGCGGCGGAGGCCACCGCAGGCAGGATCGATGCCCGTACGGTCATCTGCGTCCTCACCCACGACCCCAAGTTCGACATTCCGCTGCTGCAGGGTGCGCTGGAGCTGGATATGGCCTTCGTCGGTGCCCTGGGCTCGCGGCGCAGCCACCGGCAGCGCATCGACGGGCTGCTCGAGGCCGGCGTGGCACCGGATCGGCTGGCCCGGCTGCATTCACCCATCGGCCTGGACCTCGGCGCCGTCACACCGGCGGAAGTCGCCGTCTCCATCACCGCGGAGCTGATCGCAGCCCGCACCGGTGCCGCGGCCTGCGCTCCATTGCGGGACGGCAGCGGACCCATCCACTCGCTTCCCGCCGGCGGTACAGAACCCGCGCTAAGCCGCCAACCGGCACTCATTACAGAACAGGCACCCCAGGAGATCGCATGGACATGAACACCATCGAGGCGGTGGTCCGCACCACCGACCCCGCCGACTGGCGCGACGGCGACGCCTGGCTCGCGGGCGGCACCGTCCTCTTTTCCTACGGCAGCACGGCCTTCGGGCCCGAGCCGCTGCGGCGCCTGCTGGATCTCGGTTCCGCCGGCTGGCAGCCCGTCACCGTGACGGCGGATGGCATAGAGCTCGCCGCCACCTGCACAGTCGCCGAACTGTACGCGCTGCCGGAAAAACTGGCAGGCGAAGGGGGCACTCCGGACTGGGCAGTGAATGCTCAGCGCTGGCCGGGTCTGGAGCTTATCCGGCCCTGCTGCGACTCCTTCGTGGCGTCCTTTAAGGTCTGGAACATGTCCACCGTGGGCGGCAACCTCTGTACGTCACTGCCGGCCGGCCCCATGATCTCGCTGTGCGTGGGACTGGACGGCACGGCCACCATCCTCGGCCCGGGAGGCACCCGCCGCGAACTCCCGGTGGCCGGCCTCATCACCGGGGACGGGCAAAACGCCCTGGCACCCGGCGAGCTGCTCCGCAGCGTCAACCTGCCGGCGTCGGCCCTGTCCGCCCGGGTGGCGTTCCGCCGCCTCTCGCTGAGCAACCTCGGCAGGTCGGGCGTGCTGCTGATCGGAAGGCTCGACGACGACGGCCGGTTCACGCTCACCGTCACCGCCGCCACCAAGCGGCCCATGCAGCTCCGGTTCGAGTCCCTGCCGGACGCGCCGGAGCTGGCGGACGAACTTGCGACCGCCATCTCGGCGGCCCTGTATCACGACGACATCCACGGGCTGCCCGAGTGGCGCCGCGACATGACGCACCGCCTGGCCGGGGAAATCCTGGCAGAACTGGGCTCGCCCGCCGGAGGGCCGGCAGCAGTGTCCGGTGACTTCTGGCCGCCGAAGCAGACACAGCAGCCCCTGCAGCCCCTGCAGCAGACCCGGCAGATGCCGCCGCACCAGACAACGAGAGGGGCCTGAGCATGGCCATGGAAATCAACGGCGCGCCGGTACAGGCGCAGCCGCGGCCGGGCCAGTGCCTGCGCACGTTCCTCCGGGAGCAGGGCAACTTCGGCGTGAAGAAGGGCTGCGACGGCGGCGACTGCGGTGCCTGCACCGTGCATGTGGACGGCACCCCGGTGCACAGCTGCATCTACCCGGCCGTCCTCGCGGAGGGCCACGCGGTCACCACGATCGAGGGACTTGCCGCCACCAGCAAGGGGACCGACCTGCACCCGGTGCAGCAGCAGTTCTTGGACCGCCAGGGCTTCCAGTGCGGCTTCTGCACCGCGGGCATGGTGATGACGGCGGCCACGTTCGACGACGT
Organism: Arthrobacter sp. NPDC057013; assembly: GCF_042674585.1. NCBI lineage: Bacteria > Bacillati > Actinomycetota > Actinomycetes > Micrococcales > Micrococcaceae > Arthrobacter > Arthrobacter sp. NPDC057013. The sequence continues at coordinate 108,488 of NZ_JBHUSE010000014.1, forward strand.
GCAGAAGGAAAACCTGCCGCGCAACCTCAAGGGCAACCTGTGCCGCTGCACCGGGTACCGGGCCATCGCGGACGCCGTCTGCGGCCACGAAGGCCACCCCGTCCCGGAAGGCCCCGGCTCGGGCATTGCCGGTGAGGGGCAGCCCGCCCCGGAGCCCGGCCGGCTGGGTGACGACGTTCCCGCCCCCGCCAGCCGCGCGGTGGTCACGGGCCAGGCCCGCTACACGCTGGACGTCCCCGCCGAGGCGCTGCCCGGCCTGCTGCACATGAAGCTCGTGCGCTCGCCGCATGCCCACGCCCGGGTCCTGTCCATCGACACCTCTGCCGCGATGGAGGTGCCGGGAGTGGTGGCCGTCCTCACCGCCGAGGACGCCCCGGACCGGCTGTACTCCAGCGCCCAGCACGAGCTCTACACCGACGACCCCGACGACACCCGGCTGCTGGACACCGTGGTGAGGTTCCGCGGGCAGCGAGTGGCCGCCGTCGTCGCCGAATCGGTGGGGGCTGCGGAAGCGGGCGTCCGGGCCGTGCGGGTTGAGTACCAGGAACTGCCCGCGGTGTTCACCCCGCAGGACGCCATCGTGCCCGGCGCGCCCGCCCTGCACGGGGAAAAGGAGGCAGGCACGGCGCGGATCGCCCGGCCGGAGCGGAACATCGTGGCCGAGCTGCACTCCGAACTCGGCAGCGTCAGCGACGGGTTCGCGGCCGCCGACTTCATCCACGAGCAGACCTACCGCACCCAGCGCGTCCAGCACGTGGCCCTGGAAACCCACGCCTCCATCGCCTCGGTGGACGACGACGGCCGGCTGCAGGTGCGCACGTCCAGCCAGGTGCCGTTCCTGGTGCGCCGCACGCTTTGCCGCGTGTTCGCGCTGCCGGAGGACCAGGTCCACGTGGTGGCCGGCCGGGTGGGCGGCGGCTTCGGCGGAAAGCAGGAGGTGCTGACGGAGGACATCGCCGCGCTCGCGGCCCTGAAACTGCGGCGCCCCGTCCAGCTGGAGTTCACCCGCACCGAGCAGTTCACCGCCAGCACCACGCGGCACCCGTTCACCATCAAGCTCAAGGCCGGCGCCAGCAGGGACGGCCGGCTCACGGCGCTGCAGCTTGACGTCCTCACCAACACGGGCGCCTACGGCAACCACGCCCCCGGCGTCATGTTCCACGGCTGCGGCGAGTCCCTGGCCGTCTACAAGTGCGCCAACAAGAAGGTGGACGCGCTCGCCGCCTACACCAACACCGTGCCGTCCGGCGCCTTCCGCGGCTACGGCCTCAGCCAGATGATCTTCGCCATCGAATCTGCCATCGACGAACTGGCCGCCGGCATCGGCATGGACCCGCTGGAATTCCGCCGCCGCAACATGGTGCGCGAGGGCGACGACATGCTGTCCACCCACCCCGACCCGGAGGAGGACGTCCACTACGGCAGCTACGGGCTGGACCAGTGCACGCGCCTGGTGCAGGACGCGCTGGAGCGCGGCCGCGAACGCTACCGGTCCGCCGGCCTCGACGACCTGGGGCCGGACTGGGTCACGGGCGAGGGCACGGCGCTGTCCATGATCGATACCGTGCCGCCGCGGGGCCACTTCGCCCATTCCAGGCTCCGGCTCCTGGCCGACGGAACGTACGCCGCCGACGTCGGAACCGCCGAATTCGGCAACGGCACCACCACGGTGCACGCGCAGCTCGCGGCGACGGCGCTGTCCACAGTGGCCGCGCGGGTCGCCGTCCGGCAGTCGGATACGGACCTGATTGAGCACGACACCGGCGCCTTCGGGTCGGCCGGAACCGTGGTGGCAGGAAAGGCGACACTGGCCGCCGCCGAGGAACTGGCCGTCCGGATCCGGGCGTTCGCCGCCGGCATCCGGCAGATCCAGGCCTCCGGCTGCGTGCTCGACGGCGATGCCGTCGTCTGCGAGGGAACCAGGGTGCCGCTTACTGAACTGTTCGACGCGGCGCGGCAGGCCGGCGTCGAACTCGAGGCCGAGGGGCGCTGGGGCGGAACGCCCCGCTCGGTGGCGTTCAACGTCCACGGTTTCCGCGTGGCCGTCAACACCGGAACCGGGGAGCTGCGGATCCTGCAGAGCGTGCAGGCGGCCGACGCCGGCGTCGTCGTTAATCCGCGGCAGTGCCGGGGGCAGATCGAGGGCGGGATTGCCCAGGCCCTGGGTGCCGCCCTGTACGAGGAGGTCCGGGTGGACGACGCCGGCCGCGTAACCACGGACATCCTCCGGCAGTACCACATCCCGTCCTTCGCGGACGTGCCGCGCAGCGAGGTGTACTTCGCCGACACCAACGATTCCATGGGTCCGCTCGGGGCCAAGTCGATGAGCGAGAGCCCCTTCAACCCCGTGGCGCCCGCGCTGGCTAACGCAATCCGGAATGCCACCGGGGTGCGCTTCGCCGAACTGCCGATCGCCCGGGACAAGATCTACCTGGGGCTGAAGGAGGCGGGGCTCGTTCCCGACAACGTTCCCGACAACGTTCCCACAGGCGGTGTTCCCGCAGGTCCAGGCAACGCGGAGTCACTTTGTGCCCAATAATGCGCCGCCGGAGGGCGCGAAGTGACCCCGCGTGGGGTTGGCAACATATAGTCGGGGGATGGAACAGCGCATCTTAGGCAAGACCGGACGGAACGTTTCAGCCGTTGGACTGGGAACCTGGCAGCTCGGCGCGGACTGGGGCAACGTTGACCCGGCCCAGGCGAAGGCCATCCTCGCGGCCTCGGCGGAGGCCGGCGTAACCTTCTTCGACACCGCGGACGTGTACGGGGACGGCCGCAGCGAGCAGGCCATCGGAGAGTTCCTGGCCGACAACCCCGGCACGGGCATCACGGTGGCCACGAAGATGGGCCGCAGGCTGGAACAGCGCCCGGAAAACTACAACCTCGCCAACTTCCGCGAATGGGTGGACCGGTCCCGCCGCAACCTGCTGACCGACGCCCTGGATCTGGTCCAGCTGCACTGCCCGCCCACCGCCGTGTACAGCCGGGCCGAGGTGTACGACGCGCTGGATACCCTCGTCGCCGAGGGGGCCATCAGGAACTACGGCGTCAGCGTCGAGCGGACCGATGAAGCCCTCGAGGCCATGCGCCACGAGGGAACGGCCTCTGTGCAGATCATCCTGAACGCCTTCCGGCTCAAGCCGCTGGACGAGGTGCTGCCCGCCGCGAAGGCCGCAGGCGTGGGCATCATCGCCCGGGTTCCACTCGCCTCCGGGCTGCTGTCCGGGAAGTACACCAAGGAAACCGTCTTCGCGGCCGACGACCACCGCAACTACAACCGCGGCGGCGATGCCTTCGACGTCGGCGAAACCTTCTCCGGGGTGGACTTCGATCTGGGGCTCAAGGCGGTGGCCGAGTTTGAGCAGCTGGTGCCGGAGGGCTCGGGCACCGCGCAGGCTGCCATCGCGTGGGTCGCCGCGCAGGACGGTGTCACCTCGGTCATCCCCGGTGCCCGTTCCGTGGAGCAGGCAAGGGCGAACGCCGCCGCGGTTGCCACAGTGCTCAGCCCGGAGTTCGACGAGGGCGTGCGCTGGATCTACGACCACTACTTCCGCGAGGCAATCCACCCCCGCTGGTAAAAGCAGCGCGGGGCCGAGAGGGAGGCGGATCAATGGGCCCGTCGCCAATCGACGGGTTCATTGCCCGGCTGGCCGCCGCCGAAACCGGCCCCGGCTGCAACAACTTCTTCGACCGTTCCGTTCCCGTCAATGCTCTGCGGCGGCAGAACCTGGCGGCCTACCTGGGCGACATGCTGGACCGGACCCCGAAGGTGTTGCTGGTGGGGGAGGCGCCCGGCTTCCGGGGCATGCGCATCACCGGGGTTCCCTTCACCAATCGGACCATGTTCGCCGGACCCGCCAACCACTTCGGGCTGTTCGGCGCCGGGAGGGGGTACGTGCTCCCGCCGGAGGCTGCCGGCGTCGCCGCCGAGCCCACGGCGACGGTGATGTGGGAGGTGCTGGCGGAGCTCGACTTCCTCCCGTTGCTGTGGAGCGCCTGCCCGTGGCATACGCACGTGCCGGGTCAGCCGCTGACCAACCGGACGCCCACGCCGGCGGAAGCAGCCCTGGGGACCCCGTTCTGGCAGGCCCTGACCGGCATCTTTCCCATCGAAACCGTGCTGGCCGTAGGGAACGTTGCGCACCAGAGCCTTCGCCGCAGTGGCTTGGACGTGCCGAAAATCAGGCATCCGGCCCACGGCGGGAGGGCCCTCTTCAAACAGGGGCTGCAGGAACTTCTTGCGGCGGGGCTGCTCCGGTAGCCGATTCAGCCCAGCAGGTCCAGCTGGTCCGGGGTGTCGAGGTCTTCGCCGCCGGACTGGCCCGAACCGGGCGGCAGAGTGCAGTCCACCAGGTCGATCAGGTCCGGATGGGCCTGAAGGAAACGCCGGGCACCGGCGTCGCCGCCGGCCGAGGCCGCGGCTTCCGCGCGCAGCGTGGCGTCGAGCAGCAGCGGGTGGCCGCGCCGGAGCTTCCCGGAATCGTCGGTGTACGCAGCGGCAGTCAACCGGCCCGGCCGGTGTGCACGGAGCAGCCGGGCGACAGTTTCTGCTGTCAGCCCCGGCTGGTCCACGAGCGCCACCAGCACGTGGTCTTCCCGGCGTGCATGATCAAGTCCGGTCTGGAAGGAACTGCCCATACCGCCGGCCCACGCCGGGTTCTCGACCACCGTGTGCCGGGCCAGGTCAGCCCGGGCGCGGACGTCCCCGGCACCCGCGCCGAGCACCACCACAACCTCGCGGCAGCCGCCGTCGAGCAGTATGTCCGCCAGGACCTCCACGAGGGTGCGTCCCCGGAACGGAAGCAGCGCCTTCGGTCCCCGGCCAAGGCGGGTCCCGGCACCCGCCGCCAGCAGCACGCCGGTGGTCTGGGGGTGGGGGAAGTCGGTCATGGAATCACCCTAGGCCATGCCGGAGCGGGCACGCGGCGGAATACTACCCGGCAGTAGGGGTGGTTCGTCCAATGAATGGCGGCTAACGTCGAATGTGTCGTGTTGGCAATTGGGGGTCGTAATGGCAGCTGCAACGGTGCAGCTGGCGGAAGGAGCATCTATGGCAGGCACATTCGTAATCGAGACGGCAGGCGCCGGGCAGTACCGGTTCAGGCTGACGGCTGACGACGGGACCGTCGTTGCGGTATCGCCCAGCTTCTCAAACATCAAAGCCGTCACCGCAGGAATCACGGCAGTCAGGGAGAGCGCAGCAACAGGCTTCGTCGTCGACCGCAGGCACCCCTGACCTGACCCAAAGAAGCACGACGGCGGCCCCCATCATGAGGTGCGGGCCGCCGTCGTTTTTTGTTGCGCCGTTTTTGTTGGCTACCTCCCCCGCTTTGGAGTTTTCGTCCACATATCGCGACTTCAGAGGCCTTTTGGGGCCATTATCTGGACAAAAACTCGGGGCTCGAGGGTGGCCGGCGCGGAGCGTCAGGAGTCGCCGCCGGCTCCTCCTGTTGTTCCCGCCGTGACGTCCAGGAGTTTGTAGCGGTCCATGGCGTACGACGGCGCGCCCTCCTGCACTTCGCCCCTCGCCGCCAGCAGCTGGAGGGTTTTGACGACGATGGAGTGGGTGTCGTTTTTGAAGAAGCGGCGGGTGGCGGCGCGGGTGTCGGAGAAGCCGAAGCCGTCGGCGCCGAGGGTGGCGAAGTCGTTCGGGATGAACTGCCGGATCTGGTCCGGGACGGCCTTCATGTAGTCCGAGACGGCGACGACGGGGCCCTGGGCGCCTTCGAGCTGTTTGGCGACGAAGGGCTGGCGGGCGTCCTTGCCGGGGTTGAGGAAGGCTTCCTCTTCGGCGGCGAGGCCGTCGCGGCGCAGTTCGTTCCAGGAGGTGACGGACCAGACGTCGGCGGAGACGCCCCAGTCTTCGGCGAGGATCCGCTGGGCTTCGAGGGCCCAGGGGACGGAGACGCCGGAGGCGAGGATCTGGCTCTTGGGGCCTTCGGTGGTGGAGGCTGCGAGCTTGTAGATGCCCTTGAGGACACCTTCGACGTCGAGGTTCTCCGGTTCGGCCGGCTGCACGATCGGCTCGTTGTAGACCGTGAGGTAGTACATGACGTTTCTGCCAGATACAGCTGCGGTTCCGTTTTCGCCGCTTGCGGCGACCCCGTACATGCGTTCGAGGCCGTCGCGGACGATGTGGCCCATTTCGTACCCGTAGGCGGGGTCGTAGGTGACCACGGCGGGGTTGGTGGAGGCGAGCAGGGGGGAGTGTCCGTCGGCGTGCTGGAGGCCTTCGCCGGTGAGGGTGGTCCGTCCTGCGGTGGCGCCGATGATGAAGCCGCGGGTCATCTGGTCGGCGGCGGCCCAGAAGGCGTCGCCGGTGCGCTGGAAGCCGAACATGGAGTAGAACACGTAGACCGGGACCAGGGGCACGCCGTGGGTGGCGTAGGCGGTGCCGGCGGCGGTGAAGGCTGCCACGGCGCCGGCTTCGTTGATGCCGGGGTGGATCAGCTGGCCCTGGGCGGATTCCTTGTAGGCCAGGACCAGGTCGCGGTCCACGGACAGGTAGTTCTGGCCCTTGGGGTTGTAGATCTTCGCCGTCGGGAAGAACGCGTCCATGCCGAACGTGCGGGCCTCATCGGGGATGATCGGCGCAATGTGCTTGCCGAAGTTCTTGTCCCGCATCAGGTCCTTGAGCAGGCGGACGAACGCCATGGTGGTGGCGGCCTGCTGCTTGCCCGAACCGCGCTTGGCGACCTCGTAGGTCTTTGCCTCGGGCAGCTCGATGTCGGAGTGCTTCGAACGGCGTTCCGGAACCGACCCGCCGAGGGCTGCGCGGCGCTCGAGCAGGTACTTGATTTCCGGGGCATCCGTGCCCGGGTGGTAGTACGGCGGCCGGTACGGGTCCTTCTCCAGCTGCTCATCCGTGACCGGGATCCGCAGGTGGTCGCGGAACTTCTTGAGGTCATCCAGGGTGAGTTTTTTCATCTGGTGGGTGGCGTTGCGGCCTTCGAAGTGCGGGCCCAGTCCGTAGCCCTTGACCGTTTTGGCCAGGATCACGGTGGGTTTGCCCTTGAATTCGGTCGCGGCCTTGTACGCGGCGTAGACCTTGCGGTAGTCGTGCCCGCCGCGCTTGAGGTTCCAGATCTCGTCGTCGGTCAGGTCCGCGACGAGGTCCTTGGTCTGCGGGGTTTTCCCGAAGAAGTGTTCGCGGACGAACCCGCCGGATTCGGCCTTGTACGTCTGGTAGTCCCCGTCGGGGGTTTCGTTCATGATCTTCACCAGCGACCCGTCGGTGTCGCGGGTGAGCAGGTCATCCCATTCCCGGCCCCAGACGACCTTGATCACGTTCCAGCCCGCACCGCGGAAGAACGCCTCGAGTTCCTGCATGATCTTGCCGTTGCCGCGCACCGGCCCGTCCAGGCGCTGGAGGTTGCAGTTGATCACGAAGTTCAG
>NZ_JBHUSE010000015.1:0-115076 GCF_042674585.1 Arthrobacter sp. NPDC057013
CCAGAAAAACCCGGCAAAGAAAAACACCCCGGTCCGAAGACCGGGGTGTCACCGATGACTCGACTCATCCGTGAAGGATGTCTCGACTCACCACACGTGCGCCCCAGGAGGGAATCGAACCCCCGACCGGCGGATTAGAAGGCCGCTGCTCTATCCCCTGAGCTACTGGGGCAATGGCTGGCCCGCACATTGCTGGCGCCTAAAAAGTCTACATTGACTTGCGCGCCGCCGCCGTCAGGCACCCGGCTGCTTCACCTGCGCGTTCTCAGCCCCGCCGTCCGGTTTTCCACATACGGAATTTCGCCTCTCGCTGTCCCTAGGCTGCCGGTTGATGCTTGAGATGCCTGCTAGGGCATGACACTTCGAGACAGGACATCAAGATGACCGACACCATTACCGTCCGAGGCTTCGTTGCCACGGAGATCCGCAGTTCCACCACTCCCGGAGGGGTTCCCACCGCCTCATTCCGCCTCGGTTCAGCCGAACGTCGGTTCGACAAGGCCGCCAACGCGTGGGTGGACGGCAACATCAACTGGTTCACCGTCCAGGGATACCGGCAGCTGGCCGGAAACATGGGCTGCAGCATCAAGAAGGGCCAGCGCGTCATCATCGTGGGCAAGCTGAAGATGCGCAGCTGGGAGAAGGAGGGCCGCGTCTACCACGACGCCGAGATCGATGCCGATGCCGTGGGCCACGATCTCAAGTGGGGCACCGCCAACTTCATCCGCAATTCCGGCAACCCGCAGGCGTCTGACGGGTTCGGTTCCGCGAACGGCGACGGCAGCGCATCCGGCCCCTCAGGCCCGGACGACGACGATGCTGATGATGACCGGTTGGACGATGTCGAAACCGGTGACGATGCGGCCGCGGCAGGAATCTTCGTCGATGACGCCGGTGATGAGATGGAGCTCGATCCCGAAACGGGAGAGCTCACCGGAGCTGCCGCCTGAACGCCGGTGGCGTGCGGCGCCGCACCCCCTGGCGGTGCCGCATGGCAGAATGGCAGCGTGATGCGAGCGATGATACTCCGGCGGAACGGGACGTTCCGCGGCAATGCGACTGGTGCCCGGGAAAACGCCCGGAGGGTTGCCGGACGGCTCGCACTGGCGGTTGTGTTGTTGTCGGCGCTGGCCGCCTGCACGGCGACAGGAGACACGGCACCAGGAGAGCAGGCGACCGTGAACCAGGCGGCGGAAGGACAGGCCGCCGGAGAACACGCGGCCGCGCAGCCGGCCGGTACAGCATCAGCTTCAGTGTCGGCAAAGCCTTCGGCAACTGCGGCGGCCAGCAAAGCTCCCGCCGGGGCCACGGCCCCGCTGCAGCGGACCATGACCGACGTCCTGGGACGCGTGGTGGCAGCCAACCCCAAGCCTGCTACGGCGGACATCACCGCGGCGCTCACGGCGGCAGGCGTTCCGGCGCGGAGCCTGGAGGTCTCGGCAGGTCGCACTCCCACCGGACTCGAGGTGGATTCCATGGAAGCGGCGGCGGTCCAGGCGAAGGAATGCGTGATCGGCCAGATCCGCGACGGAAAGGTGACGGTGGCCGTGCTGCCGGCGCTGTCGAACGGGAAGTGCTTCGTAGGCGCCGCGCCCGCCTGAAGCGAATGTCAGGCCTGACGCGAATGTGAGATATGCCCGCCAACCCACTAGATTTGGAACCATGGCGGAATTTATCTACACAATGACCAAGGCCCGAAAGGCTGTTGGCGAAAAACTTATTCTCGACGACGTAAGCATGTCCTTCTTCCCGGGCGCCAAGATTGGTGTTGTTGGCCCCAACGGTGCCGGTAAGTCCACCATCCTGAAAATCATGGCCGGCCTGGACACACCCTCAAACGGCGAAGCCCGGCTGAGCCCCGGCTACAGCGTTGGCATCCTGCTGCAGGAACCCCCGCTGAACGAGGAGAAGACTGTCCTGGGCAACGTCCAGGAAGGCGTAGGCGAGATCTACGGCAAGATCCAGCGCTTCAACGAAATCTCCGAGGAGATGGCCAGCCCGGACGCGGACTACGACTCGCTCCTCGAGGAGATGGGCCACCTGCAGGAGGCCATCGACTCCGCCGACGCGTGGGACCTTGACTCCCAGCTCGAGCAGGCCATGGACGCCCTCCGCTGCCCGCCGGCCGACGCGGATGTCACCCTGCTCTCCGGTGGTGAGCGCCGCCGTGTGGCCCTCTGCAAGCTGCTCCTGCAGAAGCCGGACCTGCTGCTGCTTGACGAGCCAACGAACCACCTCGACGCCGAGAGCGTGCTGTGGCTGGAACAGCACCTCTCCACCTACGAGGGCGCCGTTCTCGCCGTCACCCACGACCGGTACTTCCTGGACCACGTCGCGGAATGGATCGCCGAGGTCGACCGCGGCCACCTGTACCCGTACGAGGGCAACTACTCCACCTACCTGGAGAAGAAGCGCGCCCGCCTGGAAATCCAGGGCAAGAAGGACGCCAAGCAGGCCAAGCGCCTCGCCGAGGAACTCGAATGGGTCCGCTCCAACGCCAAGGGCCGGCAGACCAAGTCCAAGGCACGTCTTGCCCGCTACGAGGAAATGGCGGCCGAGGCAGACCGCACCCGGAAGTTGGACTTCGAAGAGATCCAGATCCCGCCGGGACCGCGCCTGGGCGGACTGGTCCTGGAGGCCAAGAACCTGCAGAAGGGCTTCGACGACCGCACGCTGATCGACGGCCTGTCCTTCTCCCTGCCGCGCAACGGCATCGTCGGCGTCATCGGCCCGAACGGTGTGGGTAAGTCCACGCTGTTCAAGACCATCGTGGGCCTCGAGCCCCTCGACGGCGGCGAGCTGAAGATCGGTGACTCGGTCAAGATCTCCTACGCCGACCAGAGCCGCGGCGGCATCGACCCCAACAAGACCCTCTGGGAGGTCGTGTCCGACGGCCTGGACTTCATTCAGGTGGGCAACGTTGAAATGCCGTCCCGCGCCTATGTGGCGGCGTTCGGGTTCAAGGGACCGGACCAGCAGAAGAAGGCAGGTGTGCTCTCCGGTGGTGAGCGCAACCGCCTGAACCTGGCGCTGACCCTCAAGCAGGGCGGAAACCTGCTCCTGCTCGACGAGCCGACCAACGACCTCGACGTCGAAACCCTGAGCAGCCTGGAAAACGCGCTGCTGGAGTTCCCCGGCTGCGCCGTCGTGGTCTCCCACGACCGCTGGTTCCTGGACCGGGTGGCCACCCACATCCTCGCCTACGAAGGCGACGAGGAGAACCCGTCGAAGTGGTACTGGTTTGAGGGCAACTTCGAATCCTACGAGGAGAACAAGGTGCAGCGCCTCGGCCCCGACGCCGCCAAGCCGCACCGCGTCACGCACCGCCGCCTGACCCGCGACTAAGCGGGCCGGAGCAGCCAGGCGCTGAGCACAAAAAGGGCCGGCCCCGGTTTGATCTGGTTGAACGGATCAAAACCCGGGGCCGGCCTTTTTCATGCCTGGAGAAGTCAGGCCTTGCGCATCTGGTGCTGCAGGATCTTGGTCTGGACGGCGCCGGCCACCTTGCTCTTGATGTCCGTCGGCACCCGGACCATGCCCTCCTGCGCCACGGATGCCACGTGCAGGCCCTCCCGGTTGAAGATCTTGCCGGTCGCGAGGCCCCGCGCTCCCTGGGCGCTGGGCGATTCCTGCACGTACAGGAGCCACTCGTCCACTCGCACGGGACGGTGCCACCACATGGCGTGGTCCAGGCTCGCCACGCTCATGCCCGGCGTGATCCAGCTCAGCCCGTGCCTGCGGAGGATCGACTCGAGCAGCGTGTAGTCGCTGGCGTAGGCCAGCGCGGCGCGGTGCATGTTGGCGTCGTCCGGCATGGGGCTGAACGTCTTCATCCACACGGCGTTGCGTGCTTCCTTCTTCCCGGTGGCCGCCACATACAGGGCGGGATCCACGTGGCGGATGTCGAAGGGCCGCTCGTACGCCCAGTGCCGGGCGACGGGGTGGTCGAACTTGCCCAGCAGGTCTGCGGTGCTGGGCAGGGTCTCCGGATCGGGGATGCCGGCGGGCATGTCGGACTGGTGCTCAAGGCCGTCGTCGCTGGCCTGGAACGAGGCGATCATCGACAGAATAGGCGTGCCGTCCTGATAGGCGTGCACGCGCCGTGCCGAGAACGAGCGGCCGTCCCGCAGGCGCTGGACCCCGAAGGTGATGGGCTTGTTCGCGTCGCCGGGGCGCAGGAAGTAGCCGTGCATCGAATGGACGGTCCGGTCGCCGTCCACCGTGCGCATTCCCGCGATCAGGGACTGGGCCAGGACCTGGCCGCCGAAGACGCGCTGGTGCGGCTGGCGCTGCGACGGACCCATGAAAATGTCCTCGTCGGTGCGGGCGCCTTCCAGCTCGCCGAGGTCCAGCAGGTCGAGGAGGGAAGTCGTGGGGTCATTCGTGGGCAAGGCCTGCAATCCGGCGTCCGCTTCAGTCATGGTTTGACTCTAGACGGCGCCCCGGCACCGCTCAACCGGGCCTCAGCCGGTAGTGTTCTTAACGTGTCTGATCTCCTTACCCAGTCTTTCCGCTTCGCTGATCCCCGCGACCTCGCCGACCTGAAGACCTTCGTCACCCGCGCCAAGGCCATCGACGACGGCGCTATCCGCCTGCAGGCCGCCGGCACGGTCCTGGCCGCCTACGTCTGCGTGCTTCGGCCCCGGATCCTGGGGGAGTCCACGCCCACGATCCTCGGCCTCCGCACCATGGGGCTGGCAGAACCGTCCGCCGTCGACGTGACCGTTCCGCTTGCGGCCGTCCTGGACCGGCTGGCCCGGGCAGGGGAGAACGACGCCGATCTTCCGGTCCCGCCGTCGGCCGTCACCGAATCGTGGGCCGGCGTGGGCGCGCCGCGCAGCGGCTGGGAACTGGTGGACTCGGTGCCCGACGCCGAACTGCGGCAGGTTGCCGAAGCCGGCATTGCCGAGGTGGCCGGGATCGTTCCGGACAAGCCCGGGGCCCTGATCGTCAACAACGCCCGGGCCGCCGTCTGGGGACGCGGGCTGGAGGAGCGGCACGGGGTGCCGGCCGGAGCGGCGTTCGCCGCCTTCGCCCTGGGGTTCCTGGGCGGGGACGAACAGACGCTCTACCGCTCCGGGCGCTGGTTCCGGCTCAGCGGCAGCCGCGGCCACGTGCTCGCGCGCACGGGCGCAGGCCTGCTGTAGGCCGGGGACGCAACGGCCTTAGCCTTGGGCGTCGGACGGGCTGTTCACCATCGAGAGCGCGGCGCGTTCCATGTAGTCCCAGAGTGTTCCCTCATGCAGCGGCGGCAGGTCCAGGGAGTCGACGGCTGTCCGCATGTGGTGCAGCCAGCGGTCCTTGGCCTCGGGCGTCACCCGGAACGGCATGTGGCGCATCCGCAGCCGGGGGTGGCCGCGTTCCTCGCCATAGGTGGTGGGCCCGCCCCAGTACTGCTCAAGGAACATCAGGAACCGCCGCTTGGCCGGGCCCAGGTCCTCTTCGGGATACATGGGGCGCAGCAGCGGATCGGCGGCCACGCCGTCGTAAAAGACGTCGATCAGCTTCACGAACGTCTCATGGCCGCCAACGGCGTCGTAGAAGTTGTCGGTGTAGCCCGGCTGGCTAAAGGGGTCGTTGCGCATCAGCGGTTTGCGGACGCCCGGCTCCGGCGGGGTGGGGAGGGATGGAATGGTCATGGCTACTCTCCGGCCTTCTGCTGGGGTGCGTGCTCGGCTTCTGCCGAATCGTCGGTCTCGGCGGGCGAGATGTAGTTTCCCTGCGAGCGGTTACCCACGCGAAGGATCTCGCCGTTGCGGAGGTACCAGATGGCGCCGTTCTCGTCGCGGACGCGGGTGATCCTCAGCCCGATGGATTCCACCACGCCCACCACCTCGCTGGTCTCAATGGTGTCGCCGATGCCGTACTGGTCCTCGATGGTGATGAAGATCCCGGCAAGGAAGTCCCTGATCAGCTGCTGCGCGCCAAAACCGATGGCGATACCGAGGATTCCCACGCTGGTGAGCAGCGGCGCCACGTCGACGTCCAGGTTCTTCAGCATGTAGATGCAGGTAATGACTGCGATGACCACGCCGATGCCGCTCTTCAGCAGCGAGCCGATGGTTTGGGCCCGCTGCACGCGCCGTTCATGGTCCAGGGCGCGCAAAGCAGGCGCCACCCAGCGGAAGTGCGGTTTCTTGAACAGTGACGTGCCGTTCGCCACGCGCCGGGTGATCCTGGCGATCAGGAAACTCGCGATCAGCCACAGGACGATTCCTGCGCCGAGGCTGATGGCCACGCCGGCCAGGTCAAGTCCGGTGGGCTCCAGTGAGGCCGAGGGCGTTGTGAACATGCTGTACATCTGCAGGAAGGCTCCTTGCTGCTGTCCGGCGGCGGCCGGTCTCCGCGTTTACCGTGGAGACCGGCTGCTCTTTGGTCGCCTTTAAGCCTAGCGGGGTCTGCCGCTGGCTATGGACTTCCGGCTGTCGTAACTGGAGCGTGCAGGACGGGGAAATTTACGCTACGGGCAATGAAACACACCCTGTTGGCCTCATGGTGCATCTGTTCCGCCAGCGCAATGTGCTCCGGGTCCGCAACCGTCACCTGCGGGCGGAGCGTCACGGTTTCGAACTGGCCGCTGCCGTCGCGGTTCAGCCGCATCATGCCGGTGGCGTTGTCCTCATAGGACAGGACCACCACGCCATGCCTCACTGCTACGTGCAGGAAGGAGAGCATGTGGCACTGCGCCAGCGCTGTCAGCAGCAGCTGCTCGGGGTTGTAACGGGTGCGGTCGCCGTGGAAGGTGGGGTCGGCCGAGCCCTTCAGGACCGGCAGCCCCGGAATCTCGATGTCGTGGTTCCGGGAGTAATCCCGGTACGACGACGTGCCGCTTCCAAGATTGCCGGTCCAGCGGACCGTCAGGGCATAGTGGTGTTCGTCGAGCGCCACGGCCTAGACGTCCGCCGCACGGGCCCGCAGCGCCCGGGCCACGCCGTCGCGGTTTTCCAGCATCATCCGCCGCAGCGCGGCGCTCTCCTCCGGAAGCGACGCCAGGAACTCGTCGGTCCGGTCGACGGTGGCCTGGCTGGTCAGCTGCGCCGGGTACAGTCCCAGTACGATCTGCTGCGCCAGGGCAAAAGTCCGTTCAGCGACGATCCCGGGCACGGCCTCGAAGTACTTCTCCGCGTATGGCTCGAGCAGCGAGGTGTCCAGGACACGGGTGAAGCCGGCCACGGCCGAGGCTTGGATAGCGTTGGAGAGATCGCCCTTGACCACGATCGACTCCCACGCCTGCGCCTTCGCCTCCGGCGTGGGGATGGCAGCCTTCGCCAGGGCTGCCGCGTTCTGGCCGCTGGAGGTGTTGTCCCGTTCCAGTTCGGCGTCGATGCCCGCTTGGCCCAGCCTGCCGCCGGCCACGAGGGCGGCCACGAGCTCCCAGCGAAGGTCCTGGTCCACGGTCAGCCCGGCCAGGGTGGCCGAGCCGTCCAGCAGCCCGGCGACCCGGTCCAGCTGCTCACTGCTGCGGGCCAGGAGGGCGAAGGACTTGATGAACTGCAGCTGGGCGTCGGAGCCGCCCGGCACGTCCGAGGCCAGTTCCCAGAGCCGGTCGACGGCGGCAACGGTGGTGGCTTCGCGGTGCTCCTCGGCAACGTAGAAGGTCAGCGTGGTGGCCAGCTGCCGCAGCTGGACGAGGATCACCGACGAATCAGACTCGGAGGCGATGTTGGCCAGGATCAGGTCGACGTAACCGCGGGCCGGGCTTTCCCCGTCCCTCGCGGCGTCCCAGGCGGAGCCCCACACCAGGGTCCGCGGCAGGCTTTCCCGGAAATCCTTCAGGTGGGCTGTGGCGGTGGCGAGGGACTGCTCATCCAGCCGCACCTTGGCGTAGGCGAGGTCATCGTCGTTGAGCAGGATCAGGTCCGGCCTCTTCAGTCCGGCCAGTTCCGGCACCTCGGTGCGTTCGCCGTCGACGTCCAGCTCCTCACGGTGCACACGCTCCAGCGTGCCTTCGCCGGTGAGGTCATAGAACCCCACCGCCAGGCGGTGCGGGCGGATGGTGGGCTGCTCGGGAAGCGCTGACTGCAGGATGGCGAAGGACGTGATGGTGCCGTCCGCGTCCACCGCCAGCTCTGGCTTGAGCGAGTTCACGCCCGCCGTTTCCAGCCACAGGCGGCCCCACTGGTCCAGGTCGCGTCCGCTGGCCTTCTCCAGCTCGACCATGAGGTCACCCAGCTCGGTGTTCCGCCAGGAATGCTTGGCAAAGTATTCGCGCACGCCGGCCATGAACTTGTCCGGCCCCACCCAGGCCACCAGCTGCCGGAGCACGGAGGCGCCCTTGGCGTAGGTGATGCCGTCGAAGTTCACCTCGACGTCATGCAGGTTGTTGATTTCGGCGAAGATCGGGTGGGTCGTGGGGAGCTGGTCCTGCCGGTAGGCCCACGACTTTTCCACCGAGGCGAACGTGGTCCAGGCGCTCTGGAACTTGGTGTTCTCCACCGCGGCCAGGTGCGACATGTATTCGGCGAAGGATTCGTTGAGCCAGAGGTCGTTCCACCAGCGCATGGTCACGAGGTCGCCGAACCACATGTGGGCCAGTTCGTGCAGCACGGTGATGGCGCGGCGCTCCACCTGCGCCTCCGGGACCTTGCCGCGGAAAACGTAGCCTTCGAGGATGGTGACCGCGCCGGCGTTCTCCATGGCACCGGCGTTGAACTCCGGTACAAACAGCTGGTCGTACTTCTCAAACGGGTAGGGGCAGCCGAACTCTGCCTCGAAGAACTCGAATCCCTGCCGGGTGAGCTCAAAGATGTTGTCCGCGTCCAGGTACTGCATGAGTGACTTGCGGGCGAAGACGCCCAGCGGGACCACACGGCCATCCGAACTGGTGACGTCGCTGCGCACCGACTGGTACGGACCTGCGATCAGCGCGGTGACGTACGAGGAGAGGCGGGGCGTGGGCGGAAAGTCCCAGACCGAGCGGGCGCGGCCGTCGTTCGTCGGTTCAGCCGCAACGGGCTCGGGCGTCGGGGAATTGGAGATGACGTCCCAGTGCGACGGTGCGGTCACACGGAACCGGAACGTGGCCTTGAGGTCGGGCTGCTCAAAGACGGCGAACATCCGGCGCGAGTCAGGCACCTCGAACTGCGTGTACAGGTACACCTCGCCGTCCACGGGGTCCACGAAGCGGTGCAGGCCTTCGCCGGTGTTCATGTAGGGGGCGTCCGCCACGACTGTCAGCTCGTTGTCCGCAGCCAGGTCCGGCAGCTGGATCCGCACGCCGTCGGACACCTCGGCCGGGTCCAGTTCGCGGCCGTTCAGCGTCACGCTGTGGACAGCGTCCGTCACGGCGTCGATGAACGACGACGATCCCGGCGCCGCCGTGAACCTGACGGTGGTGGTGGAACCGAAGACTGTCTCACCCTTCGTCAGGTCCAGGCTGACGTCGTAGGAGTCGACGGCGATCAGGGCGGCGCGCTCGCGTGCTTCGGCGCGGGTCAGGTTCATGCCTGGCAAGGTTGTGCCTCCAGAGGTTGTGGCGGCCGGACCGGCCCGCCGGCTGCTGCGCGCGGGGTTCACGCGCGCGGATGCATCACTGTGAAGCCATTGTTTCATTCCGTCGCCGCTTGGCAAGTTGCGTGGCTCACTTTCAGGGGGCCGGCCCGCGGTTCGCTGCGGGAGCCCTCACGAGCCGGCCGGCGCGGGGGTAGCGTTAAGGCATGGGAAAGATCCTCGATGCTGTGGACACCAAGGCGCTGCGGTTCGCGATCGGCTTCCCAGTGTTGCTTGCCGCGGGGTTCGCGGTCTGTGCCGTGCTGTTGCGGCCGGATCTGCCGGAACCGCTGGCGGTCATGTGGAACAACGACGGCGGTACCGCCTTTGCGCCGTTCCCCGCCTTCGTCGGCTGCGGGGCGGGCCTGATTGTCCTCGTCGGCTGGCTGGTGCTGCTGCAGTCCGTGCCGCTTTCGCGGCCGACCGTGATGCGCCGGATCATGATGGGCGCCGGGCTGACGGTGAGCCTGTTCATCACCACAGTGCTGGCGGCCGCCCTCGTAGGCCAGGCCGGGGTGGCGGACGCCCGGGAGTCCAGTGTGGACGTGATTGTCCTGGCTTCCGGCAGCGGGGCCGCACTTTCCCTGGGGGTCATCATCGGGTTCGTCTTCAAGGCGGACCACCAGTGGACGCCGGAGGATGACCGTGCCCTCCAGCGGGCGCTGGAGCAGGAGCTCGACCCGGACCTGGCCGGGGATTCCCTACGGTTCTGGGTGCATGCCCGCAGCTCCGTCTTTGTCATGATCGCCATCGCCAGCCTGTTTCCCGCTTCGCTGATTGCGATCGTCGTGCCGTGGCTTGGCGCCCTGCTGGTGGCGGCCGCCCTGGTTGGGGCCGCGTTCCTGTTTGCCAGGATCACCGCAGACCGCAGCGGGCTGCGGGTCTTCCTCGCCGGCATCCTCCGCGTCATCGACGTCCCCGCCACCGCCATCTCTGCCGCCCAGCCGGCTGACGTCCGCGCCGCCGACTACGGCGGGTGGGGCTACCGCAACCACGACGGAACCGCGGCCGTGCTCGTCAGCAGCGGCCCCGCCGTCGTTGTCCGCAAGACCGACGGCCACCGCCTCGCCGTTAGCGGCGGAAACCCCGCCTCCGCCGCCCTGCTCGCCGAGGTCCTGACGCGCGTCGCCGCAAGGGCACGCCGCGACACGAGCCCGCCGGACACCCACCCGCCAGCTTAGGGCGACGCGGAAGCGTAACTGCCGCGTAACGGCCCGGGCGGCACCCGAGGGCGGGAGCGCACCGAGTACTCTTGGATCTGTTGATTTGACCTGTACCAGCCCGGCCGCGCCCCGGTGCTCATGACTGAACGGAAGCTACCGTGACAACAAACCCTGCCTTTCCGCGGGTCCACATCGCCACCGACCACGCCGGCATGGAACTGAGTGCCCATCTGGTCAAGCACCTCACAGCGAACGGCTACGACGTGGTGGATCACGGCCCCAAGGAATACGACGCCCTGGATGACTACCCGTCGTTCTGCATCAAGGCGGCGCTCGCAGTGGTGGCGGACCAGGAAGCCGGCGTCCATGCCCTGGGCATCGTGCTGGGCGGATCCGGAAACGGCGAGCAGATCGCGGCCAACAAGGTCAAGGGCGTCCGTGCCGCCCTGGCCTGGAACCACGCCACCGCAACACTGGCCCGCGAGCACAACGACGCCAACGTGGTGGCCGTGGGCGGCCGCCAGCACAGCGTCGAGGAGGCCACGTCCCTGATCGAGGCCTTCCTGCAGGAGCCCTTCAGCAACGACGAGCGGCACGTCCGCCGCATCGGCAAGATCGCCACCTACGAAACCACCGGCGAGATCGTCGAATAGTGCCGGAAGGCCACTCCATACACCGGCTGGCCCGCCAGTTCGGTGACGTGTTCGGCGGCGAGCGGCTGGCTGTCAGCAGCCCCCAGGGCCGCTTCTCCGCCGGCGCCGCCCTGCTGGACGGGCACACCATGGTGCACGCGTCCGCGCACGGCAAGCACCTGTTCCTGCACTTCGAGCACGGGCTGGTGCTGCACGTCCACCTCGGCCTCTACGGGGCCTGGGACTTCGGCGGAGACAGCCAGTTCCGCGGGGCCTCCAGCATCGGCGCGCCCCGCAGGGTGGGGGAGCGGGAGCTGGCCGATGACGGCGGTCCCGCCGATGTCACCGGGACCACAAGCGGTGCCGCCCCGGCCGGGTACGCCGGGCCGCCGGCGCCGGTCGGCGCCGTGCGGGTGCGGCTGGTGAGTGACCACGGCTGGGCCGACCTCCGCGGCGCCACCACGTGCGCCGCCATCACCGACGCCGAGGCGGCAGCAGTGCTGGACAGGCTCGGCCCCGATCCGCTGCACAACACCGGCGGCAGCCGGGACGACTTCATCCGGCGCATCCTGGCAAAACGGACACCGCTGGCCACGCTGCTGATGGACCAGAAGGTGATTGCCGGCGTCGGGAACGTCTACCGGGCTGAAGTGCTGTTCCGCGGCAGGATCGACCCCCTGCTTCCCGGCCGCGCGCTCGGCGAGGACGCCGCCGGCCTCCTCTGGGACGACACGGCGGCGGTGATGGCCGACGGCGTCCGCGACGGGCGGATCATCACCACCACCGACGGTTTCTGGACCCGGAGCGATCAGCTGCCGCCGGGGGAGGAGGCGCACTTTGTCTACCGGCGCCACGGCCAGCCCTGCCGCGTCTGCGGTGCCCCGGTTGCCCTGGCCGAGCACGCCGCCCGCAAACTGTACTGGTGCCCGTCCTGCCAGCAGCCCGCCTGAGCCGGCTTTCAGTGAGTGACCTGCGGTGACCGACGGGCCTGAACGGGAGTATTCGTGGGCGCAGGTCTCTGCCCGGCGCCTGGAGCGCCAGTGGCTCGCGGCCCCTTCGCAGGCCGGCTCCCCGTCCGACATCGTGCGGGCCATGTGTGGCGCGCACGCCCAGGTGATGACGGCGGCCGAGCTGTCCGTGGGGATGCGGAGCACCGTGCTGTCCCGTGCGGACGTGCGCAGCTCCCTCCGGGAGGACGGAACCCTGGTCAGGACCTTCGGGCCGCGGGGCACAGTGCATCTGCTGCCGGCATCCGACCTGTCCCTGTGGACCGGGGCGCTGGGTGCCATGCCGCCCAACCCGGCCCTGGGACAGTTCCTGACGCCTGCCCAGACGGACGAGGTCGTGGCTGCCATTGCAGATGCGTTGCGGGCAGCCGAGCTGACCGTGGACGAACTCACTGACGCCATCGCCGCCAGAGCCGGGTCCTGGGCGGCTGAGCCGGTGATGCCCGCGTTCCAGGCCATGTGGCCGCGCTGTCGCGCGGCGATGGGCACCGCGGGATTCCGCGGAGCGCTGTGCTTTGGGGCCGGCAGGGGCAGGGCAGCGACCTATCTGAGCCCCGGGCAGCTGGCTCCCGGCTTCCGTCCCGCCGAAGCCGGGACGGCACTCGGCTGGCTGCTCCGGAGCTACCTGCAGGCGTACGGACCCGCTACGCCGCCCAACTTTGCCCGGTGGCTGGGAGTTCCGCACGGGTGGGCCGCAGGCCTCTTTGGCGACCATCGCGAAGATCTGGCCCCGGTCACCGTGGAAGGCTCGCCGGCCTGGGTGCTGCGGGACGACGCCGCGGCCATCACGACGGAACCGTCGGGCGTCAGGCTTCTTCCCTACTTCGATGCCTACGTGGTGGCCGGCCAGCCCCGGGAGCGGCTGTTCCCCGGCGAGGCAAGCACCCGTGCCCTTGCCCGGGGGCAGGCAGGGAACTATCCCGTCATACTTGTCGACGGCGTCGTCCGCGGACTGTGGCACCACCGCCGTTCCGGAAAGAAACTTGAGATCACCGCCGAACTGTTCGGTCCGGCGGCGTCATCGCGGCTGGAGGAGCTAAGGCAGCAGGCCGAGCGGATGGGCCGGTTCCTGGAATCCGAAGTCCGCGTCACCCTCGGCAGGGTGGACGTCGGGGGCCACGCCTAAGCAGGGCCGGTTGCGGGCATGGTCAGGAGCGGCTTAACGCGAAAGAGGCCCCTCATCGAGGGGCCTCTTTCAGGTGGAGGGGACGACGGGAATCGAACCCGCGTAATCAGTTTGGAAGACTGAGGCTTTACCATTAAGCTACGTCCCCGGAGGAAAGCTCTGCGGCGCCGGCTTTTGGGGGCGCGTGCCTTTGGGCTCTTCTTCGGCGGCTGTTCAAGCCGGATATAACTAAACCTAATTCATGCCCCAAGTGTCAAATGTGCATTCGCGGCAGGGATGAACGTAGACTGTCCTGTGCATTACGGGGTGTAGCTCAGCTTGGCTAGAGCACCTGCTTTGGGAGCAGGAAGTCGCAGGTTCAAATCCTGTCACCCCGACTCTGCGGCCCGGGCCCCAGGCCTGGTCACAACAACGCGTTTGCAGAAACCATCCAACAAAACCAGGAGTACTTAGACCGTGAAGAGCGCTGTCGAGAACCTCACCCCCACGCGGGTCAAGCTCAATGTTGAGGTCCCCTTTGAGGAATTGAAGCCCAGCATCGACGAGGCATACAAGACTGTTGCTTCGCAGATCCAGGTTCCTGGCTTCCGGAAGGGCAAGGTTCCCGCCAAGCTGATCGACCAGCGCGTCGGCCGCGGCTACGTCCTGGAGACCGCCATCAACGAGGGCCTCAACGGCTGGTACCAGGCTGCTGTCCAGGAATCCGGCATCCGCCCCCTGAGCCGTCCCGAGGTTGAAATCACCGAGGTTCCGGACCCCACCGCCACCGACGGCGAGCTGAAGTTCCAGGCCGAGGTTGACGTCCGCCCCGAGATCGAACTGCCCGACTACGCCGGCATCAAGGTCGAGGTTGCCGCAGCCGAATCCTCCGAGGCCGACGTCGACAAGGCCCTGGACGAACTGCGTGGCCGCTTCGGCACGCTCAAGACCGTTGAGCGCCCGGCCGCCGACGGTGACTTCCTGAGCATCGACATCACGGCCAGCATCGACGGCGCCGAGGTCGACTCCGCCTCCGGTCTGTCCTACCAGGTTGGCGCTGGCACCATGCTCGAGGGCATGGACGAGGCCGTCACCGGCCTGAGCGCTGACGAGGACGCCATCTTCGACACCACCCTCGTGGGCGGCGAGCACGCCGGCGAATCGGCCCAGGTCAAGGTTGTCGTCAAGTCCGTCAAGGAACGCGAGCTGCCCGAGGCGAACGACGACTTCGCCCAGCTGGCTTCCGAGTTCGACACCCTGGCCGAACTGCGCGAGGACCTCGCCAAGCAGGCAGCCGACTCCAAGGTCGTCGAGCAGGGCGTCGAAGCCCGCGACAAGGTCCTGGACAAGCTCGTCGAGCTGGTTGAGGTTCCGGTTCCGGACTCCGTCGTCGAAGAGCAGCTCGAGCAGCACTTCAAGGCAGAGAACTCCCACGGTGAAGGCGAACACGACACCGAAGAGCACCGTGCCGAGGTCAAGGCCAACACCGAGCGCGCCTTCCAGAACGAGATCATCCTCGACGCCATCGCCGAGAAGGAAGAAGTGGGCGTCAGCCAGAACGAGCTGATCGACTACATCGTCACCACCGCCAGCCAGTACGGCATGGACCCGAACCAGTTCGCCCAGATCATCGACCAGAGCGGCCAGGTTCCCATGATGGTTTCCGAGGTCCGCCGCCGCAAGGCGCTGGCCGTCGTCCTGGGCCAGGCCGAGGTCACCGACTCCGAGGGCAACAAGGTTGACCTGAGCGACTTCGTCCGCCCGGGCGGCGAAGAGGCTCCGGCCGTCGAAGCCGAAGCAGAAACCGAAGCCGATGAGGTTGCCGGCGAGACCGTCGCGAACGACGATCCCGCGGCCGTGAAGTTCTAGCAGCTGCACGCATCAGTGACGCCAGCCCCCGGGTCCTCGGATCCGGGGGCTGGCGCGTTAACGGCCGGTGTACGGCTCCCGCGGGCAATGGTGCGCCGTCAGCGAACAGCGCGATTCCGACGAACAAATCCGCTCCGAAAGCGGTTAGTGTCCAAGTAGTGAAGTTCAGTGATGTCGAACCGTAACGTCACCGTCACCAGCGAGAGGTAAGTACAAATGTCACAGCAAGCAGCGGCCCCCCGCATGGCAACCGTCGATCCTGCAGCCCAGGACAACTACATCTACAACCGCCTGCTGAAAGAGCGCATCATCTGGCTTGGCTCCGAGGTCCGCGACGAGAACGCGAACGCCATCTGCTCACAGCTGCTGCTGCTTTCCGCCGAGGATCCCAACAAGGACATCTACCTCTACATCAACTCGCCCGGCGGCTCGGTGACGGCCGGCATGGCTATCTACGACACCATGCAGTTCATCCCCAATGACGTCGTGACCGTCGCCACCGGCCTGGCTGCCTCCATGGGACAGTTCCTGCTGTCCTCCGGCACCAAGGGCAAGCGCTACGCCACCCCGAACGCCCGCATCCTGATGCACCAGCCTTCAGGCGGCATCGGCGGCACGGCATCGGACATCAAGATCCAGGCCGAGCTGATCCTCCACATGAAGAAGGTCATGGCTGAGCTCACGGCGGACCAGACCGGCCAGACCGTGGAAACCATCCTCAAGGACAACGACCGCGACAAGTGGTTCACGGCCACCGAAGCGCTCGAATACGGCTTCTTCGACAAGATCTCGGCCCACGCAGGTTCCGTCGCCGGCGGCGGCGGAACCCAGAACGCTTCATCCAACGGCCAGAGCTAACCGGCAGCAAGACAGAACTGAATCCAGGAGCAATGAACATGAACTACAATTTCGGATCGTCTGCCGGTAACCTGCCGACAAGCCGCTACGTTCTGCCGCAGTTTGAGGAGCGCACGCCGTACGGCTTCAAGCGTCAGGACCCCTACACCAAGCTCTTCGAGGACCGCATCATCTTCCTTGGCGTCCAGGTCGACGACGCCTCCGCCGATGACATCATGGCGCAGCTGCTGGTGCTGGAGTCCACGGACCCGGACCGCGACATCACCATCTACATCAACTCGCCAGGCGGCTCCTTCACCGCCATGACCGCGATCTACGACACCATGCAGTACATCCGCCCCGAGATCCAGACCGTGTGCCTGGGCCAGGCGGCAAGTGCCGCGGCCGTGCTGCTGGCCGCGGGCACGCCGGGCAAGCGGCTCGCACTGCCCAACGCCCGCGTCCTGATCCACCAGCCGGCGCTGTCCGGCGGCCAGGGCGGTCAGGCATCCGACCTGGAGATCCAGGCCGCTGAAGTGATGCGCATGCGGACCTGGCTGGAGGAAACCCTGGCCAAGCACTCCGGCCGCACTCCGGAACAGGTCAACAACGACATCGAGCGTGACAAGATCCTCACCGCCGCCGAGGCGCAGGACTACGGCCTGATCGACCAGGTCCTCGATTCCCGCAAGATCAAGCCCCAGGCGCTGGCCCGCTAGATACAGGCGCCCGCCCGCCGAATACTGGCACATGTCGGGCAAACAGCAGTAACGGACGCCGGTGGGGTTTAGATTTTTGAACCGCACCGGCGTCCGGTTTCCACCCCTCGGGCCGAATGTGACCTAGAGTGGATGTAATCATTGCCGGATCCGCGAGGTAAGGCCGTGATTCCAGCAACCGGAGCAAAGCTGCCCTTGCGGCAAGATACTAAGGGGTTCACATATGGCTCGGATTGGCGAGAGCGCGGATCTGCTCAAGTGCTCTTTCTGTGGCAAGAGCCAGAAGCAGGTGCGCAAGCTCATTGCCGGGCCTGGCGTCTATATCTGCGACGAGTGCATCGAGCTCTGTAACGAGATCATCGAGGAAGAGCTCGCAGAGGTCGCCGATCTGGGGAGTTTCGAACTCCCCAAGCCCCGCGAGATCTTTGACTTCCTGCAGGAATACGTCATTGGCCAGGAACCGGCCAAGCGTTCGCTGGCCGTCGCAGTCTACAACCACTACAAGCGGATCCAGGCCGGCCATGCGCCCAAGAGCGGCACACTGGCCGACGGGGTCCACCACGACGACGTTGAGATCGCGAAATCCAACATTCTCCTGATTGGCCCCACCGGCTGCGGGAAGACCTATCTTGCACAGACCCTGGCGCGCCGGCTGAACGTCCCCTTCGCCGTCGCCGACGCCACCGCCCTGACCGAAGCCGGGTATGTGGGCGAGGACGTGGAGAACATCCTCCTCAAGCTCATCCAGGCCGCCGACTACGACGTCAAGAAGGCCGAACAGGGCATCATCTACATCGACGAGATCGACAAGATCTCGCGCAAGAGCGAAAACCCCTCCATCACCCGCGACGTTTCGGGCGAGGGTGTGCAGCAGGCGCTGCTGAAAATCCTTGAAGGCACGGTCGCCTCAGTTCCGCCGCAGGGCGGCCGCAAGCACCCGCACCAGGAATTCATCCAGATCGACACCACCAACGTCCTCTTCATCGTGGCCGGCGCCTTCGCCGGCCTGGAGGACATCATCGGTTCCCGCTCCGGCCGCAAGGGTATCGGCTTCGGTGCGCCGCTGAACGAGGTCAAGAACACCGACTCATACGGCGAAGTGATGCCGGAAGACCTGCTCAAGTTCGGGCTCATTCCTGAGTTCATCGGCCGGCTGCCGGTCATCACCACGGTGTCCAACCTTGACCGTCCCGCCCTGATCCAGATCCTGTCCACGCCCAAGAACGCCCTGGTCAAGCAGTACCAGAAGATGTTCCAGCTGGACGGGGTGGAGCTGGCGTTCGACGACGCCGCCCTGGACCTGATTGCAGACCAGGCGCTGGAGCGGGGAACCGGAGCCCGCGGACTGCGCGCCATCATGGAGGAAGTCCTCCTCCCCGTCATGTTCGACCTGCCCAGCAGGGACGACATCGCGAGCGTGGTCATCACCGCCGACGTGGTGGCCAAGAAGGCCCAGCCCACCATGATCACGCACGACGTCGTGGCTAAACGCCGGAACAAGTCCGCCTAATCGGACTGAATTGGGCTGGTCGGAATAAATCCACCCGGTCCGACGCTGTCCCTGAAGCGTGCCCGGCGAGTGTGTTAGCGGCGCGCCACACCCCGAAGACTTCCCTGAGGAGATTTGCTGTGTCTGAAACCGCTGCCGACAAGGCCGACTTCTGGTTCGACCCGCTTTGCCCGTTCGCCTGGATCACCTCCCGCTGGATCGGTGAGGTGGAAACCGTCCGCAACATCAAGACGGAGTGGCACGTCATGAGCCTGTCTGTGCTGAATGAAGGACGCGACCTCGATCCGAAGTACCGCGAAGCCATGGACAAGGCCTGGGGACCGGTGAGGGTCATCACCGCCGCCCAGGAACAGCACGGCGACCACGTGGTCAAGCCGCTGTACGACGCCATGGGATCGCAGATCCACGACGGCGGCCAGAAGGATTTCTCGATCGTCATCAGCAAGGCCCTCGCCGACTGCGGCCTCCCGGCCGAACTGGCAGCCGTCGCCGACTCCGACGAGTACGATGCCCAGCTTCGGGCCAGTCACGAAAAGGGCATCTCCCTGGTCGGCCAGGACGTGGGAACCCCCGTGGTGGCCTTCAACGGCACCGCCTTCTTCGGACCCGTGCTCACCCGCATTCCGCGGGGAGAGGAAGCCGGGAAAATCTGGGACGCGTCGGTGACCCTCGCGGCCTACCCGCACTTCTTTGAGATCAAGCGCAGCCGGACCGAAAGCCCCGCATTCGACTGATCTGCGCATTCGACTGATCGTTCGGAGCCCCGGCAGAACTACATGAGAGTAGTTCTGCCGGGGCTCTTGCGCATCCGGAACCGGAGGACAAATATAGAACTTACCCACTTCGAAAGAAGTGAGACGCAAGAACCAAAGATTCAGTGACATGCTTCCAACGCAGCCTTCGGCAAAGTTAGAAGCAGGCTACCGGTGACAAGGTAGGAAGACCTGAAACTTCTGAGGATCTTGCCAGACTGTCAAAGATGTCACCAGACAGCCGAAAAGTCGAAGCCCCACCAACGGCAAAACGCTGATGGGGCTTCCCCTTTGCCCAGATAGATCCGGGCCCCTTCGAATCAGGCCTGTGCCGGCTCCTCGGCCGGGGCCAGCTGCACGTCACTGACCGTGAGCTCGCCCTCGCCGGTGGTGAGCGCGATGTCCTGGGCGTTGGCCGCGGCCTTGAGGTCCCCGAGCCCTGCCTGGAGCTGGGCCACGAGCGCCTCAGTCGCAGTGATGGTCGCCGAGAGCACCTCCGTGCGCTGCTTGACCTTGGCCTCGGACTTGGCCTTCCGGATGCCGCTGAGCGCGATGCCTACGGTGCCCAGCATGCCGGTGTCGCCGTCGGTGATCTCCATCGGCGCCGGCCAGGCGGCGCGGTGCACGGAACCGGTCCGCCACCAGCCCCAGACCTCTTCGGTGGCGAAGGGCAGGAACGGCGCGAAGAGGCGCAGCAGCGAATCCAGCGTGGTGGCCAGGGCGGCGAGCACGGAAGCCTGCTCAGCCTCGCCGGCGGCCCCGTAAGCGCGGTCCTTGATCAGTTCAACGTAGTCGTCGGTGAACTGCCAGAAGAACGATTCGCTGATCTGCAGCGCCCGGGCGTAGTCGTAGTTGTCGAAAGCCTTGGTGGCCTGGGCCACGACGTCGGAGAGCTGGGCCAACAGCGCACGGTCCAAGGGGTTGGTCAGGACGGACAGGTCCGTGGTAACCACCGAGTTCTCCGTGGCGCCAAGGTTCAGGACGAACTTCGAGGCGTTCAGCAGCTTGATAGCCAGGCGGCGGCCGATCTTCATCTGCGCGATCTCGTAGGCGGTGTCGGCGCCCAGGCGCGCGGAGGCTGCCCAGTAGCGGACGGCGTCGGAGCCGTACTCGTTCAGCACATCGGTCGGCACCACCACATTGCCTTTGGACTTGGACATCTTCTTGCGGTCCGGGTCCAGGATCCAGCCGGAGATGGCCGCGTGCTTCCAGGGTGCGACATCCTGCAGGGCGTCTGCACGGACGACGGAGGAGAACAGCCAGGTGCGGATGATGTCGTGTCCCTGCGGGCGCAGGTCGAACGGGAACACCTTGGCGAACAGGTCCTCGTCCCGGCTCCAGCCGCCCACGATCTGCGGGGTCAGGGAGGAGGTGGCCCAGGTGTCCAGCACGTCAGCGTCACCGGTGAAGCCGTTGGGCTGGTCGCGCTGGGATTCGTCGTAGCCCGGTGCGGCGTCGGCCGCAGGGTCCACCGGCAGCTGGTCGTCGGATGGCAGGACAGGGTTGTCGTAGTCCGGGTTGCCCTGGGCGTCCAGCGGGTACCAGACCGGGATCGGCACGCCGAAGAAGCGCTGGCGGGAGACGAGCCAGTCGCCGTTGAGGCCGGCAATCCAGTTCTCGTAGCGGGAGCGCATGAAGGACGGGTGGAAGTCGATGTCGTGGCCGCGGCCGATCAGGCGTTCGCGGCGGTCCTCGTCGCGGCCGCCGTTGCGGATGTACCACTGCCGGGACGTGACCACCTCGAGGGGCTTGTCACCCTTTTCGAAGAAGTTCACGGGGTGGGTGATCTTCTTGGGTTCGCCGTCGAGCAGGTGGGCTGCGGTGAGCAGCTCCACCACGGCTTCCTTGGCGGAGAAGACCGTCTTGCCCGCGATGGCGGCGTAGGCTTCGCGGCCGGCGTCCGTGGTGATCCATTCCGGAGTCTCGGCGAGGATGCGTCCGTCGCGGCCCACGATCGCGCGGGTGGGGAGCTGGAGTTCGCGCCACCAGGTGACGTCGGTCAGGTCACCGAAGGTGCAGACCATCGCGATGCCCGAGCCCTTGTCCGCCTTGGCCAGCGGGTGGGCCTTGACTTCCAGTTCGACGTCGAACAGGGGGGACGTCACTGTCTTGCCGAACAGCGGCTGGTACCGCTCGTCGTCGGGGTTCGCCACCAGGGCGGCGCAGGCCGCGAGAAGTTCGGGGCGGGTGGTCTCGATGTAGATCTTCTCGCCGTCGGCGGTGAAGAACGGGTAGCGGTAGTACGCGCCCGGCACCTCGCGGTCCTCAAGCTCGGCCTGGGCCACGGCGGTGCGGAACGTGACGTCCCAGAGCGTGGGGGCCTCGGCCATATAGGCGTCGCCGGCGGCCAGGTTCGCGAGGAACGCGCGCTGGGAGACGGCCCGGGAGGTGTCGTCGATGGTGCGGTAGGTGAGGTTCCAGTCGACGGACAGGCCAAGCGTCTGGAACAGGTTCTCGAAGACCTTTTCGTCCTCGACGGCCAGCTCTTCGCACAGTTCGATGAAGTTCTGGCGGGAGACGACGTCGAAGTCCCGCTGGTTCTTCGCCGGTTGTGCCGGCGGCTGGTAATCCGGGTTGTACGGGATGGCGGGATCGCAGCGGACACCGTAGTAGTTCTGGACGCGGCGCTCGGTGGGCAGGCCGTTGTCGTCCCAGCCCATGGGGTAGAAGACGTTCTTGCCGGTCATGCGCATGTAGCGGGCCTGCACGTCGGTCTGCGTGAAGGAGAACATGTGGCCCACGTGGAGGGAACCGGAAGCGGTGGGCGGGGGAGTGTCGATCGAGTAGACCTGCTCCCGGGTGGTATCCGGGTCGAACCGGTAGGTTCCTTCCGCGAGCCAGCGCTGCGTGAGGGCAGCCTCCAGGCCTTCCAGGGCCGGCTTGTCGGGAACGTTGATCGGGGCGGTGGCGGGCGTGTCTGTACCCTGCGTTGATTCAGCCATGGTCCCAATTGTTTCATGCCGGGCAGTTGTTTCCTGCCCGGCGGCGGGCGCCGCCGCGGGACGAGCGGAGTAGCATGCGGGCTATGGCGAAAGCAGGCGCTTCTTTTGCGATCAAACGCATCTATGAGGAACCCGTTGACGACGACGGCTGCCGGGTCCTGGTGGACAGGCTCTGGCCGCGCGGGGTCAGTAAGGAACGGGCCCGGCTGGACCTGTGGCTCAAGGAGATTGCGCCGTCGCCGCCGCTGCGCAAGGAGTTCGCCCACATGCAGGAGCGGTTCGAGGACTTCCGTGCCCAGTATGAGGAAGAGCTGGCGGGCAACGCTGCGGTGGACCAGCTCCGCGAGCTGGCGGCACAGCAGGGAAAAGTGACGCTGCTCTACGCGGCCCGGGATCCTGAGGTGAACCACGCCAGGGTGCTGCTGGAATTCCTGGCAGCTGTTGCTCCGGGAAAGTGACGGCTTGGGCGGAGGTAAGAATTGGACAGGGGCGCGAACCGTTGGCGCTAGGGTGGTGCCATGACTGAGGTTTCCGCAAGCTCCAACGTGTCAACCAGCAAATCAGCCCTCGTGACGGGCGCCAGCTCCGGCATTGGCGAAGCCACCGTGCGCGCGCTCCGGGCCGACGGCTGGACCGTGTACGCCGTCGCCCGCCGCCAGGAACGACTGGCCGCACTGCAGGCCGAGACCGGCGCCGTTGCCCTCGCCGCCGATATTTCCGAGGATGCGGACGTCGCACACCTCCTGGCTGACGTGACCTCCAGCGGCGGGATCGACACGCTGGTCAACATCGCCGGCGGCGCCCGCGGCGCGGACCGTGTGGGCCAGGCCGTGACAGAGGACTGGGAGTGGATGTACCGCGTGAACGTCCTTGGCACCATGAAGCTCACCCGCGCCTTTCTGCCGATGCTGCGCGAACACGGCGAGGGCACCGTCCTGAACCTGACCTCCACGGCCGGGCTGGATGCCTACGAAGGCGGCGGCGGCTACAACGCCGCCAAGTTCGCCCAGCATGCCCTCACCGGGGCGCTCCGGCTGGAAGAGGCAGATCACAACGTCCGGGTCATCGAGGTCGCGCCCGGCCTGGTCCAGACCGAGGAATTCGCCCTCAACCGGCTCGGTGACGCGGAATCGGCCGGCCGGGTGTACCAGGGCGTGGAGAAGCCGCTTACGGCCGAGGACGTGGCCGATGTTGTGCGCTACGCCGTGAGCGCGCCGCACCACGTGAACCTTGACCAGATCGTCATCCGCCCGGTGGCGCAGGCCTCAACCTTCAAGCTGATCCGCAAACAGGCCTGAGCTAACCGTCCACCGGGACGGCCAGCGTGGCAGTCACCGCCGCGTGGTCCGTCCCGGCAACGCGGTGCACGGCATAGCCCGACGCCGGAATGCGCGGACTGGTGATCACGTGGTCGATGGTGATGCCGGGCAGTGCCTGGCCGTCCATTGGCCACGTGGGCGTGAACCGCGCCCCGGATGCCGTTCCGACATCCACCAGCTTCCGGCCACCCGGGCCGCCGTCGAGCAGGTTGCGGAACTCCGCGTGGTCATAGGTGGCGTTGAAGTCCCCAAGCAGCAGCTGGTTGGCCTGGCCGACGGCACCGTTTCGGGCCACCAGCCGGCCCAGTGATGCGAGGTCGCTGCGCCACTGCCCGACGCGGACATCCACCGGCGGGAAGGTGTGCACGTTGGTGACCTCGAGCGTGGCCGCTGCATGGCCGGCGCCCGCACTGCCGGCACCCGCAACGGGCAGGGTAAGCCGGAAGGTCGGCATCTGGAACGGGGTGTCGGGAATCAGCCCGACGGCTTCGAACGGGTGTCTTGAGTAGGTTGCGGTGCCGGAGCCGTTTTCGGCGGGACTGCTGATCCTGTGGGGCAGGAGGCTCCCCAGCCCCTCGGCGGCCAGCCGGTCCTCCACCGCCTGCGTGTGCTCCTGGATGGCGAGCAGTTCCACGCGGTTGTCCCGGACCAGCCGGACGATCTCCGCGGCATCGGCCTTGCCGAAGCGGGAATTGATGGTCATCACCGTCAGCGGAACGCTGCTGCCGAAACCGGACGGGCCCGCCTCCGCCTGCCCGGCCTCCGCCCGACCGGCGTCCGTTTGTCCCGCGTCAGCCTGCCCTGCGTCGGGGGCCCAGAGCCAGAACAGCTGCGCACCGAGAAGCAGTGCGGCAGCGGCCGTGACCGGGAGACGCCGCCCCAGCAGCGCCAGGAGAAAGGCCGTCCCCGCGGGAATCACCAGCCACGGGGTGAAGGACAGCAGCTGGACCACCTGTGTGGGCCACTCCGCCGGAACGGCACGGAACAGTGAAAGCACGGTGACCGGCAGGAGGATGCAGAGCGCCAGCAGCAGCCAGACGGTTTGCGCGCGGCGGGCCGAAGCAGTCATGGATCGAGTCTAGGCCGGGGCTGCCGCATGGTTATGGCCGCCGCCGCAGCAGCAGTTAGACTGGAGCCAACAGCTTTGACCCGGCCATCACCGGTGAGCTTCCGGAAGAACACCCGGCCCGCGCGGCGGACAACCGACCGCGGGACGAGGCCAGTAGAACCGGACGGGTAAGCCCGTCACAGCAGCAATGAGCGGCCGCCGTCGAACTCCCTTGGGGTTGGGCAGCGGTAAGTGAGGTGGTACCGCGGTGCCGAGGTGTTTTATCCAACGCTGTTGGATGATCGCCCATGCGCCGTCCTCGCATCCTGAATGATCCACTTGTTCACCAGCTCAACCCAGGATGTTCGAGATGACGTATTACCCCAAGGCCTCAGCAGCCCCGTCCGGTCAGGGCTCCTCCGCAGGAGTCTCCGCCTCCGTGAAGTTCCCGGAGATCGAGGAACGGATCCTCAAGTACTGGGACCAGGACGGCACCTTCCAGGCCAGCATCGACCAGCGCAGCGCCGACCTTCCCGGCGGCGCCCCCGGCAGCAACGAATTCGTCTTCTACGACGGCCCGCCCTTCGCCAACGGCCTGCCGCACTACGGCCACCTGCTGACCGGCTACGCCAAGGACCTGGTGGGCCGCTACCAGACACAGCGCGGCAAGCGCGTTGAACGCCGCTTCGGCTGGGACACCCACGGCCTGCCCGCCGAGCTGGAAGCCATGAAGCAGCTGGGCATGACGGACAAGACCCAGATCGAGGCCATGGGCATCGACAAGTTCAACGATGCCTGCCGCGCCTCCGTGATGAAGTACGCCAACGAGTGGCAGGCGTACGTCACCCGCCAGGCCCGCTGGGTGGACTTCGACAACGACTACAAGACGCTCAACGTCGAGTACATGGAGTCCGTGCTCTGGGCCTTCAAGCAGCTGCACGAGAAGGGCCTGACCTACAACGGCTACCGCGTGCTGCCGTACTGCTGGAAGGACGAGACGCCGCTGTCCAACCATGAGCTGCGCATGGACGACGACGTCTACAAGAACCGCCAGGACCAGACCGTCACCGTGACCTTCCCGGTCAAGGCCGGGGAGTCGGAACTGTCCAGGCAGCTTGCCGGTGTGCAGGCGCTGGCCTGGACCACCACGCCCTGGACGCTGCCCACCAACCTGGCGCTCGCCGTCGGGCCTGCCATCAGCTACGCCGTGCTGCCCGCCGGGCCGAACGGCGTGAAGGCCGCCTCGGCGGAAGCGCCCGTCACCGGAAGCTTCCTGCTCGCCGAAGACCTGCTGGGCACCTATGCAAAAGACCTGGGCTACGACGACGCCGCTGCCGCGGGTGCCGCCGTGGTCTCCACCCACACCGGCGCCGAGCTCGAAGGACTCACCTACGAGCCGCTGTGGCACGACTTCGCCGACACGGAAAAGTACGGCACCCAGAACGCCTGGCAGTTCCTCGTGGCGGACTACGTCACCACCACCGACGGCACCGGCATCGTCCACCAGGCACCCGCCTACGGTGAGGACGACCAGAAGGTCTGTGAGGAGGCCGGCATCCCCGTGGTCCTCTCCGTGGACGAGGGTGCCAAGTTCCTGCACCTTTTCGCCCACGGCGACCTGCACGACATCGTCGGCCTCCAGGTCTTCGACGCCAACAAGCCCATCACCCAGGTGCTCCGCGCCCAGGGCCGCCTGGTCCGCCAGGCCAGCTACGAGCACAGCTACCCGCACTGCTGGCGCTGCCGCAACCCCCTGATCTACCGTGCCGTCTCCTCCTGGTACGTGGAGGTCACCAAGTTCCGCGACCGGATGTCCGAACTGAACCAGGAGATCAACTGGATCCCCGGCAACGTCAAGGACGGCCAGTTCGGCAAGTGGCTCGCCAACGCCCGCGACTGGTCCATCAGCCGCAACCGCTACTGGGGCAGCCCCATCCCGGTGTGGCAGTCCAGCGATCCCGAGTACCCGCGCACCGACGTGTACGGCTCACTCGCGGACATCGAGGCCGACTTCGGCCGGCTGCCGCTGAACAAGGACGGCCAGGTTGACCTGCACCGGCCGTTCATCGACGAGCTGACCCGGCCCAACCCGGACGACCCCCGCACCCCCGAAGAGGGCCAGTCCGTCATGCGCCGCGTGGAGGACGTGCTGGATGTCTGGTTCGACTCAGGCTCCATGCCCTACGGCCAGGTGCACTACCCGTTCGAAAACGAGGCCTGGTTCGACACCCACAACCCGGCCGACTTCATCGTGGAGTACATCGGACAGACCCGCGGCTGGTTCTACATGCTGCACATCCTGTCCACCGCGCTGTTTGACCGCCCCGCCTTCCGGAACGTCATCAGCCACGGCATCGTGCTGGGCTCTGATGGGCAGAAGATGTCCAAGAGCCTGCGCAACTACCCGGACGTGTCCGAGGTCCTGGACCGCGACGGTTCCGATGCCATGCGCTGGTTCCTCATGTCCAGCCCCATCCTGCGCGGCGGCAACCTCGTGGTCACCGAGCAGGGCATCCGCGACGGCGTCCGTCAGGTCATCCTGCCGCTGTGGAACGTGTACAGCTTCTTCACGCTGTACACGAATGCAGCGGCCGGCGGTGCGGGCTACGACGCGCAACTGCGGTACGACGGCTACACGGACACGCTGGACCAGTACCTGCTGGCCAACACCGGCGACCTCGTCCGCAACATGACCGCCCAGCTGGACGCCTACGACATCTCAGGCGCCTGCGACGAACTCCGCAGCTACCTGGACATGCTCACCAACTGGTACGTCCGCCGCAGCCGCCAGCGCTTCTTCGACGAGAACGCCGACGCCTTCGACGCCCTGTACACAGCCCTGGAAGCCGTGTGCCGCGTCGCCGCCCCGCTGCTGCCGCTTGTATCCGAGGAGATCTGGCGCGGCCTCACAGGCGGGCGCTCCGTGCACCTCGCCGACTGGCCGGACCCCGAGCTGTTCCCCTCCAACGCAGCCCTGGTACAGGCGATGGACCGCGTGCAGCAGATCTGCTCCACCGGCTCCTCGCTGCGGAAGGCCGCCAACCTGCGTGTCCGCCTGCCGCTGCAGGAACTCACCGTGGTGGCACCCGGCGCGGACGCGCTGGAAGGCTTTGCCGCCGTTGTCGCCGACGAACTGAACCTGCGCTCGGTCCGCCTGCTGGATGCCGCCAGCGCCTCGCCGGAGGAGTTCGGCATCGAGCAGAAGCTCGTGGTCAATGCCCGCGCCGCCGGTCCGCGCCTCGGCAAAAACGTGCAGCTGGCCATCAAGGGTTCCAAGTCCGGCGACTGGTCAGTCTCCGACGCCGGTGTGGTCACCGCGGGCGGCCTTGAGCTGGAACCGCAGGAATACACGCTGGAAACGGTCGTGGCAGAGTCCGACGGCGGTTCGGCAATTGCGTCTTCTGCTGCCGCGGTATTGCCCACCGGCGGTTTCGTGGTCCTGAACACCGAAGTCACCCCCGAACTCGAGGCCGAAGGCCTCGCCCGTGACATGGTCCGGGCCATCCAGCAGGCCCGCAAGGACGCCGCGCTGAACGTGAGCGACCGGATCCGGACCACGGTGAACGCCGCGCAGAACGTCATCGACGCCCTGCTGGCGAACGCCGAACTGGTGAAGACCGAAACGCTGACGCTCGAGCTGGAGGCTTTGCCGGCGGACGCCGCGGAACCGCGCATCACTGTCGAAAAAGTGGGGGCCTGAGAGATGACCGACGAATTCTCCGTGGAGAGCGTCTACGCCGAACTGCTGGGCCGGGCGCCGGAAAACAAGATGGAGCCCCGGCTTGCGCCGCTGTTCCGCGCCATGGACGTGCTGGGGGAGCCGAACAAGGCCTACCCGATCATCCACATCACCGGCACCAACGGCAAAACCTCGACGGCCCGGATGATCGAGGCGGGCCTGCGCGCCCACGGCCTCAGCACCGGCCGCTACACCAGCCCGCACCTGTCCAAGGTGACGGAGCGGATCAGCCTGGACGGCGCGCCCGTGTCCGACGAGACGTTCGTGCGCATCTGGGACGAGATCCGCCCGTACCTGCAGATCGTCGACGACGAACTCACCGCCGAGGGCCAGCCCCGGTTGACGTACTTCGAGTGCCTCACCATCCTGGCCTTCGCCGTGTTCGCCGACCAGCCGGTCAATGTCGCCATCATGGAGGTGGGCCTCGGCGGCATCACCGACGCCACCAACGTCGGCGACGGCCAGGTTTCCGTGGTGACACCCATCTCGCTGGACCACACCGACCTGCTGGGAGACACCACCGAGGACATCGCCTACGAGAAGGCCGGCATCATCAAGCCCGGCGGCTTCCTCGTCAGCGCAGCCCAGCCCCTGGACGCCGCCCAGGTACTGCTGGAGAAGGCCAAAGAGGTGCAGGTGCCGTTCCGCTTCGAAGGGGTGGAGTTCGGCGTCGAATCCCGGCAGGTCGCGGTCGGCGGCCAGGTGGTGACGGTCCAGGGCATCGCCGGACGCTACCCCGACCTCATGGTTCCGCTGCACGGTGCCCACCAGGCCGAGAACGCGGCCGTGGCCGTGGCCGCGCTGGAGGCATTCCTTGGCGGCGGCGAGAAGGAGCTGTCCCTGGAAGTCCTGCAGGAGGCCTTCGCCACCGTCTCATCCCCGGGCCGACTGGAAGTCCTGCGCACAGCACCGACCATCATCGTCGACGCCGCGCACAACCCGGATGGCATCCGCGCCTCAGCCGAGGCCATCCAGGAGGCCTTCAGCTTCAGCAAGCTGGTAGTGGTGGTGGGGGTGCTCAAGGAGAAGGACGCAGAGGAGATCCTGCGCCAGCTCAAGGAGTCACTGGGCGACCTCGCGGAGGAATTCTGCTTCACCCAGTCCAATTCCCCGCGGGCGGTGCCGGCAGCGGAACTGGCGGAGCTCGCCGTCGACCTCGGCTTTGGCGAGGAAAACGTGCACATCGCCGAGAAGCTGGACGACGCGCTGGAGTGGGCCGTTGAGCGCGCCGAAGCGAATGACGACCTCGCCGGCGGTGTGCTGGTGACCGGCTCCATCACGCTGGTGGCGGACGCCCGCATCCTGCTTGGAAAGGCGGCCGCCTGATGGCGCGGCTCACCAAGGCCCAGCGCGAATGGCGCCCCGGCATGCCCAAGAAGCGGCGGTCCACCAAGGTCATGTTCGCCTCGACGGTCCTGCTGCTGGAGGCCTTCGTGGTCTTCTTCGCGACCCTGGCGGTGTTCGGTCTGCGCCGCGCCGAAATCTCCCCGGCGCTGATCCTCACCGTGGGCATCGGGCTGAGCGTTGTGCTGATCCTCGCCTGCGCCGTGCTGTCCAAGCCGTGGGGCGTGGGGCTGGGCTGGGTTCTTCAGCTGGTGCTCATTCTCACCGGCTTCGCCGAACCCATGATGTTCCTCGTGGGCGCGCTGTTCGCCCTCGCCTGGTGGTACGGCATCCGGGCGGGAATCCGCATCGACCGCGAATCGTCCCAACGGGAACGCGAGCAGGCCGAATGGGATGCCGCGCACGCGGCCGCGGGCAATGAAGCCGCCGGCAATGAAGTTGCCGGCACTGAAGGCGCAGGCACCGAAGGCACTGGCACCCAAGGCAACGGCCAGACCCCGTAGACTTACCGTCGAAACCCACAACCAACCTCATTGGAGCAACTGTGAGCATTGAGCGCACCCTTGTCCTGATCAAGCCGGACGGCGTCACCCGCAACCTGACGGGCGAAATCCTCAAGAGGATCGAAGCCAAGGGCTACACCCTGGCCGAACTCAAGAAGACCAACGCCAGCCGGGAACTGCTCGAGCAGCACTACGAGGAGCACGTCGGCAAGCCGTTCTACGAGCCGCTCGTGGAGTTCATGCTCAGCGGCCCCGTGGTCGCGGCCATCTTCGAAGGCCACCGTGTCATCGAAGGCTTCCGCTCGCTGGCGGGCACCACCGATCCCACGACGGCGGCCCCCGGCACCATCCGCGGCGACTTCGGCCGCGACTGGGGCCTGAAGGTCCAGCAGAACCTGGTCCACGGCTCGGACTCTGTGGACTCGGCCGAGCGCGAAATCAAGATCTGGTTCCAGGCCTGAACCTCCCGCAGGTTAAGCGCGAACTGGCAGGTAATGCCCCCAAAAGTTGGTTTTGAGGGCGTCACCTGCCAGTTCGCGCTTTTTCTTTGGCTTAGAACCCCGAGGTGCCGGCGAACACCTGGATGAAAGCGAAGAAGATCGTGGCGATCACGGCCACGTAGAGCAGTGCCGAGATGATCCAGCCGGAGTCGCCCAGGATCCGGGCCAGGCGTGCCGGCGCCGGAATCACGCCGTGGACGACGTTCCGCACTGTGACCCAGACGAAGAGCGGAATCATTGCTGCCCAGACAATCATGCAGAACGGGCACAGGATGCGGATGGAGTACAGAGCCTGGGACCACAGCCACACCACGAAGATGAAGCCGAGGGTGATGCCGGCCTGCAGCCCAAGCCAGTACCAGCGGGCGAACCGGGCGCCGGCAAGCAGCGCCATACCCGCGGTGGTGGTGATGGCGAAGGCAACAATTCCGATGAACATGTTCGGGAAGCCGAAGACTGAACTCTGCCACGTCTGCATGACCTGCCCGCAGGAAATCCAGGGGTTTACATCGCAGACGGTGGCGTGGTTGGGATCCTTGAGGACCTCAAGTTTTTCCAGCACCAGGATGCCGGAGGCCAGCCAGCCCACAATGCCGGTGATGACCAGCAGCCAGCCGAAGGGGCGGTCGCGTGTCATGGCCGGTACGGCGGCAGCGGCCGAAGCCGATGCCAGCCCGGCACCGTCCTGGCGATCCTGTTCATAGTCCGTGCCCGTGGGGGGCGAAGTGCGTGGCATGGATGGCGTCCTTTGTCTGGGGTGCTCCTGCCCAGATTGTATCGCCGCCAGCTTGAGCCAGCCTGTACCCGCGGCCCACGGCCGTATTGACCGGCTTTGTCACACAATTACAGCGTATTTGAACGGCAATATGAGAGAATGAACGTGGCTGGAGCGCGAACCACATTCGAACTCCAGTCCGGTGGCTTGTTCCCAAGACCGCCAATGAGCAGTGGTGCAGGCTTCGGAAAGAAGATCCAGCCTCCCACCCTCCATTGGACGGCACCTGGTTGTGGTTGTCAGAAACAACGGGTTCCAGTAACAAGCCCGCCGGCCTGTCAGGCCTGCCGCACCCCACTGCCGGTGCGAGCCTGCTGGTATCCAATTGACTTCTGTCAATGCCTGCGGGTTTTGACAATATGTGCCCCAATGGGTGCCGAATGTGGCGGCATGTCAGGGGCAGGAGTGTTGCCACATATGGATAATGACCAGGTTATAGCCGACAATGTTGAACCGGCTGCCGCCGGCGAAGCCGCCGCCGAGGCTCCCAAGAAAACCACCAGGACCCGGCGCAAGGCCACGCCCCAGGCCAAAGCGGCGGACGCGGAGTCCGTTACGCCGGAGCCCCCGGAAACCCTGACCTCGGAACGCGCAGTATCTGAAACCGCAGCGCCTGAGTTGGCCGCCGAGGAGGCAGAAGCACCGGCCAAGGCTCCGGTCCGCCGGACCCGCGCCCGGAAGAAGGTCGCCGAAGAGCCGCTGCCCGCCCTTGCCGAAGGTGCCGGGGCGGAAGTCGGCGTGCCGGAGGCCAGTGTGCCGGAAGGTGCGCAGGCGGCCGCCATAGAGCCGGCCGCTGAGGCAGCCGCCGTTCCGGATGCGGCCGAGCAGGCCACTGAGGAACCGGCCGCCGAGTCCAAGCCGGTGCGCCGCCGCCGGACAACCAAGGCGAAAGCCGCCGAGCCGGCTGAAAGCCCTGCAGAGTCCGAGGAATCTGCGGAGGCACCCGCCGCCGTCGCTGCCACCGAGTTGCCGTCCGGCGGCCAGCCCGAAGTTCCCACCGAAGCGGCTGCGGCACCTGCCGCCTCCCCGGCCCCTCTAGCTGCCCCGGCGCCTGCATCCGACGCAGCCCCCGCCGAACCCGCGGCTGCACAGGAAGCCGCTGCCGAGGAAGCTGCTGCCGAGGAAGAGGCCGAAGTAGAGCCCGCGGGTCAGTCACCCCTGGGATCGCTTTTCCTGGAGCCGGCATCAGTTACGTCGATCATCTTCCAGGCCCCTGACCTGAACACCGTGGTCCGTCCTGCCGCTCCCGCCAAAGAGGACGCGGTTGCCGAGGAGGGCGAGGACGAGCTTGAGGATGAGGGCGGCCGGCGCCGGCGGCGCAGCCGCGGACGCCGCGGCCGCAGCCGGACCGACCGTGAGATCACCGACGGCGATGAGGAAACGGACGTTTCCGAGGAAGCCCTCGAAGACGAAGGTGGGCAGCCGGACGACGGCGTGACGTCCCGCCGTCGCCGTCGCCGCCGCCGCGGTGACCAGGACCTGGAACTGACCGGCGGGGGAGAAGACGATCCCCCCAACACGGTCACCCGCGTCCGCGCCCCCCGGGCCATCAGCGAGGCGCCGGCGAGCAACCGGGTGACCAGCGTCAAGGGATCCACCCGCCTGGAGGCCAAGAAACAGCGCCGCCGCGAATCGCGGGACACCGGCCGCCGCCGCACCGTCATCACCGAGGCCGAGTTCCTGGCCCGCCGGGAATCGGTGGACCGGCAGATGATCGTCCGCCAGCGCGACGACAGAATCCAGATCGGTGTCCTGGAGGACGGCGTACTGGCGGAGCACTTCGTCTCCAAGACGCAGCAGGACTCCCTGATCGGCAACGTCTACCTGGGCAAGGTCCAGAATGTCCTGCCGTCGATGGAAGCTGCCTTCGTGGACATCGGACGCGGCCGCAACGCCGTGCTGTACGCCGGTGAAGTCAACTGGGACGCAGCCACCCTCGAGGGCAAGCAGCGCCGGATCGAGAACGCGCTCAAGTCCGGCGACTCCGTCCTGGTCCAGGTCACCAAGGACCCGGTGGGGCACAAGGGTGCGCGGCTCACCAGCCAGATCTCCCTGCCCGGCCGGTACCTCGTGTACGTCCCTGGCGGCTCCATGACCGGCATCTCCCGCAAGCTGCCCGACGTCGAACGCAACCGCCTGAAGCGCATCCTCAAGGACCGGCTTCCCGAGGACGCGGGCGTCATTGTGCGCACGGCCGCTGAAGGCGCCTCCGAGGAGGAACTGACCCACGACATCAACCGCCTCCGTGCCCAGTGGGAGGGGATCGAGAGCCAGGCGAAGTCCACCAAGGTCCTCGCCCCTGAGCTGCTCTACGGCGAGCCGGACCTGACCATCAAGGTTGTGCGTGACGTCTTCAACGAGGACTTCTCCAAGCTGATCGTCTCCGGCGACGAGGCGTGGGACACCATCGAGGCGTACGTCACCTACGTTGCCCCGGACCTGGTGGGCCGGCTCGAAAAGTGGACCAAGGACGAGGACATTTTCTCTGCCTGGCGAATTGATGAGCAGATCCATAAGGCACTGGACCGCAAGGTCTTCCTGCCGTCCGGCGGCTCGCTGGTCATCGACCGGACCGAGGCCATGACGGTGGTCGACGTCAACACCGGCAAGTTCACCGGCAGCGGCGGCAACCTCGAAGAGACTGTCACCAAGAACAACCTTGAGGCAGCCGAGGAAGTTGTCCGCCAGCTGCGCCTGCGCGACATCGGCGGCATCATCGTCATCGACTTCATCGACATGGTGCTGGAGTCCAACCGCGATCTGGTCCTGCGCCGCCTGGTGGAATGCCTGGGCCGCGACCGGACCAAGCACCAGGTGGCCGAAGTGACGTCCCTGGGGCTCGTGCAGATGACGCGCAAGCGCATGGGCACCGGCCTCCTGGAAGTCTTCGGCGAGCAGTGCGAGGCATGTGCCGGCCGGGGCGTCGTCACCCATGACGAGCCGGTGGAACACCGCCGCGCCAACACCGTGGCCGCGGAGCACCACGTGCACCGTGCCGAGGTCCAGCCGCCTGCCCGGTCAGAGCGGAAGCGACGCCGGGGCAAGGGCGGGCAGCCGTCCTCCGAGACTGCTCCGGCCGCCCCTGCTGCGCCGCACCACCCGGAACCGTCGGAAGCTGAACGCCATGCCAAGGCTGAAGCGACCCGTGCTGCCCTCGCCAACATCGCGGCAGCGGCCCACGCGGCGCATCTGCACGAGGAAGCGGCCCACAGTGCCGCAGCATCGGGTGAGGCCGCCCGGCCTGCCGCACCCGCGGCCGCCGCACCGGAAAGCCCGGTGGTGCACCGCGCTCCGGAGACTGAGAGCGTCTCCGGACGGCCCGGCGCAGTGCTCACCTTTGGCGGGGAAAAGGTCGTTCTCCCGTTTGTTGATCACAGCGACGAGCCGGCCAGGGAAACGCCGGCCCTGACGCTGGATCGGTTGGAGGAAGCCTTCGCGCACCTTGGTGCTCCGGTTGCCCCCGCCGAAGAGGAGGCTCCGGAGGAGGTTCCCGCGGCGGTCCGGCAGGAAATCCAGCAGCCGGCGGCAGGACAGCCGGTGGAGAGCCCCGCTGCGCCGTCCCGCAGCCGCCGTCCGCGCCGTAACCGCAGTGCCAGCCGCGCCCAGGGGGCAGCCAACGAGACATCCGTGGAACACCACGAGGTTTCGCCGGCTGCTGCCGCCGGACACTCGCACGAGGCCAAGGCGCCGGAAGCGGGCAATGCGCAGGCGGCCAAGCCGGCTCCGCAGGCAGCCAGTGAACCGATCATTCTGGGCGTCGGGGTACCCGCCTCGGAACTGTAGGACGAACAGGTCCCGGGCCGACAGGCTCCAGGCTGACTGACCTCCGAGCCCACGGGTTAAGGCCCGGTACCGCGGTTGCGGTGCCGGGCCTTTCTGGTTCCGTCCTGTTTGGCGCCGGACAGCCTGACGCAGACGGCATAATTCCGTGCCCGGCGCCGGTCCACACGCTAGGCTGGAGCACTGACACGGGGTGCCGCGCACGGGCCGGCTGAGATTCAAACCCGTTGAACCTGTCCGGTTAGCACCGGCGAAGGGATGTCTTCTTTGCCATCAACATCGTCATCAGCATCACTCCTGCCCGCACCCGCGGCTGCCGCCGGCTCCCTCAGGGAAACCGCGGCCCTGGCCGCTCCGACCTCCCGCGACGTTCCGCGGGTCCTGGCCATCGCCGGCTCGGACCCATCCGGCGGCGCAGGCATCCAGGCGGACCTGAAAAGCATCGCGGCCCACGGCGGGTACGGGATGGCCGCAATAACCGCCCTCACCGCCCAGAACACCACCGGCGTGCGGGGCGTGCATGTTCCGCCGGCTTCCTTCCTGTCAGCGCAACTCGACGCGGTCAGCGACGACATCCACGTGGACGCCGTGAAGATCGGCATGCTGGGCGATGCGCAGGTG
Source organism: Arthrobacter sp. NPDC057013 (assembly GCF_042674585.1). Classification (NCBI taxonomy): domain Bacteria; kingdom Bacillati; phylum Actinomycetota; class Actinomycetes; order Micrococcales; family Micrococcaceae; genus Arthrobacter; species Arthrobacter sp. NPDC057013. The sequence goes on from NZ_JBHUSE010000015.1 coordinate 35,655, forward strand.
ATTGCCGCGGTCCGCAGCTGGCTCGAAGAGGTGCGGCCCGGCGTCGTGGTCCTGGATCCGGTGATGGTGGCCACCAGTGGTGACCGGCTCCTGCAGGAGTCTGCGGAGACAGCCCTCCGGAAGCTGCTGCCGCTGGCGCACCTGATCACCCCCAACCTTCCCGAGCTGGCCATGCTGCTCGGCGAGCCTGAAGCGGCCGACTGGGCCGTTGCCCTTGAGCAGGGCAGGCGGCTCGCGGACCAGACCGGCGCCACGGTCCTCGTCAAGGGCGGCCACCTGAACGGCTCAACCTGCCCGGATGCCCTCGTGAACACGGCCGGGCTGCTGTCGGCAGAGGTGGTGGAGGTTGCGGGCGAGCGGATCAGCACGCGGAACAGCCATGGCACCGGGTGTTCGCTCTCCTCGGCCATGGCCACGGCCCAGGCGCGCCTGGGCGACTGGGAGGCGTCACTGCGGGCGGTCAAGCCCTGGCTGGCCGGGGCCCTTCGCACGTCCGGGCAGCTGGTAGTCGGCGCCGGCAACGGACCGATCAACCACTTCCACCACCTGGCCCGGACAGGCAGTACTGCCACGCCCGAACGCAAGGGCGGGTTCGCGCAGCTGTTGCGCGCCGAGACTGTTGCCGACCTGGAAGCCATCTATGGCCTCGGGTTCATCCGCGGGCTGGCCGATGGAACCCTGATGGAGAAGGAATTCGCGTACTACCTCGCGCAGGATGCCATCTACCTCAACGGCTACTCCCGTGTCCTGGCCCGGGCCAGTGCGCTGGCGCCAACCGAGTCCGAGCAGCTGTTCTGGGCACGTTCCGCCCAGCAGTGCCTGGAAGTTGAATCCGAGCTGCACCGCAACTGGCTCAGCACGCGCACCGTGCAGACGGAGCTGGGCCCGGTCACGAAGGCCTACGTAGACCATCTGGTGGCGGCCTCGGCCGGCGGCAGCTACGCGGTGCTGGTGGCCGCGGTCCTGCCCTGCTTCTGGCTGTACGCCGAGGTGGGGGAGACCCTGCACGCCGAATATGTGGCTGCCGGCGCGCCCGGTGGGCACCCGTACGCCGAGTGGCTGCGGACGTACGCCGACGAGGACTTCGCTGCCGCCACCCAGCGGGCGATCGAAATCGCCGACGCCGCCGGCCGGGCCGCGTCCGCGGCAGAGCGCGAAGCGATGATCACCGCCTTCCGGCACTCCTGCCGGTACGAGGTGGAATTCTTCGACGCGCCGGGCCGCCACAGCTGAGCGGAAACGTGCGCCGCGCCCGGTATGATGGCAGCGCACGGCATTGGATGTCCGGAACAGCGCCCCTGTGGCGCCTGTCACGGGCAAACCGCCGGTGCCAGCCTCATTTGCGGCCGACGACGGAATTAGCGTATTCTAGATCTTCGGTGCTTACGCCAACACTTGGGTTATGACCCGGGATCGTCCAGTCGGACTTATTCCTGGGATAGCTCACGGGTTCCCCCGGGGAATCCACGGCGTTGAGGCACAGCGAGAACCAGGCCAATTTCCGGACCCGGGTTCCGCACGCAAATTTAGTAATAGACGTCGAGAGAAGTGAGTTCCCAAGTGGTGTACGCGATTGTCCGCGCAGGCGGCCGCCAAGAGAAGGTTTCCGTTGGAGACTTCGTTACCCTGAACCGCGTCGCCGGTGGAGCTGGCAGCACCATTGAGCTGCCCGCGCTGCTCCTGGTAGACGGTGACAAGGTCACCTCCGCAGCTGCGGACCTGGCCAAGGTAACTGTTACGGCTGAGATCCTCCAGGACCTCCGTGGTCCGAAGATCGTCATCCAGAAGTTCAAGAACAAGACCGGTTACAAGAAGCGCCAGGGTCACCGTCAGGAACTGACCAAGGTCAAGATCACCGGCATCAAGTAACCTCCGGGTTACTGAACAGGTTCCCAACAGTTTTCCAGAATTAAAGGCAGGCATTCCAAATGGCACACAAAAAAGGCGCGAGCTCCACTCGCAACGGTCGTGACTCCAACGCCCAGTACCTCGGCGTCAAGCGCTTCGGCGGCCAGGTAGTTTCCGCTGGCGAAATCATCGTCCGCCAGCGCGGCACCCACTTCCACCCCGGTGCGGGCGTTGGCCGTGGCGGCGACGACACCCTGTTCGCACTGCAGGCAGGTGCCGTTGAATTCGGCACGCGCCGCGGCCGTCGGGTCGTCAACATCGTTGCTGCTGCAGCTGCAGAGTAACAACCAGTTCTGAAGCGGTGGAGCGGGCCATGATGGCTCGCTCCACTGTTCTTTTAACCGCATTACAATCGATTTGGACGTCCAGGACGGCCGGATTCAGCAACAGAGGAGATTCACCGTGGCGAGCTTTGTAGACCGGGTAGTACTGCACGTATCCGGCGGTACCGGCGGCCACGGGTGTGTCTCCGTCCACCGTGAGAAGTTCAAGCCGCTGGGCGGACCCGACGGCGGCAACGGCGGCGACGGGGGCGACGTCATCCTGCGCGTCGACTCGCAGACCACCACGCTGCTCGACTACCACCACGCACCGCACCGGCACGCCACCAACGGCGGCCCCGGCATGGGTGACTGGCGCGGCGGCAAGAACGGCGAAACCCTGGTCCTTCCCGTTCCGGACGGCACCGTCGTCAAGACCAAGGACGGCAAGGTCCTGGCCGACCTCGTGGGCGAAGGCACCGAATTCGTCGCAGCCTCCGGCGGACAGGGCGGGCTCGGAAACGCCGCGCTGTCCTCCCAGAAGCGCCGCGCGCCTGGTTTCGCGTTGCTCGGCATCGAGGGTGACGCCAGCGATATTGTCCTGGAGCTCAAGTCGATCGCCGACATCGCCCTGGTCGGTTTCCCCTCCGCCGGCAAGTCCAGCCTGATCGCGGCCATGTCCGCCGCGCGGCCGAAGATCGCCGACTACCCCTTCACCACCCTTATCCCGAACCTTGGCGTGGTCCAGGCCGGTGACGTCCGCTTTACCATTGCCGACGTCCCCGGCCTCATCGAAGGCGCCAGCGAAGGCAAGGGCCTGGGCCACAACTTCCTGCGACACGTCGAGCGCTGCGCAGCTTTGGTGCACGTTTTGGACTGCGGTACGCTGGAATCTGACCGAGATCCGCTCTCCGACCTCGCAATTATCGAAACCGAGCTCGAAAAGTACGCGGTGGACATGAGCTACGCCGGCGCGAACGGCGCAGTTGTTCCGCTCAACCACCGCCCCCGGCTCGTGGCACTTAACAAGGTCGACCTGCCGGACGGCAAGGACATGGCAGAGTTTGTCCGGCCGGAGCTGGAATCCCGCGGCTACCGCGTCTTCGAAGTGTCGGCCACGAGCCATGAGGGCCTGCGCCAGCTGGGCTTCGCCATGGCAGAGATCGTCCAGGCCGCCCGCGACAGCGTGGAAGCCACGCCGCCGAAGGTGCACGCACCGGTACTGCGGCCCCGCGCCGTCAACGAGACCGGTTTCAGGATCCGCCGCGAGGAGAAGAACCTGGAGCCGCTGTTCCGCGTGCTGGGTGAGAAGCCCGTGCGCTGGGTCAAGCAGACGGACTTCACCAACGAGGAAGCCATTGGCTACCTTGCCGACCGCCTGGCCAAGCTCGGAGTCGAAACCGAGCTGTTCAAGCAGGGCGCCAAGCCCGGCGACACCGTGGTGATCGGCGAGGACGACGGCGTGGTGTTCGACTGGGAGCCGACCATGATGGCTGGCGCCGAGCTGCTGGCCTCGCCGCGCGGCACGGACGTCCGCTTTGCCGACATCGGCGACCGTCCCACCCGCAGCCAGAAGCGCGAGGAACAGATCGAGCGACGCGAGGCGAAGGCAGCGGCACGGGCCGAGCTGGAAGCCGAGCGCAAAGCCGGCATCTGGACCGAGTCCGTCAGCGCGCGCCGGGCTGCCCAGCCCCTGAAGGAGAGCGGACTGACCACCGAACATGAGGAGTGAACCCGCACACGTGACCGATTCTTCCGCAATTGTCATCGAGGAACCCAGGACCGACGACCGCAGCATGCTCGCCAGGGCGCGACGGATTGTGGTCAAAGTAGGATCGTCGTCCCTTACCAGCATCAAGGGCGGAATATCGGAGGAGGCGCTCACCGAGCTTTCGGATGTGCTGGCCGCCAAGTGCAACGCGGGAACCGAGATCATCCTCGTTTCGTCGGGCGCCATCTCGGCCGGTCTGGCGCCGCTGGGCCTGGCCAAGCGTCCCCGGGATCTCGCCACGCAGCAGGCCGCGGCCAGCGTGGGGCAGGGCCTGCTGATGGCACGGTACACGCACGCCTTCGCCGCCCACGGCGTCACGGTGAGCCAGGTGCTTCTCACCGCAGATGACCTCATGCGGCGCAGCCATCACCAGAACGCATTCCGTGCCCTCAACCGGCTGCTGAACCTCGGCGTCGTTCCCGTCGTCAACGAGAACGACACCGTCGCCACGCACAAGATCCGTTTCGGCGACAATGACCGCCTGTCGGCCCTCGTGGCGCACCTCGTGCGCGCCGATGCGCTGGTGCTGCTGTCCGACGTCGACTCCCTGTACGACGGCCCGCCCGCCCAGGGCGCCAAGCGGATTCCCCAGGTGGACGGTCCGGAGGACCTCGACGGCGTTTCCATCGGCAAGACCGGCAAAGCCGGAGTGGGCACCGGCGGCATGCAGACCAAGGTCGAGGCCGCCCTCATGGCCGCAGATTCGGGCATCCCGGCGCTCGTCACCTCCACCGGCAACGCCGCCGCGGCGCTGGCCGGCGATGACGTTGGCACCTGGTTCACCGTCAACGGGGCACGCAAATCCGTGCGGATGATGTGGCTCGCGCATTTGGCCCACGTGCAGGGCCGGCTGTTCCTTGACGCCGGCGCCGTCAGGGCCGTGCGGGACAACCACACCTCGCTGCTGCCCGCCGGCATCACCTCCGTCGAAGGCAGCTTCGAAAGCGGCGACGCCGTCGAAATGGTCTCGCCCGATGGCGCCGTCGTGGCCCGCGGCCTGGTGAACTACTCCGCGGCGGAACTGCCGCAGATGCTCGGACGGTCCACCGTGGAGCTGGGGGAGGCCCTGGGCCGCGGATTCGACCGTGAAGTTGTTCACGTTGACGACCTGGTTCTGGTCTAGCCGCCGGACTCGCCTAGACTTGAATGATGACTGAGGCACTGATGAACCAAGCAGCTGAGACATCCAACGACGCTACGACGGTCCCCACCCTGCCGGCAGACAGCCAGCCCACACCGGCTGACGTCGAGGCCGCCGTCTACGCGGTCGCCGACCGTTCCCGCCAGGCCGCCCGCAGCATGGGCCGCGCCAACCGGGCCTGGAAGGACAAGGCCCTGCGCGCCATCGGCAGCGCCCTGCTCGCGAACAAGCAGCAGGTCCTCGCCGCGAACGCCAAGGACGTGGAAGCGGGCCGCGCCAACGGCACGTCCGCCGCCCTCCTTGACCGGCTGACCCTCAACGACACGCGCATTGCCGCCCTCGCCGCAGCCCTGGAGAACCTGGCCGGCCTGCCCGATCCCGTGGGCAATGTGGTGCGCGGACAAACCCTGCCCAACGGCCTGCGCCTGCGCCAGGTCAACGTCCCCATGGGCGTCGTGGCAGCCATTTACGAAGCCCGTCCCAACGTCACGGTGGACATCGCCGGCCTGGCGCTCAAGAGCGGCAACGCCGTGATCCTCCGCGGTGGTTCGGCCGCGGCCTTCACCAACGAGGCCCTCATCCGCGTGCTGCGCGATGCCCTGGAGTCCGTGGGCCTGCCGGCCGATGCCGTGCAGTCCGTGGACCGGTACGGCCGCGAGGGCGCCAACGTGCTCATGCGTGCCCGCGGACGCGTCGACGTCCTGATTCCCCGCGGCGGCCGTGAGCTGATCCAGACCGTCGTCAACAACTCCTCCGTGCCCGTCATCGAGACCGGCGAGGGCAACGTCCACATCTTCATCGATGAGTCGGCCAGCGAAGACATGGCGGTGGAGATCCTCCTCAACGCCAAGACCCAGCGGCCCAGCGTGTGCAACACGGTGGAGACGCTGCTCGTGCACTCCGGCTCCACGGTTCTGCCCGCGGTCGCCGCGGCCCTGAGCAAGGCGGGCGTCCGGCTGCATGCCGATGACCGTGTGCGGGCCGCGCTCCCCGCGTCGGTGGAAGCCCTGCCGGCAACGGACGAGGACTGGGCCACCGAGTACATGGACCTGGATCTCGCCGTGGCCATGGTGGACAGCCTGGACGACGCCGTGAAGCACATCCGGACCTGGTCGACGGGACACACCGAGGCCATCCTGACGAATGACCTGCGGAACGCCGAGCGCTTCATCGCGGAAATCGATTCCGCTGCGGTCATCGTGAACGCCTCCACGCGGTTTACGGACGGCGGGGAGCTGGGCCTGGGGGCCGAGGTCGGGATCTCCACGCAGAAGCTTCACGCCCGCGGCCCGATGGGCCTGACCGAGCTGACAACCACCAAGTGGATTGTCCAGGGCGAGGGCCAAGTCCGCTCCTGACATAGCGGTAACATAGTAAAGAAGTCCAGACCGGCGGGAATTTCCGCCGTCGTCATCCTTTTATTCCTAGGGGAGAAAATGCTGCTCCAGCAGATTGCCGCGTCAGTTGCCGAACACGAGGAAAGGGCACCCCTGTGGGCCGAGCCCTGGGTCTTCGGCGTCTCGATGTTTGCCCTCTTCGTGGTGCTGATGTTCGTCACCCTCTCCTACACCAACCTGGGCAACCGCCACAGCGCGGTCGACGAGCACGCCGACCCGCACCGCCAGCACCCCAACAAGCACGACCACGGCCAGGGCCACTAAGATTTCCGCCGCACTGCACCACAGGGATACGCAGCGCCGGCTGCGGCTGGGCGTGATGGGTGGGACTTTCGATCCCATCCATCACGGCCACCTTGTGGCCGCCAGCGAGGTGGCCGCCAAGTTCGGACTTGACGAGGTCGTGTTCGTGCCCACTGGCCAGCCGTGGCAAAAGTCCAGCAAGAAGGTCAGCGAACCCGAACACCGTTATCTCATGACGGTGATCGCCACAGCATCGAACCCGCGGTTTACGGTCAGCCGTGTCGATGTGGACCGTCCCGGTCCCACCTACACCATCGACACCCTCCGCGACCTGCGGACGCAGCGGCCTGACGCCGACCTGTTCTTCATCACCGGCGCTGACGCCCTGGCGCAAATTCTGTCGTGGAAGGACATCGACGAGCTCTGGTCGCTGGCCCACTTTGTGGGAGTTACCCGGCCAGGCCATGAGCTCGACGGCATGGGCCGCAAGGACGTCAGCCTGCTCGAGGTCCCTGCGATGGCGATCTCGTCTACCGACTGCCGCGCCCGCGTTGCCGCCCATAACCCGGTGTGGTACCTGGTGCCGGACGGCGTTGTGCAGTACATCGCGAAATACGGGCTCTACGCAGCACCGGCGGGGAACTGCAGGTCCGAAACTACCGAGACAAACGATCCAGCCAGTACTGAATGAGTTTGAGATGAGTCAGGAACAGCAACCGATCCGCAGCCGCCGGGAACTGCGCAAGGCCCGGGATGAAGCGCTGGCCACGAACCGGAACGCCGCCCCTCCGGGTGCCGGCGAGCAAGCCCCTGCCTCGAAACCACCTGTTTCAAAAGGTCCCGTGTCAAACCCGCCTGCTTCGAAGCGTCCGGCCGCCGGCGACACCAGCCAGGAAGACACCGGGCGAGTGCGCCGGGTAGCGCCGGGCCCCGTGGACTCCCCGCCGGCCGTTTCAGCCGCCGAGCGTTCGTCACAGATCCGTGCCCGGGACCGTGCGGCACTGCGGACCATCAAGGAGCTGGCCGAAAAGGAAGAGCAGCTTTCCGGCGGTGGGCCGCCCACACGCCGCCAGCTGCGGCTAATGCAGCTCAAGGAGCAGGCCGTCACTTCGGCGATGCCCATTGTGCCACCGGCCGACGGCGGTGCCTCCACCGGGAAATCGCCCGCTTCTGCGTCTGGCTCCTCTTCCGGTACGTCCGGCAGAGGTGCCCCGGCCGCCGGCCCCAAGCCGGCAGCTCAGCCGGCCGGAGGTCCCGGTCCGCGGCCAGCGGCGCCTGCGGGGGACGAGCTGCCCGATGGCATGACGGTGGAGCAGGCCCTTGAGGCCCGTGCCCTCCTGGCGGAGCAGGCCAAGAACCAGATCGCCAAGATGGAGCACATCGCGGCGACGGACCCTGAGGCCGTGGATCCGGAAATCCTTGCCCAGCAGATTGCCCTGGCCGAACGGGCCGCCGTGCTCAACAAACGGGCCATGGCCAAGCAGAAGCTGGCCGAGCAGAACACCACGCCCCAAACAGGCCACAACGGTCCGTCCACCGCCAGCAACCTCGCCATGGTGACGCCGCTGGAATTTGAACAGGTTCCGGGTGTGGACCGTCCCGTCATGAAGCGGCCGGCCACGTCGCATGTTCCCGTGGTGACCAACCCCGGTCCGCGGGTCCCGGCCCGGGGCAACCGGGCCGCCAAAGCGGCCCGCTCGGCCGGGCCGTCCACCGGGCGGTCGCGGGTCATCGCCCGGGCAGAAGCGGCCGCGCGTTCGGCAGCTGCGCCTCCGGCCAGTGCCCGCCAACCTGCCTGGACCCATGAGTCCGGCGACGACGTTTCGGCGCTGCCGCCGGTGTCTGCCAAGTCCGCCTACGGGCTGGAACCCCTCGACGCAGCCACCGCCGGACTCGCGCGGGCCAACCGGCTGAAGCTGATCCAGCTTGGCGTGCTGGCGCTCGGCGCCATCGCCCTCGTTGCCGGCGTCATCATGATTATCAGCGGCCTTTCACGCTGACTTCAACCAGTACAACCACCTACGCTTTTCATCACCACAAGGAGTCCCGTGACTGCATCCGAATCGTCCGTCACCACAGCCCGGCACGCAGCCAGGGCCGCGGCGGACAAAATCGCCCAAAACATCGTCGCCCTGGACGTCAGCGAACGCCTGGCCCTGGCCGACGTGTTCCTCATTGCCTCGGCACCCAGCGAACGCCAGGTCAACGCCATCGTCGACGGCATTGAAGAGGAACTCATCAAGCAGGACCTCCGCCCGGTCCGCCGGGAAGGCCGTTCGGCCGGCCGCTGGGTCCTGCTCGACTACGCCGACGTCGTCATCCACGTCCAGCACGAGGAGGACCGTGTCTTCTACGCCCTGGAACGGCTCTGGAAGGACTGCCCGGTAGTGGACCTGCAGCTGGGAGATGACGCCTCGGCCAAGGCCGCCGTCACCGCCGAACAGGAGTAGGCCGCGGGACCGAATATGCCCGATTTGGAATTTTCGGAAACGCTGTTCTAAGATATTTGAGTTGCTTCGGAGAGATCGAAATCTGAAGCGGCAAGAATATGGGGCTGTGGCGCAGCTGGTAGCGCACCTGCATGGCATGCAGGGGGTCAGGGGTTCGAGTCCCCTCAGCTCCACCGGATAATCCGCCGGAATCGAAAGATTCCGGCGGATTTTTCTTTGCCCGAAAGGGGCGTTCACCGGGCTTTTGGGCCGCAGGTGAACGTGACGGAAGCCACATGCCCTCGATTCGCATCCTGGCGATTTCTGGACTACGCTGGTCGGGTTGCTTCGGGGAAACGCAAAGTTTCGGAGGGAACAGTTTGGGGCTGTGGCGCAGCTGGTAGCGCACCTGCATGGCATGCAGGGGGTCAGGGGTTCGAGTCCCCTCAGCTCCACCAAGTAGCCGCCGGTCCATGGTGTAACCATGAACCGGCGGCTTTTTTCGTTAAGCCCGCACTCCCGGCGCCCCGAATCTTTGACGAATCTTGGATATTCGTTGGGCCCTTCGTAGCCGCTTTGCCTCTAAAGTGGAGCCATGAAAACGGGAGCTGCCTTGGTGCTGTCCGTCGCGGGGATACTCGCTGCGGGCTCGGCGGCCCTTGCCGTCAATACACAGGTGCTTAGCGTTTCGCCCACCGGGACCGGAAATGCAAACCTGGTCCTCCTTCCGAACGTTCCCGTGCCGGGTCCTGCCGCCACCGCAGCACCAAAGGCCACCCCACAGGCGACCGGCGCTCAGAAAACGGCCACTCCGGTGAAGTCCGGCCCCGCAAAGCCGGGCTCCCCGAAAGCCGGTGCAGCGGCATCAACCGCCGCCAAACCTAATCCGGCGAAGTCCGCCCCGGTCACCGCGCCCGGGACTGCGGCCGGTTCCGCGACTGCACCGTCATCATCCGGCCCCGGCGGGGGAACGGTGACTTTTCAGCCCGCTCCCGCGCCGGCTGTGGTGGTCCCGGTTCAGCCCGGGGACGACAAGGGCGGCCTGCGGAAGGCGCCGGAGCCAGGCGATGGCAGCGGCGGCAGCGGCGGCCACGGCGCCGACGACTGACCCCGCCCGTATTGCGTCTCCCTGCCCGCTTTACCCTTTCCTGCGCGTGCCCTTCCTGTGCACGCCGCTTCCGCCCGCCCCGCCGTGGGATTGCCGGGAGAACAGCGAGGGCAATCTTGGACAAGTCTTGGATTTCCTCTGCACCTATCCTCGACGGCGAATTTCTACTGTGGAGCCATGAAGACAAGAGCAGCCCTCGCACTATCCGTCGCCGGCATCCTCCTCACCGGAGGTGCCGCCTTCGCCACCACCCAGACGCTGAGCAACACCGGCTCGGGTACCAGTGACGACACGCAGAGCGTCCTCGTAGCGGACGACTCCGCCACCAGAACACCGGCCCCCGCCGTCAGTTCCGCCGAGGCAACCGCGAAGACAACCGATGACCCGCAGGCCGGGGACAAGAAGGCATCAGCGGCAAAGAAGGCCCCCAAGCCAGCGCAAGCAGGCGACGACAACGGAGGCCAACGTACCGCCACCGAGCCCGGCGACGACGCCGGCGGAACCGTGGCAGCGCCGGTGCAGAACTTCGTGGGCAGCGGCTCCATCTCCGTCGAGCCGGGTGACGACAGGGGCGGTCTGAGGAGCAGCGCGGAGCCCGGCGACGACAACGGCGGTCTCCGCTCAGACCAGGCACCCCGGGTTGCTGAGCCGGGCGATGACCACGGGGGGCTGCGGACGGCGCCCGAAGCCGGCGACGACAAGGGTGGAGACCACAAGGCCACCGAACCCGGCGACGACAGCGGAGGCAGCCGCGGCCACGGCAGCGACGACTGACACACGAGACCATCAACCGAAGGCCCGGAGGTCCTCCTGCACCCGGTGTGCAGGAGGACCTTCCCCGTTTCCGCGGGCAGCAGCCAGGCCCGCGCGTACCACGGACGGCGGGCGCCTAGGATGAAAATGTGGAGCGGATAGGCAAACCGGGGGAGCAGCACTGTTGAGCGGTGAAACGGTAACGAGCAGAGGAACCCGGCACGCCGACGTCGTGGTCATCGGTGCAGGGCAGGCGGGACTCTCCGCCGCGTTCCACCTGCGCCGCCGCGGCTTCACGCCCGCTGCCGCCACAGAGCAGCCAGTTGGCGCGGCGACGGCAGTAGGTCCAGGACGGACGTACGCGGTGCTCGACGCAGAGGACGGCCCGGGCGGAGCCTGGCGGCACCGGTGGAAGAGCCTGCTCATGGCCACAGTCAACGGCATCAGCGACCTCCCCGGCATACCGCAGCCGGACGTCGACCCAAGGGAGCCGAGCTCGGCATTCCTCAGCCGGTACTTCGCCGCCTACGAGCGGCAGGTGGGGCTGGCCGTCGAGCGGCCGGTCAAGGTGCTCGCCGTAGAACGCGAAGATGCTGACCCGGCTGGACGGCTCAGGATCACCACGTCCGACGGCGGATGGACAGCACGCGCCGTCATCAACGCCACGGGCACGTGGACCAGGCCATTCTGGCCGATTTATCCGGGCCAGTTCACGTTCGGCGGCCGTCAGCTGCACGTGGCCGACTACGTCTCCGCCGAGGAGTTCCGGGGCCTGCACGTCATCGTTGTGGGCGGCGGGATCTCCGCCGTCGGGCTGCTGGACGAAATCTCCAAGGTCACATCGACGAGCTGGTTCACGCGCCGCGAGCCCGTATGGCGGGAGGGGTTCGACCGGCAGGCCGGGCACGACGCCGTTGCCCTGGTGGAAGAACGGGTACGGCTGGGCCTGCCGCCGCAAAGCGTCGTGGCCGCCACCGGACTCATCTGGACGCCTGTGCTCCGGGCGGCAGCCGCACGCGGCGTGCTGGACCGCCGGCCGATGTTCACCGCGATCGAGCCCGGCGGCGTCAGGCTGGCGGACGGCGGGTTCCTCGCAGCGGACGTGATCCTGTGGGCCACCGGCTTCCGCGCCGAGCTGGAGCACCTGGCACCGCTGCACCTGCGGGGCCCGGGCGGCGGGATTGCCATGGAAGGAACGCAGGTGGCGGCGGAACCCCGGGTGCACCTGGTGGGCTACGGCCCGTCGTCGTCCACCATCGGCGCGAACCGCGCCGGCCGAGCCGCGGTGACCGAAATCCTCAAACTCCTGGCGGTCCCCGCAGCCGCGGCGGATCCACGGTAGATTTGCACAGGCGGATTTCCGCCCGGGTAACCAGCAAGGAAGAGGCGGCGGCGACACGTGACAAAAAACGGTCTTGGGCAGGTCCTGGGCTTGCTTCGAAGGCACCCGGATGTCGAGGCCGCCAACCTTCAGGCGTGGGACGCCACCGACGCCCTCCTTCTGGAAGCCGCATCGGATCTGCTCACCCCGGACAGCACGGTTGCCGTCATCGGGGACAACTACGGGGCGCTCACGCTCGGGCTGCTGGCCGGCGGTGCCGGTCCGGTGCCGGCCGGGGTGAAGGTGCACCAGGACCTGATCACGGGGGAGCGGGCGCTGCGCAACAATGCGGCAGCGCTGGGAGTCGCGGCCGGCTTTGCCCAGCTGCCGCTCGGCGCCGAACTGCTGGCCGGCGCGGACCTGGTGCTGCTGCAGCTGCCCAAGACGCTCGCTGAACTCGAAGAGATTTCCGACGCCGTTGCCCGGCATGCGCCCGGCGGTGCAGTTCTGATTGCAGGCGGCCGGGTCAAGCACATGTCCCTCGGCATGAATGACGTGCTGGGCAAGTACTTTGATACAGTCCAGCCGCAGCTGGCCCGGCAAAAATCGCGGTTACTCATCGCCTCGGGCCTCAAGCGTGCGGAAGGAACACCGCCCTACCCCGTGACGGAACACAACGCCGAACTCGATCTCGACATCTGCGCACACGGGGCCGTTTTCGCGGGCACCCGCCTGGACATTGGAACCCGGTTCCTGCTGACGTTCCTGCCGGAGATCCCTGCCGCGGCCAGGGCCGTGGACCTGGGCTGCGGCACCGGGATCCTGGCGGCCATGTATGCGCGCCGGCACCCCCGAACCGACGTCCTCGCCACGGACCGGTCCGCGGCCGCGGTGGCATCGGCGGCAGCGACCGCCCGGGCCAACGGCCTGGCTCCCAGCATCACGGCTGTCCAGGACGATGCCATGAGCACCCTTCCGGCCGCAAGCGCGGACCTGATTCTGCTGAACCCGCCCTTCCACCTTGGCTCCAGCGTTCATGCCGGTGCGGGCCTGAAGCTGTTCGAGGCAGCGGGCCGGGTGCTGGCGCCCGGAGGCCAGCTCTGGACCGTGTTCAACAGCCACCTGCGCTACGTGCCGGCGCTGGAGCGGCTGGTTGGTCCCACCGCGGTGCGGGGGCGGAACACCAAATTCACGGTGGCCGCCAGCGTCCGGCGGGCCGCCGTCTGAGCCCCGCGGCCCGCCGTCGAACCACCCTGTGCCCCCTGCGCGTGGGGCGTACCCGTTGGAAGGTGCGTAACGTACCATTCAGACATTGATAGTGGCCAACAGCAGATGATAGGGGAATCCTTGACCGAGATCCGCCAGCCCTCGCCGAGGCGCGGAACCAACCTGCCCCGGATGGGCGACTTCAACCTCACTGTCATCCTTGATGCGATCCGCCGTGCCGCCGCGGGGCTCAGCCGCGTGGAACTGGCCCAGATCGTGGGCCTGTCCCCGCAAACCATTTCAAATATCTCCCGCCGGCTGCTGGACCAGAACCTCATCGTCGAGGCGGGCAAAGAGGGCACAGGGCCCGGCAAGCCGCGAACCATTCTGCGCCTGAATCCCGCCGGCATGTACGCGGTCGGCGTGCACCTGGACCCGGCCGTGGCCACCTTCGTCGTCCTGGATCTGTTGGGCGCAGTAGTCCAGCATTCGAGCGTGAAAACACCGGACAGCTCCGGCCCCGAAGCGGTCATCGCCGCGATCGCCGCCGAAATCGACAAGCTGATCGAGGCCTCGGGCGTGGACCGGACCAAGATTGCCGGTCTGGGCGTCGCGGCACCGGGGCCCATCGACCATGACAACGGAACGGTGGTGGAGCCCCCGCTCCTTGACGGCTGGGACAGTGTTCCGCTCCGGGACGCGCTGGCCGAAGCCACAGGCCTGTCCGTACTGATGGACAAGGACGTCACGAGCGCCGCGGTCGCCGAAACCTGGGCCGGGGGTGCCTCAGGCGCCGGCAGCTTCATTTTCATGTACATGGGCACGGGCATCGGTTGCGGCATCGTCCTCAATGACGAGGTTGTGCGCGGAACTTCGGGCAACGCCGGCGAGATCGGCCACATCATCGTCGACCCGGACGGAGCCCCGTGCGACTGCGGGCTGCGCGGCTGCGTCAAGTCCACCTGCATTCCCCAGGTCCTGGTCGCGCAGGCGCAGGCGGCGGGCATCCTGGATGAGCCCGGCACCGCCACAAGCGGCTCCGCCGTGCAGGAACGCTTCGCCTTGCTCTGTGAAGCCGCCGAGGCCGGCAACGGCGCAGCGGCTGCCATCATCGACAAGTCAGCCGAACTCGTGGCCCGGGCGGCGTCAGCCGTGGCCAACACCCTGGACGTGGACCGGGTGGTGTTTGGCGGCCCCTTCTGGCCGCTGTTGGCCGGGCGCTACCTGGAGAAGGTCCCCGGCCTGATCCAGCAAAGCAGCGACGCCGGCAACATCCATGCCGTCGAAGTTGTGGGCACGGGCGTGGGGGAGGACGTGGGAGCCGTGGGCGCTGCCTGCCTGGTCCTTGAGCACACCCTTGCGCCCAGGGCCCAGCGGCTGCTGCTGGAAGGCTAATCCTGCTGGACGTTAACCCTCAGTCGATGTCTTCGACGATGGTCCCGTACGGGATCGTGTCGTCCAGGTGTGCCTGGTGTCCCCGGGGAACAAAGAGCACCCGGACGCCATGCAATTGGTCCGCTGCCGACTGGAGGAGAACCGGACGGACCATGTCAACGAAGCTCGGGTCCTTGCCAACGAGGTATTCCTCGTAGCTGGCTGGTAGCTGGATCATGGCATCAGAATAGACCGGATCATGGGCTAAAGGGAGGGTGCCCGGGAACCTCCTGCCGGGCACCCTTTCCCGCATCGGACGCTGCTGCGTACTAGTAGCCGGGCTGAACCGTTGGCTTATCGGTGCCAGGGCTGCTGACGGGCGCAGACGTATCCGTGGCAACCTGAGCCTGCTCCGTCTTGGCGTACACGTTCTTGCTGACCTGGTAGCCATGCCGGTCCAACTTGAGGGCCTCCTGGTTGATTTCCTTCAGCTTGGCATCGGTGAGCTGTTCGATCTTGGCGAGCTCCAGCGTCTCCTGATCCTTGCCGCCTACGGCAGTCACCTTCACCAGACCGGTTCCGGCCGAGTAGTACTTCCTTTGGTGGCCCACAGCGGGTTCGAGCGGGTTGCGTTCGTCAATCACCAGCACATCGTCATAGCAGCCCGTGGCGACGCACACATGGTCGTTCTGCTTGACGACCTGCCCGCAGTCCAGGAAGTCGACGCTCGCCGCGTGCGCCTGGACATAGCTGGGCGTATTGGTCTGGGGGTCCGCCTGCATGGCGATGCCAGCCTGGGCCTCATCCAGGCTGTGGATGAAGGTGGAGGGCGCGCCGGTGAACTTCCCGTTCTCGTATTCCTCTGGGTATTCGCCGAAGAGCCAGACGGTGCCGCTGTTGGTCTGGGCAAAGAACGCCAGTTCGGATTCCACCAGCTCATCTCCCGCATAGTCCCGGTCCCACATGACCTGGGTCTTCACGCCGTCGATGACCTTGGTCAGTCCGGTGATGGTATGCACCACCGTGCGTTTGATGTCTCCGTCGGCGCTCTTGACGTCGCCCGTGGTGGTGTACTGCATGCCGGGCTTGAGCGGGAACCACTTGTTGTCCACGTTGGGGGTTGACTGGAACTCGGAGATGTCAAAGTTGATCGCGGAGCCGGGACCGCAGAGCTCGTCCGCGCCGGCTGTCCCGGTTGAACCGGGGGTGGCGGATCCTGAAGCCGCAGCGCCGGTTGGCGAAGCCGCGGCCGACGTCGCTGTCGGTGCGGCAGAACCGGTGGTGGCCTGCGGGGCGGAATTCTGCTGGGGAGCGCAGGACGTAATGGTGGCCAGCGCCAGGAGGAGTACAAGGGCGGAGCCCGGGGCAGACGGTGCTTTGGAAAGCGGAGGTTTGTGAAGCTGGAACATCTCGATGGCCTTTCGCCGTAGGGATTTCTGGCTTCCAGCAACTCCACCGCGCCGTCAGTGCCGTGCCCGGGCTGCGGCAGAACGCTGGCAAACCGCGCCCTGCCGGCGGGCGAGTCTCGGGACGGTGCGACGCAGGCCGGGAGACGGGCGCGGATCATGTTCACTCGGGACGATTCACCGAGGAAGAACCAGAAGAAGCATCCAGCCTCCTCAACCTGAGACCTTGCCGAATCCGATACGACGTGACAAAAGAATGGACTAATTTCTGCGGTTTGAAAAGGGCCTCGCCGGGCCGGTTTCCGGCGGCCCGGCGACCCCAGGGTCCCTTTCGGCGAAGATAATTCTGAACGGGCAGTCCAACCGGGCGTAAAGCAGCGTCTTAATTCGGCGTCAACTTGAAGGCGTCCCGGTACGGCTTCTAGAGTTCTATACAAGTTACCGAGGTAACGTGTCAGCGATCCTCCGCTGCGGTGAGCCGCCTGCCGGCCGCCAAGGAGGGTGTGGGTGCCCCCATGTGGGCCTGACATTTGCTCACGGTGGACTTCTTTCCAGGCGTAACAGTCGCGGCTGCGCCCTGCTGAAGTCCGTCCCGTGTTCCCCAAACTCAATTCATTGAGCGCATGCTGCCGGGGCCAACCGCCAGGCAGCGCAGCCTTCAATGGCCCATAGCCAAGGACGCAAATGTCACCGCCAAGCCTTATTGACACGCACCCAAATCTTTCCGAGACCGCACCGGTGGCGCTCTCCTATGAGCTCTTTCCGCCGCGTTCGCCTGCTGCAGCCGAAACCCTGTGGACCACCATCCGGGAACTGGAAGCCACCGATCCCGATTACGTGTCGGTTACCTACGGTGCCAGCGGCTCCAACCGGGACACGGCCGTCGAACTCATCAACCGCCTGGTGCTGGAGACCACCCTCCGCCCGCTGGCCCACCTGACGTGCGTCGGCAACACGCCGACGGAGCTCGCCGAAATCATCGGTGAACTGCTCGACGCCGGCGTCCGCGGCATCCTCGCCCTCCGCGGCGACCTGCCAAAGGACAGTGGTGCACCGGTCAGCGGTTCGCTGCGCTACGCCCAGGACCTGATTGAGCTCATCCGCAGGGTCGAGCAGCGGCGTTCCGCGCTGTTGTGCGCCGGAAAGGTTGCCGTTGGTGTGGCGGCCTACCCGACGCGGCATCCGGAATCGCCAAGCGAGGCCCACGACGTCGAGGTGCTGCTCGCCAAGCAGCGCTCCGGTGCCGACTTCGCGATCACCCAGGTGTTCTTCCACAGGGACCAGTACGCGGACCTTCTCACGAGGGCACGCCGGGCCGGCGTCACCATCCCGATCATCCCCGGCGTCATGCCGCTCACCAGCCTGCGCAGGCTCAAGCGCCTCGGCGAGCTGACCGGCGTCGAACCCGCACCGGAGCTCATCGAGCGCATGGCGGCGGCCGATACGGACGCTGAACGGCTCCGGATCGGCGTCAGCGCAACGGTGGACCTGGCCAACGCGGCCCTGGACGCCGGAGCGCCCGGGCTCCACATCTACACCTTCAACGAGCACCAGAGCGCGCTCGAGGTGCTGGACAAGCTGCAGCTCGCCCGGCCGGCCCGCTCCACCAGCCGCCTGAACGCGCTCGCCCGTCGCCAGCTCGCCAGCTGACAGCATTCCTCCCCGAGACCTTCTCAGCTTTCGCAACGATTTTTCGCAACGATTTAAGGAATTTCACATGACTGAACAGACTCCCGTGCAGAGCACGCCCTTCCCGTCCGCCTCGATCCTGGGCTACCCGCGCATCGGCCGCCGCCGCGAACTGAAGAAGGCCGTGGAGGCATACTGGGCCGGCAAGATCGACGCCGCTGCCCTCGACGCTGCCGCCAAGGAAATCCAGCTGGGCACCGCCAAGCGCCTGCAGGGCCTCGGCCTCACCGAAGCCGCTGCGGTTCCGGGCACGTTCTCCTTCTACGACCAGGTGCTCGACGCCGCCGCCCACGTCGGCGCCGTTCCGGCCCGCTTCGGCAACCTCCTCAACGCTGAGGGACAGCTGGACATCGACGGCTACTTCACCCTGGCACGCGGCAACAAGGAACAGCAGCCGCTGGAAATGACCAAGTGGTTCGACACCAACTACCACTACCTGGTGCCGGAAATCGGCCCGGAGACCAACTTCGCACTCACCTCCAACCGCATCGTTGAGGAGTTCGAATACGCGCTCGCCAACGGCGTGGAGACCCGCCCGTACATCGTGGGCCCGGTCACCTTCCTGCTGCTGAGCAAGGCTTCTGACGATGCCCCCGCCGGCTTCAGCCCGCTGTCCCGCCTCGAGGACGTCCTCCCGGTCTACACCGCACTGCTCCAGAAGCTGGCAGCTGCCGGCGCCAGCTGGGTCCAGCTGGACGAGCCTGCCCTGGTTGTGGACCAGGACACCCCCGAGCAGGAAATCCAGGCCGCCGTTGCCCGCGCCTACGAGGTCCTCACCGCTGCCGCCGGCCGCCCGCAGCTGTTCGTCTCCACGCCGTACGGCGCACTGAACGGCCAGCTCGGCACGCTCGCCGCCACCAACATCGACGCCCTGCACATCGACGTCTTCAAGGGCGAGGTTCCCTCCGCCGCAGCACTGGCTGCGCTGGGCACCAAGACCCTCGTTGCCGGCGTCGTGGACGGCCACAACATCTGGCGCAACGACCTGCAGGCCTCGGCCTACAAGATCGCCGAGCTGCAGAAGGGGGTCGCCAAGCTGGCCATCAGCACCTCCACCTCCACCCAGCACGTCCCGCACGACGTCGAGGAAGAGGTCCAGCTGTCCGAGCAGCTGCGCAGCTGGCTGGCTTTCGCCGACCAGAAGGCCGTTGAGGTTGTTACCCTCGCCGGCCTGCTGACCGACGCTGCAGCAGTTCAGCCGGCCATCGACGAGGCCACCCGCATCATCGCCTCCCGTGCCGCAGCCGAGGGTGTCCGCCGCGCCGACGTCCGCGCCCGCACCGAGGCCCTGACCCCGGCCGACTTCAACCGCTCCGAGTACTCGGTCCGCGAAGCCGCCCAGGAAGCAGCACTGCAGCTGCCGCCGCTGCCCACCACCACCATCGGCTCCTTCCCGCAGACCTCGGAAATCCGTTCGGCCCGCGCCCGCAACAACAAGGGCGACCTGACCAACGAGCAGTACGAGCAGCTCATGAAGGACGAGATCAAGCGCGTCGTCGAACTGCAGGAAGAGCTCGGCTATGACGTCCTGGTGCACGGCGAGCCCGAGCGCAACGACATGGTCCAGTACTTCGCCGAGAACCTGGAAGGCTTTGACGTCACGGTCCACGGCTGGGTCCAGTCCTATGGCTCCCGCTGCACCCGTCCGTCCATCCTCTGGGGTGACGTCACCCGCAGCGCCCCCATCACGGTGGATTGGGCCGAGTACGCCCAGTCGCTGACCAGCAAGCCGATGAAGGGCATGCTGACCGGTCCAGTCACCATCCTGGCCTGGTCCTTCGTCCGCGACGACCAGCCGCTGGGCGAGACCGCCAACCAGGTGGGCCTGGCGCTGCGCGACGAGATCGCCGACCTCGAAGCTGCCGGCATCAAGATCATCCAGGTTGACGAGCCTGCCCTGCGCGAACTGCTCCCGCTGCGCAAGGCTGACCAGCCCGCGTACCTGGACTGGTCCGTCAACTCCTTCCGCCTGGCCACCGCCGGTGCAGCGGACGCAACGCAGATCCACACCCACCTGTGCTACTCCGAGTTCGGCGTGATCATCGACGCGATCGACGGCCTGGACGCCGACGTGACCTCGATCGAGGCCGCCCGCTCCCGCATGGAGGTCGTCCACGACCTCGAGTCCCACGGCTTCGGCCGCGGCGTCGGACCCGGCGTTTACGACATCCACTCGCCGCGCGTTCCGGGCGAGCAGGAAGTCACCGAACTGCTGAGCACCGCCGTGAAGCACGTTCCGTCCCGCCAGCTCTGGGTCAACCCGGACTGCGGTCTGAAGACCCGCGGCTACGCTGAGACCGAAGCGTCCCTGCGCAATCTGGTAGCGGCCACCAGGACGGTCCGCGCCGAACTGCTGCAGGAAGCCAAGTAGTAAAAAGGCACCACGTACGACGGCGGGGGGGGGGGCCCGGGGGGCCCCCCCCCCCACCGCCGTGCTACTGGGAGGAGCGCTGCTACTTGATGTCGGCGTCGGTGTAGTAACCGGAGTCGATGAGTTCCTTCTTGTAATTGTCCTTGGTGACGATGACGGACTTCAGCAGGAAGGCCGGGACCACCTTGACCTTGTTGTTGTAGGTCTTGGTGTCATTGGTCTCGGGCTGCTGGCCCTTCAGGACAGCGTCCACCATCTTCACGGCCTGCTCGCCGAGCTTGCGGGTGTCCTTGAAGATCGTGGAGTACTGCTCGCCGGCGACGATGGACTTCACCGAGCCCTTTTCCGCATCCTGGCCGGTCACCACAGGCAGGGCGCCCTTGGAGTAGCCGCCGGTGCTGGTCAGTGCCGAGATGATGCCGATGGAGAGGCCGTCATAGGGTGACAGCACGCCGTCGAGCTTCTTGCCCGAGCCGTAGGCGGCGGTGAGGATGTCTTCCATCCGCTTCTGGGCGGTGGCCGCCTGCCAGCGCAGGATGGCGGCCTGCTCAAACTTGGTCTGGCCACTGGGCACCTTCAGTGTGCCGGCGTCCAGGTACGGCTTCAGGGTGTCCATGGCGCCGGTCCAAAAGAAGTTGGCGTTGTTGTCGTCCGGGCTGCCCGCGAAAAGTTCGACGTTGAACGGGCCCTTGCCCTCGACCTTCTTGCCGGAGGCATCCACCAGGCCCAGCCCGGTCAGCAGCGATGTGGCCTGCTGGACGCCCACCTCATAGTTGTCGAAGGTGGTGTAGTAATCCACGTTCGGGGTGCCGTTAATCAGCCGGTCGTAGGCGATGACCTTGACGTTCTGCTCCTTGGCCTTGGCCAGGACGTCCGTCAGCGTGGTGCCGTCGATCGCCGCAATGATCAGGGACTTGGCGCCCTTGGTCAGCATGTTCTCGATCTGCGAGACCTGAGTGGGGATGTCGTCGTTGGCGTACTGCAGGTCAGTCTTGTAGCCGAGCTTGGCCAGGGATTCGGAGACGTTCTTGCCGTCCGCGATCCAGCGTTCCGATGTCTGCGTCGGCATGGAGATTCCTACCAGGGCACCGGCAGCATCGGCGCTGCTGGAGCTGGTGGCGGCGCCGGGGCGGCTGCCGCAGCCGGTGGCTCCCACCGTCACAGCCAGGACGACGGCGACGGCGCCCAGGAGTTTCTTGATTCTCACGTTATTCTCCTTCCGTGGCCTGGTTAAGCCACGAATCGGTGCTTGAGCGGAAAGCGTATGTACTTTCCGCCAGGGCCGGCCACTGGTGTCCGGCGTACCGAGGCCGATCCTGAGGACCGGCGCCGGAGGCTGTCATCACCGGAGCAGAGACCCCGGTTGCCCCAACATCACTGTTAGCGCTAACAATCATGGACTATGTTATCCCCGCCGGGGCTGTGAAGCAAGACACAAATTGAAGAGAACGACGGCGATGCCCGGCAGTGCTTTATGACCCGCCATCTGGGGTGATTTACGTCCGTCAGGCGAGTAGGTAGACTGGACTACCTACTCGCCGTTTCTCATAGGAGGTTCCCTGTGGTTTCACCTGAAGGAAGGTCCGTAAAGCGGCCTGCCCGCGCATCCCTCCTGGAGGCTGCGGCTAGGCTCTTCTATGCCAACGGCGTGGCGGCCACGGGCATCGACTCCATCACTGCCGCGGCAGGTGTGGCCAAGAAGAGCCTCTACAACAACTTCGCTTCCAAGGCGGTCCTGGTGGCCGCCTACCTGGCCGCCCGGCATGAGGAATGGCTTTCCCTGTACCGGGAGCGGGTCCGGACGGCGGCCACTCCGCAGGAGCGCGTCCTGGCGGTGTTCGACGCCTACATTGACCACGCCAACGTGGCCTATGAGCACGGTTTCCGGGGGTGCGGCCTGCTCAACGCGGCAGCGGAACTGCCGGCGGGCGCCCCCGGAAGGCAGGCCGTCCGGCAGCACAAGGAAGAGGTCGAGGGCCTCCTGCTCAAGCATGTGGCGGAACTGAAGCCGGGACCGGGCGAGGCGTCGGCCAGGGTGGCCCGGCATCTGGCGTTCGTGCTCGAAGGGTCCATGGCAAGGGCAGGGCTTGAGGGCGAAGACCGCTGCCTGTACGAGGCCCGGGCGATCGCTGTTCAGATGCTGGAGGGGCTGTGAAGGCGGTGCTTGGCCGGGCGAACGGGCCGCTCCTGGGTGCGTTTTTCGTTGTGGCTGCGTCGACGCTGTGGGGCACGACCGGAACTGTTGCCACATTCGCGCCGTCGGTGAGTCCGCTGGCCATCGGCGCCGTGGCCATGGGGGTGGGCGGACTGCTGCAGGCGCTGTCCGCGGTGCAGCCGATTGCGAACCACTGGGACATCCTCCGCGGCCGGTGGCTGCTGGTCGCCCTCGGGGCGGCGGCGGTCGCGGTGTACCCGCTTGCCTTCTACAGCTCCATGCACCTTTCCGGGGTGGCGCTCGGAACGGTCGTTTCGATCGGCTCGGCCCCTCTGGCGTCGGCAGTCATCGAGCGCCTGGCAGAGCGGAAAGAGCTGACCCGCCGCTGGATGCTCGGCGCGCTGACCGGGGTGGCTGGCGCCGGACTCCTGTGTTTTGCCGGTGACAGCGCGGAGCGGCCGGGCGCGCTCGCAGAAGCCTGGGCCGTGCCGGCGGGGGTACTTCTCGGCCTCGTGGCCGGCGTGACCTACGCGCTGTACTCGTGGGCTGCCCACCGCCTGATCAGCGGGGGAGTGTCATCCCGTGCCGCCATGGGAGCGGTGTTCGGCCTGGGCGGAGTGCTCCTGATGCCGGTGCTCGCCGTGACCGGCCGGCCGCTGCTCGAATCCTGGGGCAACTTCTCGGTGGGCGCCTACATGGCGCTTGTCCCGATGTTCGCGGGCTACGTCCTGTTCGGCTGGGGACTGGCGCGCGTGCGCGCGAGCACGGCAACGGGCCTGTCCCTCATGGAAACCGTCGTCGCCGCGGTGCTGGCCGTCGTCGTCGTGGGTGAACGGTTGCCTGCACTGGGCTGGCTCGGCGTCGCCATGGTGCTGGCAAGCCTGTTCGTCCTGGCTCCCCGCCAGGCGGGGAGCCGGGATGACCGAAGCGGTCAGGCGTGTGCCGCTGCGAGAACCGAGGCCCGTTCCACCGTGGGGCAGTAGATCTTTGCGACCCCGTTCTCCGGCGCCTCGTCAACGCCGAGCAGCATCCGCACCCCCGCTGCGCCGAGTTCGTAGTGGGGGAGGGACACCGTGGAAAGCGGGGGCCGGAGGTGGGCGGCGATCACTTCCTGGTTGTCGAAGCCGACCACAGCCATGTCGTCGGGGATGGACAGTCCGTGTTCCCGAAGGCCGTCGTACAGTCCCATGGCCATGCGGTCGTTGTAGCAGTACACGGCGGTGACGCCGAGTTTCAGAAGCTCCTCGGTCGCGCCGTATCCGCCTTCCTGGTCAGAGTAGGCTTCCAGTACCAGGTCCGGGTCGAACTGTATGCCTGCCGCCCCAAGTGCTTCGCGGTAGCCGTGAAGCCGCCCGTCTTTGGCCGGCGCGGGGGTGGTGGCATTGATGAAGGCGATGCGCCGGTGGCCGTGCCGCAGCAGGATCTCGGTGGCTGAGCGGCCGCCCTGTTCTTCATCCGGCACCACTGCCCTGGCGCCTGGCTCGGTGGCGAAGCAGTTGACCAGAACGAAGTCAGCCTCGCGGAGCGGAGCAGGGATGTCGGCGGAGCGGTGAAACCAGGTCGAGTACAGGATGCCGCGCACCTTGTACTCCAGCATCATTGCTATCGCGTCCTGCTCGAGCTCCGCGTTTCCCTCGGTATTGGCGATCAGGAGGGCGTACCCGTGCTTCCATGCCTCGTCCTGTGCCCCGTGGATGATCTGGCCTGCGAAGGGTGTGGTGGCAACGCCGTCCGCAACCAGTCCGATGAACCGTGAGGCTCCGCTGACCAGCGTCTGGGCCATCGCGTTGGGCCGGTAGCCCAGATGGTTAATCGCGTCGCGGACCCGTTTTCGGGTCTCGGCCGAGATACGCGCATCCTTTTTCTGGTTGACGACCAAGGAGACTGTGGCGGTGGAGACGCCGGCAGCTTCGGCGACCTCGCGCAGGGTGACCGGGTGCGCACGCTCAGCGGCCCTGGCAGCCCGCGCCGCAGGCGCGGGCTTGCCCGTCTTTTTCTCCTTTGAAACCATCTGCCCTCCTTTTGGAGTATATCCGTCAGCCACAGCCCTCATCCCTTGGTCGCTCCGCTTTCCAGGCCCTGGATCATGGCCTTGTTGAGTACCAGGAAGACGAGCAGCAGCGGGGTGACGGTGACGCAGACAGCGGCGAAGGTAGCGGTCCAGTCGACCTTGCCCATGGCGCCGATGTAGTTCTGCAGGCCGAGCGGGATTGTCTTCAGCTCCTCGGACAGGACGAACGTGTTGGCAAAGATGAAGTCGTTCCAGATGAAGATGCTGTTGACGAGCACCACGGTCACCACCGTGTTCAGTGACAGCGGCAGGGTGATCAGGCCGAAAATCCGGTACGGGCCGGCGCCGTCCAGGGAGGCTGCCTCGTACGTTTCGCGGGGGATGTATTCGAAGAACGAGGAGAACAGGTAGACGGACATGGGCAGGGAGAAACCTGCCAGCGGGATGATCATCGCCTGGTAGGTGTCGAGCAGGTTGACCGTGGAGTAGTCGATGAACAGCGGGACCAACGCGATCTGGACGGGGACGATGATGCCCACCAGGAACAGTCCGCGGACCAGGCGGCTGAGCCGGAAGCCGAGCACCTGGATGGCGTACGCGGCCATCATGCCGAGCAGCACGATCAGGATGTTGGCGCCCATGGTGACGATGAAGCTGTTCAGGATGTTCTTCCCGAGGTCTCCGGTTTCAAAGGCCCGGGCGTAGTTTTCGAGGGTGAGTGCCTTGGGCAGCGCGAAGGGATCCCCGGTGGCGAAGTCGTGCTCGCTGCGCAGGCTGGTCAGGAACAGCCAGGCGAGGGGGTAGACCTGGACGACGACGATGAGGGCGATGAGCACGCGTGACAGGGTCCGGGCGGCGCTGGGGCGGCGGCGCCGGCGTGCGGCGGGCGGTAAAGGTGTCTGAGCCGACGTCGGTGGGGCCGGGGCTGTCTGGGTGATCATGACTCTGCCTTCCGCTTGAGCATGAAGAGGATGAGGCCGACGGCGACGAGGCACTCGATCACGATGAACACGGAGATGGTGCTGGCGTACCCGAAGTCGGTACTGGTAAATGCTGTTTTGTACATGTAGGTGGTGAGGAGTTCGGAGGACTGGCCGGGGCCGCCGTTGGTCATGAGGTACGGGATGTCGAACCCGCGGAGCCCGTAGGTGGTGGCCATGATGGTGGTGGTGATCCAGACCGGGCGGATATACGGGAAGCGGATCTTGGTGAAGAGCGTCCACCGGGACGCGCCGTCGAGGACGGCTGCCTCCTCGAGTTCCTTGGGCACGGCGATCAGGGCTGCATAGATGATCAGCATGTAGAGGCCCGTGAACCGCCAGCCTTCGGGCGCGGAGACGGCGGCGAGGACGGTGTTGACGTCGGAGAGCCACGCGCGCTCCAGGCTTCCGAGTCCGATCCACTGGAGGAGCTGGTTGAGCAGGCCCACCGGGTCGATCGAGTAGATGCGGACGAACAGGAAGGCGATCGCCACGGTGGAGATGACGGCCGGCAGCAGGTAGAGGGTCTTGATCAGCTCACGTCCGCGGCGCAGGGACGTCAGCAGGCTGGCCACGAGGAGGGCTCCGCCGAGCTGCAGCACGAGGCAGATCGCGAGGTATCCGAGGGCGTTGAAGAAGGAACGCCAGAAGATGTCATCGCCGGTGAACATCCGGACATAGTTGGCCAGGCCGACGAATTCCATGTCGCTGATGCCGTTCCACGAGAAGAAGCTCAGGAAGAGGGATTGGAGAATCGGGAAGAGAACCGCTGCGCCGTAGAGCAGCAGCGGCGGGAGCAGGAACACCAGGACTGAAAGTCGTGACCTGTTGGGAAGCATGGCGGGGCCTTTCGGGCGGGGGACCGGGGTCCCCCGCCGCTTGGGTTTACTTGAAGAACTTCGGTGCGTTCTGCGCGACGGTGCTGTCCATCGTGCTGGTGAACTGCTCGGGGGTTATGTCGCCCTGGACGAGCAGCACGAGCTCCTGCTGGAGCCGGCCGTTGGTGGTCGGGTCAAGCTGGGTATCCCACGGCATGGCCTGCTTGGTCCCGAGGTCCTTCGCCTTCTCGATGGCCTTCTTGTACAGCGGGGTGGCGTTGGCGGGAACGGCGGTCTGGACATTGGTCGTCGGCGAGAGGGCACCGGTTGCGGCGTATTGCGAGGGGTACTTCGCCAAGGCGAATTTCAGGAAGTCGCTCACGAGCGGGTCGTAGGTCTTGGTGTTTACCGCCATGCCGATACCGGACGGGGAAACGTATTCGTTGGCCGCGGTGACCGATCCCTCCGTCACCGGAAGGGTCGTGAAGTCGATGTCCTGGCGTACCGCCGGGTTCAACTTGTCGGTGGCGAGGCTGGGGAGTTCCCACGTGCCGATGTTGTACATGGCAGCTTTGCCGGAGGTGAACTGGTTCTGCGCATCGGAGTAGCCCTGCGAGGAAAAGCCGTCCTGGAAGCAGTTGGCCTTGCCCAAGGCAGACATCCACTGAACGGTCTTCTGGCCAGCGGGATCAGAGAATTTGGCCTCGCCCTTCTTCAGCTTCTGGACGAAGTCCGGCCCGGCTGCCCGGAAGGGCTGATAGGCGACGTAGCGTTCCAGCGGCCACTGGTCCTGTCCGTCGATCGCGATCGGGGTGATGCCGGCCTTGCGCAGGGCGGTGCACATCGCAGGGACGTCGTCCAGGGACTTCGGGACGGACACCCCTGCCTTCTGCAGCAGCGCCTTGTTGTACCAGATGAACTCCAGCTCGAACTGGAACGGGATCATGTAGAGGGATCCGTCGTCGAACCGCTGGTAGTCCAGCGCGGCGGGACGGTAGGTGTCGTAGACGTCCAGGGTCTTGAGCAGCTTTTCGGCGTCGACCATCTTGCCCTGTTTCGCCAACTGCTGGGCGAACGGGGTGGCATCGGTGTCGAAAAGCTCCGGTAGCTTGTTCGCGGCGGCCAGGGTTTCCAGTTTCTGGATGTAGGAGGGACGGTCCGGAGTGGTGATCAGGTTCAGCGAGAAGCCCGGGTGGTCCTTGGCGTAGTCACTGGCGAGCTTTTTCATGATGTTGATGACGGCACCGTCGGCCGGCCGGGACAACAGCCACGATATTTCGCGGGGCTTGATTTCCCCTGTCGGTGTGACGTTGGAGGAGCTGCTGGCACCTCCGCCGGCGCACCCTGCGAGGGCCAGTGCGGCGACGGCGGCCACGGCAGCCGTTCGGAACAGATTTTTCATGGCGGCAATCTTCCTTGATTGGAATTGTTGATAGGGGTGAATGGCTAGGGAGTGCGCTGGTGGATTTCAAGCTCGGTAACGGTGACGGTGCCCTCACCGGCGAACACGCCGAGCAGGCCGTCCGCCAGGTCGTAAATTCTGGTGCTGAGGGCCACCCGCCGGTCCAGGACTGCGACACACAGGTCTCCGTCCACGACAACTTCGAGCGTGTGCTCCCCGGCGCTGAGGTCGCACGGGCGCTCCAGTTCGATGTCGAAGGGAACGTCCCCTGAGACGTGCCACTGTGCGTCGCCGGTGATAGTCCGGGGCCAGCGGTCAAACACCATGCGGCCGCGCTTCGGCTCGAGCCGGATGATGTAGGAGCGGTCCCCGTCGGCGCTGGATCGCAGCAGCAGACCGCATTCTGTGGTTCCGGCGCCGATCTGCAGGACGGTCCTGGCGTAGAACTGGCGCGGCATGCTGTCGCGGGTCAGGATGGCTTGGTACCCGTCCGGGACCGTCAGCGTGGTGGGAAGTTCCGGGTCCAGGAATGCCGGGATCTCGTTCCAGAAGCTCTCCACGAGTTCGTCAGGGAAGGAGAACGCCAAGGTGCCGTCCGCGTTCTGGCAGGCCTCGAGCACCGACATGGTGCCCGCCCACTGCCACGGTCCGTCGTCGCGGGCGTTCTCTTTGCTGGCGATCCAGCCGAAGAAAAAGCGCCGGCCGTCACGCTCGGCAGATTTGGAAGCGTAGAAGGCGCGGCCGTCGATGCTGTCCAGGCGCGGCACGGTCCAGGGGCCGTCGGGGCTTTTGGCCATCCTGTACCTGGTGGTGAAGGACTCGGAGAACTCTGAGTAAACCATGTACCACCAGTCGCCCCAGACAAATACGTCGGGGCACTCGTGGGTGATGTAGCGCCGCGGGTCCCAGAACGGGTCGGTGTGCTCCCATTTCATCAGGTCCGAGGACACGCACTGGGCAATCACCCCGCGGCGGCGTTCCGGTCCTTCGGCGTGACGTGCGGCCAGCAGCATCCGCCATTGCCCGGCTTCCTCGTCCCGGAAGACGAAGGGGTCACGCCAGTCTCCGGTCTCGTAGCCTTCCGGTGCCCCGAAGGTGAGTTCCGGATACTTGGTCCAGGTCTTCATGCCGTCGCTGCTGGTGGCATGCATGACGAGCTGCAGCGGAGCGCCGTCCGCGCCCAGGTTCGCCGGATTTTGTCCTGTGTAAAACAGGTGGTGGATACCCGTTTCGTCGACGGCGATGCTTCCTGTGTAGGCGTTGAAGTCCAGGTCATCGGCGGTTCCGTGGGCGAGGGACACCCCATGGTCCTGGAACTGGATGAGGTCCTTGGTGGTGACGAGGTTCCAAGAGGTTCCCGGCTTAGGGTCGGAGCGGACCTCGTGGAGATAAAAGAGCCAAAACTCCCCGTCCTTCTGAAAGGGAATGAGGTCTCCAACCCATCCGTCGGCGGGCTGGAAGAAGACTGGGTGATTCATCGGCACTGATGTCCATTCTGCTAAAGCGTTTGATCAAACGCAGACTAGCTCGGAACCGTTCTGGTGATCAAGCGTTTTAGCAAAAATAGCCGCAAGTCAAGAATGCCTGTTCCGTTGGCCAGCTTAAGCGCTTGACCACCACGGGTTCGGACTCTTAGGGTTCTCTGCGTACCGACTCATCTCCGGGCCGCTCAGACGGCCCTCTGCTCGGGAGGGCTCCGATTCAACAGCCTTCCTTTGCTGATACCGGTACCGGGTAGCCGCAACGACGCATATACCTCTGAGAGGAAGCATCCTTGACACATGAATTTTCCCGTCGCCACGCCCTGCAAGGCACAGGAGCCGGAGCATTAGCGCTTTTCATGAGTGGCGCCGGGCCTGCTGCAACCGCCAGTGCCCAACCATCGCTGCGCGCCGCCTATCACCTGACTCCGCCAGCCGGCTGGCTGTGCGACCCGCAGCGTCCGGTGCATGTGGACGGTGCCTACCACCTGTACTACCTGCACTCCGGGCAGAATAACGGCCCCGGTGGCTGGGACCATGCGACAACCAGGGATTGCGTGACCTTCACCCATCACGGAGTCGCGCTGCCGCTGCAGCCGGACTTTCCCGTGTGGTCAGGATCGGCAGTCGTCGACACGGCTAACACCGCGGGCTTCGGTGCGGATGCGATTGTCGTGCTCGCGACGCAGCCCACCGGCGGCATACGCAAGTACCAGGATCAGTACCTGTACTGGTCGACCGATGGCGGTTACACGTTTACCGCCCTTCCCGATCCCGTGCTCGTCAACACCGATGGCCGGACTGCGACCACGCCGGCAGAAATCGAAAACGCAGAATGGTTCCGCGATCCGAAGATCCACTGGGATGCCGCGCGCGGCGAGTGGGTGTGCGTCATTGGCAGGGCGCGATATGCAGCGTTCTATACTTCGACGAATTTGCGCGACTGGCAGCTGAAGCGCAATTTTGACTATCCGAATCACGCGCTAGGCGGGATCGAATGCCCGGACTTGTTCGAGATGACGGCCGACGACGGCACCCCGCACTGGGTGCTGGGGGCAAGCATGGACGCGTACGGCACAGGCCTGCCGATGACGTATGCCTACTGGACAGGCAATTGGGACGGCGAGCAATTTATCGCCGACGACCTGGACCCGCAATGGCTGGACTGGGGCTGGGACTGGTACGCCGCGGTGACTTGGCCGGTGGCCGGAGCACAGGACGATCGACGGTACGCGGTGGCCTGGATGAACAACTGGAAGTACGCCGCCCGCGATGTTCCCACCGACGCATCCGACGGGTACAACGGCCAGAACTCGGTCGTGCGCGAGCTGCGTCTCGTTCGGCAGTCGGGCGGCTGGTACACCCTGCTCAGCACTCCTGTTGAGGCACTCTCGAGCTACGTCAGCTCTACAACAGTGCTTCCGGATCGCATCGTGAACGGCAGTGCCGTCCTGCCGTGGAGCGGCAACACCTACGAACTCGAACTCGACATCTCGTGGGATGCTGCCACCAACGTCGGGGTCTCAGTGGGCCGCTCGGTCGACGGCGCCCGCCACACGAACATCGGCAAGTACGGCGGCGAGCTGTACGTGGACCGTGGACCGTCGGACCAGGGTGGTTTCTCACTCATGCCGTACACCCGGGCTGCCGCGCCAATCGACCCCGCCGCACGTTCGGTGCACCTGCGAATCTTTGTGGACACCCAGAGTGTCGAGGTGTTCGTCAATGCGGGCCACACTGTGCTCTCGCAGCAGGTGCACTTCGCAGCGGGCGACACGGGGATCTCCCTCTATACCGACGGCGGCGCGGCGATCTTCTCCGGAATCACCATCCGCGACTTTGCGGTCCCAGCAGGCTGACAGGGCAACGCGGCCAAAGCGGCGTCTCTTCAAGGCGCAGTTTTACACCGTTTCCGGGAACTTCATGCTGCCCGCTGACCTTCAAAGCCCGCGACTTCGAGCCCTCGCGCGGCGCTAAAGACGCCCACACTTTCCGGCGAGCACACGAAGAATTCCGGTTGCTCAACCGGTGCGAACGGAACGACAAGCCAACGTCCGCCGTAAAACTCGACATACGAATCCGGAGGGCACCTTGCATAAGCTTCTTCCCGAGTCATGGTCTTTCCTATCGAATGGAACTTGAACCAGCGGTTGCTGGTACTTTCTGCCTGACATCCATGATTCCGAAGCAAGCGGGCGGGGGTAACGCCGTTTTCTGACGGTTCTGACTACCCTTTCGGGTGGGGCCAGTTGAAAGCCGCAAAAAACAGCAGGGCCGGCGGAGAATCCGCCGGCCCTGCCCGAGTGCCATGAGTGGCTAGGAACGCAGGAAGAACGTGGCTGCCGGTCGCTCGTTCTTGCCCACCTTCGCCACTGCAAGGGCACCCTGCCGGAGCACAAGGTAGGAGCCCGGGACGTCCACGGACTCGAAGGAGGCGCCGGCAGCATCCGACAGGCCACCCCGCTGCAGGAAGGCCGACGACGACCCCTCCATGGCAGCGATGGCTGACAGGGGGTTCCGCCGTCCCGGCGGAACCCCCTGTTCTTTCCGCTCTATCTCTTGCCGTACTTCTTGTGCACGGCCTGCTTGCTGACGCCAAGTGCGTGCGCGATCGCCTCCCAGGACAAACCCGCCAGCCGGGCCCGCCGCACCAGGGCCGCCTCCGCCCGCCCGATTTCCCGGTGCAGTTCCGCCACGGCCTGCAGACCATTCACCGGGTTGTCGCCGTCCATGGATCCCACCAAAGTTTTCAACCGGTCCACCTCCATGGCGTCAACGTTAGTTGACGACGGATGGTGTGTCAACGAAAGTTGACGGCCCTCGGCGTGCGGCAGTTGGTAGGCGGCGGCCGCCTGCGGATGTGGCGGCGGTCGCATTATTCATCAACCGGTTGACCAGTGAGGAATAATGGATGGGGTTGACTGCGGGCTCCGTCCCGATCCGCAAAAATTTCTGAGAATCTTTCTGGAGCAAAAGTATGGAAAGCACTGGCATGATGGCCCTCTTTCTGGCTGGCTCTGACAGCCTGGCCACAAGCGCCCTGCCCCAGGCCCCCACGGTCACCGAGGAGCGGGCGCCGCGGTCAACTGCCTGGAACAGCTTCCGGGGCAGGACCGCCAGCGCACTGCACTGCCTCGCCTGGGCCGTTGAGCCGAGGGTGTCCGGTAACCGCTGACCCCGGCGGTAAGCTCCTGGCGGCCTAGAATCCTCTTAGTGATTTCTGCCCGCCCCACGCTTTGGAGTTTCAATGATCCGGAAGGCTGTTGCCGGGGACGCCCGCGCCCTTGCTGACCTGGCGGCGGCGACTTTCCCGCTGGCTTGCCCGCCTGGCTCCTCGCCGGAGGACATCCGGCTGCACCTCAACCGGACACTCAGCGAGGAGCGGTTCGCGGAGTACCTCGCGGACAACAAAATCGCCATCCTGGTACTTGACGGGGACGGCCGGCTTGACGGGTACACCCTGCTCGTCGACCGGGAGTCAACGGACCCTGATGTGCTCCGTGCCCTGGGCGGCCACCGGTCCGTTGAGCTGAGCAAATGCTACGTTCACCCGGACCGCCACGGACGGGGCGCGGCCGCCGCGCTGATGCGGGCCTCGCTGGACTGGGCAGCGGAGCAGGGTGCGGCGAGCGTCTGGCTCGGAGTCAATGGCCAGAACGCCAAGGCCATCCGCTTCTACGAAAAGTCCGGCTTCACCAGGATCGGGACGAAGTCCTTCACCCTGGGCGACTCGGTGGAGAGCGACTTCATTCTGGAGCACCCGCTCCCGGCGCAGAGCTGACCGCGCGACCCCTCCGCGGGAAGGAAGCCAGCAGCTGCTGCCGCATGGTGAGCCGGCTGCTCCGGACCACCACAAACACGCCGAGCAGTCCGGCCAGTAGCACGACGGCGCCGCCAGCGGCCACCGACCAGCGGGCGCCGAAGGTGCTGCCGAGCCAGCCCATGAGCGGAGCCCCCAGGGCCGTCCCGCCCTGCAGAGTTGCCAGGTAGAGGGCCAGCACACGGCCCCGGAACTGCGGCTCCACCGAAAGCTGGATGCTCGTATTGCAGCTGTTCAGGAAGGTCATCGAGGCCAGTCCTACCGGAACAAGGATGGCGGCGTACAGCCAGAACGACGGCGAGACGCTGCCGACAAGCAAGAAGAAACCCAGGCCCAGCGCCCCGCCGAGCAGGAAACGCAGCCGGGGGCCGGACCGGCGGGCGGCCAGCAACGCTCCGGCCAGGGTCCCGACAGCCATGATGGAGCCCAGGAGGCCGAATTCACCGGGGCCCATGCCGAATTCCGCCGTGGACATCAGCGCATTAGTGATGGGGAAATTCATGCCGAAGGCCCCCAGAATGCCCACGAGGACGAGGATCAGCACCAGATCCGGGCGCCTGCGCACATAGCCCAGCCCCTCCACCACCTGGTGCTTGCTGCGGACTGCCTGTGCGGCCGGGGCCAGCTCTGCCGTGCGGATCCTGGCCAGCGAGACCAGGACGGCCGCGAAGCTGGCGGCGTTGAGCAGGAACACTGGACCTGTGCCCACCCAGGCGATGAGCACTCCGGCGATCGCAGGTCCCGTCAGCCGCGCGGTGTTGAAGGATGCGGAGTTAAGGGACACCGCATTGGCGATGTCATCGTGCCCCACGAGTTCGGAGACGAAGGCCTGGCGTGCCGGCCCGTCAATGGCGCTGGCCAGCCCCAGGCAGAGGGCGGCCGCGTACACCTGCCACAATTGGGCCACGCCGGTCACCACCACGAGCCCGACGGCCAGCCCGCACAGGCCCATTGCCGTCTGGGTCCACAGCAGGATCACGCGTTTCCGGTGCCGGTCGGCGAGGACGCCGGCGTAGGGGCCAAGCAGCAGCATGGGCAGGAACTGCAGGGCCGTGGTGATGCCGACGGCGGTCCCGGAATGGTCCGTGAGGACGGTCAGCACCAGCCAGTCCTGTGCGACCCTCTGCATCCAGGTGCCGATGTTGGACACGAGCGCCCCGCCGGCCCAGAGACGGTAGTTGGGGTTCTGCAATGCCCGGAAGGTGGCGCTCATCGGCCGCTCATCTGCTGCATGATCTGCGCGGCACGGCTCAGGGTCAGCCGGTCCTCCGGGCTCAGGCCGGCCACACGCTGTGCCAGCCAGGCGGTCCGCTGTTCCCGCGCCTCCTCCAGGACTTCCACGCCGGCAGGGGTGATGCACACCTGGATCTGGCGGCCGTCCTCCGGGTGCGCAGACCGGGATACAAACCCCTGCTCTGCGAGGGCGTTCACAATCCGGGTCATCGACGGTGCCTGCACGTGTTCCCGTGCCGCCAGTTCCCGGGGTGTCCGCGGGCCGTCGCTGTGGAGCTGGGCCAGCACGGTGTACTGGCCGGGAGTGATGGTCTCGCCTGTTGCCTCGACGCGGAGCCGACGGGATGTCCGCATAACTGCTGTGCGGAGATCGATGGCCAGGGAATCGGGGCTGATGGAATCGATAGCTTCTGCGTCTGTCGCTGGTGCTGGTGACATCCTACGCCTCCTAAAGGTGATGATTAGCGTAGCTAATTAGCATTGCTAACTATTGTCGTCCGAAGCTGGCGCTGCCGCAACCGCCGGCCATGTGAAATATGTCTAGCGGGAGCCGGATATGAGGCGCAGCATCTGGTCGCTGGCCTCGCTTCCGGGGGCCGGTGTATACACCACGAGGTGGAGATCGGGCCGGTCCGAAGGGGAAAGTTGGTGGTGTTCCAGCTGCAGGATTCCGACTGCAGGATGGTGGAAAAGCCGCTCGCGGGATTCGAAGCCGAGGATGTCGTACCGGTCCCAGGCCGCCCGGAATTCGGGGCTGGCCCCCCGGAGCCGTTCCACTTGGTACTTGATATCCGGATCGCCGAGGCGCTGTCCGGTTTCGGCCCGGAACTCCGCAAGGAAGCGTTTGCTCGTAACCTCCCAGTCGGGAAGCAGGTCCCGGACGTAGGGGTCCGTGAAAACCAGCCACAAAAGATTGCGGTCCGGAGCAGGAACCTTTGCGATGTTGGGGTAGAGCGCCGCGTATGCCGTGTTCCAGCCGGCGACTCCCCAGTCAGGGAACAAGGCGAAGGCGGGGTTGGGATCCAGTGCATCCATCAACCGCTGAACGTGGGCCGGCGCGCTGGCGGCCGCGGGGCTGGCAGGGGCCGTTGTTGCGTAGCCGGCGAGCGACAGGACGTAGGCGAGCCCGGTGTCCGAAAGATGGAGGGAGCGGCAGATGGACTCCAGGACCTGCCGGGACGGACTGATGTCCCTGCCCTGCTCAAGCCACGTGTACCAGGTGACGCTCACCCCGGAGAGGAACGCGATCTCTTCCCGGCGGAGGCCGCGCTCGCCCTCGCGCTTGCGGGCTATGGGCGGAAGGCCGTACTCGGCCCGCACTGCCTGGTCCCGGCGGGCCCGGAGGAAGAGGCCAAGCTCCTTCCGTCTCTCAGATCCCTGCATCCGCAAATACTATTACTCTAGTACTCCAACTACTAGTATTAGGAGCGACTTCCGCGTGCGGGACGGAGCGGACAGGATGATATTCATGCCTGCTCTACGCTCAAAAACAGTCACCCATGGCCGCAACATGGCCGGAGCCCGCGCGCTGCTGCGCGCCTCCGGCGTCGCCAACTCAGACATCGGCAAGCCCATCATCGCCGTGGCCAACTCCTTCACCGAGTTCGTGCCCGGGCACACGCACCTCGCCCCCGTGGGCCGGATCGTCTCCGATGCGATCCTCGCCGCCGGCGCGGTGCCGCGCGAGTTCAACACCATCGCCGTGGATGACGGCATCGCCATGGGCCACTCCGGCATGCTCTACTCGCTGCCTTCCCGCGATTTGATCGCCGACTCTGTGGAGTACATGGTCAATGCCCACTGCGCCGACGCCCTGGTCTGCATCTCCAACTGCGACAAGATCACCCCCGGCATGCTCATGGCCGCGCTGCGCCTGAACATCCCCACCGTGTTCGTCTCCGGTGGCCCCATGGAGGCCGGCCGCGTGACCCTGACCGACGGCTCCGTGCGCTCCCTGGACCTGGTGAACGCCATTGCCGACGCCGTGGACGAGTCCATCTCCGATGCGGACATCAACCTCATCGAAGAGAACGCCTGTCCCACCTGCGGTTCCTGCTCCGGCATGTTCACCGCCAACTCAATGAACTGCCTCACCGAGGCCATCGGCCTGTCCCTGCCGGGCAACGGCTCCGTTCTGGCCACCCACACCGCGCGCAAGGCACTGTACGAGAAGGCCGGTTCCACCGTCGTCGAGCTGGTGAAACGCTATTACGACGGCGACGACGCCTCCGTGCTGCCGCGCTCCATCGCCACCGCCAATGCCTTCGACAACGCCATGGCCCTGGACATCTCCATGGGCGGCTCCACCAACACCATCCTGCACCTGCTGGCCGCGGCCCAGGAGGCAGGCGTGGATTACGGGCTCGCCGAGATGGACGCCAAGTCCCGCCAGGTGCCCTGCCTGGCCAAGGTGGCCCCGAACGTCGCCAAGGACAAGACCTATTACATGGAGGACGTGCACCGCGCCGGCGGCATCCCCGCCCTGCTGGGCGAGCTGAACCGCGGCGGTCTCCTGCACAAGGACGTCCACTCCGTGCACTCCGCCGACCTGGACGGCTGGCTGGATGACTGGGACATCCGCGGCGGCAAGGCCACTGAGGAAGCACAGGCCCTGTGGCACGCTGCCCCCGGCGGCGTCCGGTCCTCCACCGCATTCTCGCAGTCGAACGAGTGGACCTCTTTGGACACCGACGCCGCGGAAGGCTGCATCCGTTCCGTGGAGCATGCCTACTCCCAGGATGGCGGACTGGCCGTGCTCCGGGGCAACGTGGCCGTCGACGGCGCCGTGGTGAAGACCGCCGGCGTGGACGAGTCCATCTGGACCTTCTCCGGCCCGGCCGTTGTGTGCGAGTCCCAGGACGAAGCGGTGGAAAAGATCCTGAACAAGACCGTCAAGGAAGGCGACGTAGTGGTCATCCGCTACGAAGGCCCCAAGGGCGGTCCGGGCATGCAGGAAATGCTCTACCCCACGTCGTTCCTCAAGGGCCGCGGCCTGGGCAAGAAGTGCGCCCTCATCACGGACGGCCGCTTCTCCGGCGGCACCTCCGGCCTGTCGATCGGGCACATTTCCCCTGAGGCAGCCTCCGGCGGCACCATCGCCCTGGTGGAGAACGGCGACATCATCAGCATCGACATCAGCCAGCGCTCAATGCAGTTGGAGGTCTCCGACGAGGTCCTCGCCGAACGCCGTGAAAAACTGGAAGTCAACGGCGGTTACAAGCCCAAGAACCGGGACCGCCAGGTTTCCGCTGCCCTGCGCGCCTATGCCGCCATGGCCCTGTCTGCGGACAAGGGCGCCGTCCGGGATGTTTCCCTCGTGGAGAAGTAACTGGCTGATGTTGCCGGGGAGGCCCCGCTCCGTTCGCTCAGGCGGACGGGGCGGGGCTTTCGCCGTTAAATCACGGCACACGCGGGGCGTCTAGTCCGTCCCGCCCCACAGGGCCTTGCGCAGCAGCGTCCTCAACTGGCCGGCTTCGTCCTCTGAAAGCGCGGTGAGCTGTTCGTGTTCGCAGGCTTCCAGCAAGGCGCGGGCTTTCGTGTGGATCCGGCGGCCCTCCGCGGTGGAGACGATGATCCTGGCACGCCGGTCCTGCTTGCCGGTGGCGCGCTCCACGAGCCCCCGGCGTTCGAGGTCGTCCACGAGGCTGACTACCTGGCTGGGGTCCAGGCTCAGGAAAGTGGCGAGTTCCCGCTGGGTCGGCTCCAGTCCGCTGCAGGCGAGCGTCAGAATCCAGAACGACCGCTCCCGCAGCCCAAAGTCCCCGAGGGCCCGGTTGTTAAGCGCGGACCCCGCCGTGTGCAGCTTGGCCAGCAGGAGGCCGGCGTCGTCGCCGACCTTGGCGGCCGCCAGCCGCGGCGTTCCGGCTTTAGTGTCGTGCATAGCGTTGCCTGCTCCGGTAGTGGTGAAAAACAATCATTGATCATATCAACAATCGCTCCCCGCCTTTGCTGGATGACAAGGAGCTATCCTGCACCGTGAGCCGCATGCGGTGCCGCCGTGCTCGCCCGGATGACAAGCTGGGTGGGTACCAGGGTGACGAAGGTTCCGTGGTGTTGATGCGGAGCTGCTGCAGGACGTAGCAAGGTGGAACGGCCCGTGGCCTGGCATGCGGCTCCCACGTTCACCGAAACTGGCGTGGTGAGCGTTGCCGGCACCGCGGACGCCGCCGACGGACGCACGCTGCCGGCCACGGTGCGTGTGCAGGTCACGGCGGGAACGGCCGACAACGTTGCGGATGACCCCGGTACCACGTTCAGCGCCTCGTTCACCGAGCCCGGCTACGGAACGGCCGGACTGGGCAACGGCAACCTCACCGACAAGGCCTGGTCCAACTGGAAATCCGGCACCAAGAACACCACCGACACGCTGTCCGTGTCGCTGGCCGGCCAGAAGATGGTGACCGGCGTGAAGGTCCACTTCTACCGTGACGGATCAACCGACAGCTACGCCCAGAGCCTTCAGGTGCAGACGAGGGCCGCCGACGGCACGTGGAAGAACGCGGGCACTGCGGTCCAGGTTCCCAGCGGCAGCCCCGCCCCGGTGGTGACGGTTCCGGTTTCCAATGCGGACACCAAGGACGTGCGCGTGGTGCTCACCGCCCGGGCGAACACGCACATGACCGTCAGCGAAGTGCAGGTCCTCGCGCAGGCACCAGGCCAGTCCTCTTATGCCGCGGCAGCGGGAATTTCCGTCAACGGCCGGCCACTTGCCGGCTTCGACCCGGGCGTCACCTCCTACCTGACCGGTGTCCAGGGGCAGCACCAGGAGGTCACGGCCACCGCGGCAGACCCCTACGCCACGGTCACTGTGCGTCAGGTTGACGCGAAGTCCGGCACCGCCGTCGTAACCGTCCGGAGCGAGGACGGCAGCCAGACCCGGACGTACGAGGTCGTTTTCGGCCGGTAGGTCTGGCAGCTCATGGCAGGGCAGCAGGTGCATCCCCTTAGGGCGCACCCGGTGCCCTGCTTCCGTGTTTCTGAGCCTTCGCCGCAGCCCTTAGTCCGCGGCCGCCCCGAAGCCTGCGGGGTCGGCCAGGAACCTGGCGAACCCGAGCTCCGCTGCGCCAATCATCATGAGGTTGGATCCCAGCGCCGCGGGGTGCACCTTGACCTGGCCGGCGGGGCCGTCCATCGCCTGGGACAGCAGCAGGCCGTCGAGGGTGGACGGCGCCAGCGCATAGAGGACCCCCAGGAAGCCGTCGAGAATGATCACCTCCGGGTTGAAGGTGTTGACGGCATTCCGCAGCGCGATGGCCAGGTAGCCCAGCTGCCGGGAGATCTCCTCGGCGACGGCGGGGCTGCCCGACGCCCGGAGCGCCTGTTCCAGCTGGGGCGTGTCGCCGCCGCTGAGGCCGAGGAACTCAAAAAGCCGACCCTGCGACACCTCGGTTTCCAGGCAGCCGGTGGCGCCGCAGTGGCACTGTTCGCCATCCGTCCGGACGAAGGTATGGCCCAGTTCCCCGGCATAGCCGGACGCCCCGCGCAGCAGCCTGCCGTCGGAAATGATCCCGCCGCCGATGCCGCTGGCTCCGCCGTTGAGGTAGATGAGGTTGTCCCGCCCGGCGCCGGCCCCGAAGATCAGCTCCGCCTCGGCCGCCAGCGAGGCATCGTTGGCTGCCTGGCAGTCGTAGCCCGTGGCCTCGCTGAGCATCCGGGCCACCGGTTCGTCCCGCCAGCCCAGGTGCGGCGCATGGGTGACCGTTCCGTCGTCGGGGTTTACCAGGCCCGGGACCGCCACGCCGATGCCGGTGATCCGGTACGAGTGCTCCAGCTCCGTGCGCATCCCCTCAATTACGGCTGCGGCAATATTCGCCGCCTCCCGTGCGCTGGGAATCCGTTCCGTGGCGAACCGGATCTTCTTCTGGACGATGCCGCCGAGGTTGACCAGCCCGATGGTAACCGCGTCGATCTCCGGATAAACAGCCAGCGCCGCAATGGACGGGCTCGGCCGCACCTCGGGGCTCGGCCGGCCCACCTGGGCCTCGCCGGTGGGCGCGGTCTCGTAGACCAGGCCGAGTGACGTGAGCTGGCCGATCAGGGTTCCGACCGTTGACCTGTTGAGCCCTGTTCGTTTCGTCAGCTGTGCCCGGCTGAGGACACGGTGATGGTGGACCAGGGACGTGATCAGCGCCAGGTTGTTCCGCCGCGAGGGGTCCAGCTCGCTGGGCGCGGCGGTCGGGGCGGCCCGTTGGCGGGGGGAAGACATCATCGGAACGATATCAGCTGCCGAAGACCTTGGTGTCGAGGAAGCCGTTGCGGAACTTTCCTTCGGGATCGAGACGGCCCGCGAGGGCCTTGAAGTCGGCGAAGCGCGGGTACAGCGGCGCGACGCGGGAGGCGTCGCCGTCGAACAGTTTGCCCCAGTGCGGACGGGCGGCGAACGGCGCCAGCTCGGCCTCGATCACCGGGAGCACGGCCTCGACGGCGGGCTGGTCCTGCCGCCACGTGAGGTGAAGGCCGATGCTGTCCGTTCGGTAGTTCGGGCTCAGCCAGAGGCTGTCCGCGGCCATGGTTCGGATTTCCGAGACCAGCAGCAGCGGAGACACCAGATGGGACAGCCGGCGCATGGCCCGGATGGCGTCCACGGCGTGCTTGCGGGGGACCAGGTATTCGCTCTGCAGCTCGTCGCCCTTGCTCGGCGTGAACTCCATCCGGAAGTGGGCCAGCCTGTCCGACCACGGGCCCGGGACGCCCAACTGCTGCGTGCAGGTGCTGCCGGAGACCCCGGGAATGGGGTGCCGGGCCTCCGTTGCCGGGGTGCCGCCGAAGAACGCAGTCCCCTGCGGTTCCGCGTTTGCATCCGCTGCCGCGCGGGACTTCAGCCACGCCTGCGCAATTCTGTCCCCGCTCCAGTTCGTGAAGAGGCTGACGCTGTAGGCCGCGGAGGTCACGTCGTCGAAATTCTCCAGCACCTGATCCCATGAAAGGTCTTCAAAGACCGTCTGCGCCACCGTGAAGGCAGGCTCGATGTCCAGGGTCAGGCTGCTGACCACGCCCAGGGCGCCCAGGTTCACCACCATGCCGTCGAAGTCGGCGTCGCCGCGGCGGAAGGTGAGGATCCCGCCGTCGGCCGTGACAATTTCAAGGCCGGCGACGGCGGTGGCCAGGTTCCCGTTGCGGTCGCCGGAGCCGTGGGTGGCGGTGGCGACGGCGCCGGCCACCGAGATGTGGGGGAGGGAAGCCAGGTTGTGCAGGGCGAAGCCCTGCCGCTGCAGTTCGGCCGTCAGGGTTCCGTAGCGGACGCCGCCGCTCACGGTCACCGTCAGGGACTCAGGATCGACGTCGATAGCGGGGGCAAGGTGCTCGAGCGAAACCAGGACGCCCTCGGTGTCGGCGATGCGGTTGAAGGAGTGCCGCGATCCAAGCGCGCGAAGCCGGGAAGCGCCGGACACGAGTTCCTGCAGTTCCGGCACCGTCCGCGGTTCGCGGATCTCCGCGGCTGCATACCTGAGGTTGCCGGCCCAGTTGTACTCCTCGGTGTGCAGCTCAGTTCCTGCTTCGCTGACCATCGCCTGCCCTTCTTTTTGGTGTTTCAGAGAACATAACACCGGCAGGTCCCGCCCGCATAGGGTCGGATAGGGGTTTTTGGATATCCAGCCGGGGAGTTTCCTCTTGAAAAAGTGGTTGACATCAGCTCAAAAGCGAATATGTTTGTTTGTGGAACATTTACCGGATCTTCCCGCGGGACAGGTCCCTCCAAATCAAACGGGAGCACTCAATGGCGATTCAGCCCACGCGTGATGACAAGTTTTCCTTCGGCCTGTGGACTGTCGGCTGGGAGGCGCAGGACCAGTTCGGGTCCGCTACCCGCCCGCCGCTGGACACGGTTGAGGCCATCAACCGCCTCAGTGACCTGGGCGCCTACGGCATCACCTTCCACGACAACGACCTCTTCCCGTTCGGCTGCTCCGCGGCTGACCGGCAGCGGGAGATCGACCGCCTGACGGGCGCCCTGAAGGCCACCGGCATGGTGGTGCCCATGATTACCACCAACCTGTTCAGCCACCCGGTCTTCAAGGACGGCGGCTTCACCAGCAACGACCGGGGTGTGCGCCGCTTTGCCCTCCGCAAGGTCCTGGAGAACATCGACCTCGCCGCCGAACTGGGTGCCGGGACATTCGTGATGTGGGGCGGCCGGGAAGGCAGCGAGTACGACGCCGCCAAGGACATCCGCGGTGCCCTCGAGCGCTACCGCGAGGCCGTGAACCTGCTCGGCGACTACGTGACGGACAAGGGCTACAACATCCGCTTCGCGATCGAGCCCAAGCCCAACGAGCCGCGCGGCGACATCCTGCTGCCCACGCTTGGCCACGCCCTGGCGTTCATCGAGACCCTCGAACGCCCGGAGCTGGTGGGCATCAACCCCGAAACCGGACACGAGCAGATGGCCGGGCTGAACTTCACCCACGGCATCGCGCAGGCGCTGTACCAGGGCAAGCTCTTCCACATCGACCTTAACGGCCAGCGCAGCATCAAATTCGACCAGGACCTGGTGTTCGGCCACGGCGACCTGCAGAACGCCTTCTCGCTCGTTGACCTGCTGGAAAACGGCGGTCCGCAGGGTGGTCCGGCCTACGACGGCCCGCGCCACTTCGACTACAAGCCCAGCCGCACCGAGGACATCAACGGTGTCTGGGATTCCGCGGCTGCCAACATGCAGACCTACCTGCTGCTCAAGGAACGCGCCAAGGCCTTCCGCTC
Organism: Arthrobacter sp. NPDC057013; assembly: GCF_042674585.1. Classification (NCBI taxonomy): domain Bacteria; kingdom Bacillati; phylum Actinomycetota; class Actinomycetes; order Micrococcales; family Micrococcaceae; genus Arthrobacter; species Arthrobacter sp. NPDC057013. The sequence goes on from NZ_JBHUSE010000015.1 coordinate 78,632, forward strand.
CGATCCTGAGGTGCAGGCAGCCCTGGAGGCCTCGCGCGTCTCCGAGATCAACGTCCCAACGCTGAACCCGGGCGAAGGCTACGAACAGCTCCTCGCGGACCGCTCGTCCTACGAGGATTTCGACGCCGACGCCTACTTCGGCGGCAAGGGCTTCGGTTTCGTCAAGCTCCAGCAGCTCTTCATCGAGCACCTGCTCGGCGCCCGCTAGTACTGTGACGGCTGCTCCTGTGTCTCTCGTTGCCGGCATCGATTCCTCGACCCAAAGCTGCAAGGTGGTAGTGCTGGACGCCGGCACCGGCGCACTGGTCCGGGAAGGCCGTGCAGGCCATCCGGACGGAACCGAGGTCCACCCGGACCACTGGTGGCGGGCGCTTTCCGAAGCGCTCGACGACGCCGGCGGACTTTCCGGGGTCAGCGCGCTTTCCGTGGGCGGCCAGCAGCACGGCATGGTGCTGCTGGACCGTGAGGGCAACGTGCTGCGGCAGGCCCTGCTCTGGAACGACACCCGTTCTGCTGAGTCGGCTGCGGCCCTCACCGAGGAAGTCGGGGCGGAGGACTATGCGAAGCGGACGGGCCTGGTGCCCGTGGCCTCCTTCACGGTCACCAAGGTCCGCTGGGTCCGCGACCATGAGCCGGACATCGCCGCCCGGGTGGCCGCCGTCGCGCTCCCGCATGACTGGCTGACGTGGCGGCTGCGGGGTTACGGCCCCGCCGGCGCCAGCCCCCTGGGACCCGACCTGGGTCAGCTCACCACCGACCGCTCCGACGCCAGCGGCACCGGCTACTGGAACCCGGCGGCCGGCACCTACGACCTGGAGCTGTTCCGCCTCGCCTTCGGACGCGGCGCCGTCGAGGCGGGTACGGATGCGTTTGGCGCGGCGGGGTCAGCCGGGGATGCCGTGATCCTGCCCCGGGTCCTGGCCCCCGGTGCGTCACCCGGCGAGGTGCATGCTTCCGTGCTGGGTGCTGCGGTGCTGGGGCAGCCCGCTCAGCCCGTAAAGCTGGGAGCCGGGGCCGGGGATAACGCCGCAGCGGCACTGGGGCTGGGCGCCCGGGCGGGTGACGTCGTCGTGTCCGTGGGCACCAGCGGGACGGTGTTTGCCGTCTCCGACGAGCCCATCGGCGACCCGAGCGGGACGGTGGCGGGCTTCGCGGACGCGAGCGGCATGTTCCTGCCGATCGCCGTGACCCTCAACGCCGCCCGCGTGCTGACGTCGGTCGCAGGTCTGCTCGGTGTGGACTTCGACGAGCTGTCCCAATTGGCGCTGGAGGCGGAACCGGGTGCGGGCGGCGTGGTCCTGGTGCCGTACTTTGAGGGAGAGCGGACGCCCAACCTTCCGCACGCGACGGCCAGCTTCTCCGGGCTGTCCATCGCCTCGACGACGCGCAGCAACATTGCCCGGGCCGCCGTCGAGGGGATGCTGTGCGGGCTGGCGGGAGGACTGGACGCGCTCCGCGGCCTGGGCCATCCGGCCGAGCGGCTTCTGCTGATTGGCGGCGCCGTGCAGAACCCGGCGGTCCAGCGGATTGCAGCCCAGGTGTTCGACCTGCCTGTGCTGGTTCCGAGCCCAGGCGAGTACGTGGCCAGGGGCGCGGCGGTGCAGGCGGCCTGGGCGCTGACGGGGGAGCGGCCGGCGTGGAACGTGGCACTGGACGGCCATCCCGAGCCGGATTTTCGGCCTGCCATTGCGGAACAGTACCGCGTAGAGCAGCGCAAGGTGGCCGAGGCCGCCGGTTGAGCTTGCCGAAACCTGCGGAACCTCTCCCGGCCGATGGGCCAGACTCATCGTCGATCAGGGCGTTTTCAAAGCTGGAAGCGCCCTGATCCGGCTTATTGGATTCGTCCCAGGACGGATCGAAAAAAGTTTTAGATCAGTCTTCGTTTGGGCTCCGAACAGCCCCTAAATGTCAGTCCCCCGAGGCAGACTGTGTTCATGGAGGTTCTCGGGAATTCAGCAGTAAAGGTAGGGGCGCTGCACGGCAGCGCTCCGCATGCTGCCGCAGTTCCCGAGGGCAAAGTTCCGGATGCCCTTTTCCCCGACGCAGCCTTCCCCCTTGGCGCCGTTCTCGACGGCTGGTTCACGGGCGAAGCGTTTCTGTCCGATGATGAATTCGCGGCTGGCGGGTTCGTGTATGACGATTACCTCGGCGCGATGGTTCCGGAGGACCTCTTCCCCGGTGGGGAGTATCCCGACCACGTTTTTCCGGAGGACCTCTTTCCCGAGCTCCTCGATAACCCGTTTCTCGAGCTCCGTTCTAAGGACCATCTGTTCGCGGACGCCTCCGGCGCGGCTTCCAGTGTAGGAGGCACTCTCCCCGGCGCTGATACACCTACTGCCTCTGCGCTCAAACTCGACAGCCGGGTCGGGGCGGCAAAGACACTTTTACGCGCCGATCTCAGCGCCGACGGTCCTGGACTGATCGACCAGACCAAGGCGCTGGAGAAATTCAAACGCTGGGCCACCGGCCAACAAGCCGGGCTTGCCGTCGAGTTCGAAGCGAGACAGCGCCAGGAACAAGCCGAACTCGCGACCGGGACCAGCCCCGCGCAGACCAGTCCCGGAACCCTGTCGGCTGAGGACTTGGGCAGGAAGCGACCCAAGGAACGCTCCCTGGGTGTGGCTGAGCAGATCGCCCTCGCCCGTGGTGAATCCCCGCACCGCGGGGGCCGGCTGCTGGGCATGGCCAAAGCCCTGGTCATCGAAATGCCGCACACCCTGGGAGCCTTGGATAGCGGCCAGCTGAGTGAAGAAGAGGCCATGTATGTCGTTAAGGAAACAGCCTGCCTGACGGTGGAAGACCGGGCAGCGGTGGATGAAGAACTCGCTGCCGATACCGGGACCTTCGACGGGGTCGGGACCCGCGGCGTCATCGCCGCAGTCAAAGCCGCCGCCACCCGGCGGGACCCCCGCTCGGTCACCCAGCGGGCCAGCCACGCCGCGTCGGAACGGGGTGTGAGCTTGCGCCCGGCCCCAGATTGCATGACCTACCTGACCGCCCTGCTGCCCGCCCACCAGGGCGTCGCCGTCTACAAGGCGCTCTCCCGGCAGGCCGATGCCCTCCGCTCCGCCGGCGACCCGCGCCCCCGGAATCAGGCCATGGCCGACACCCTCGTCGAATGGACCACCGGCATGCCCGGCGGGATCACCGGCATCGACATAAATCTCGTCATGACCGACCGCACCCTCCTCCAAGGGGACAGTGAACCCGCAAGACTCGCAGGCTACGGCATCGTCCCCGCAGGATGGGCACGCGAACTCGTCGGACAGGGGGATGAGCAAGGACAAGCAGGGCAGACAGGTGGCCGGTCAGCCGCCGGTGGCTCAAACGCATCGGGCGAAAGCACCGGCCAGAAAGACACCGTGGCCGACCTCAAGATCTGGCTCCGGCGGCTCTACACGGCCCCGGAAACCGGTGACCTTGTCGCCATGGACTCGAAACGGCGGCTCTTCCCTCCACCACTGCGCCGCTTCATCCAAGTAAGAGACGACACCTGCCGCACCCCATACTGCGACGCACCAATCCGCCACCACGACCACATCATCCCGTGGCACGACGATGGTCCAACATCCCTCGCCAACGGCGCCGGACTCTGCTAAGCCTGCAACCACACCAAAGAACTCCCCGGCTGGAAAGCCCAACCCAGACCAGGGCCGCGGCATATCTTCGAAATCACCACCCCCACCGGTCATACCTACCGCTCCACAGCACCGCCGCTCCCGGGAACCAGCCGATCCACCGCCTGCCTGCCCGAAAACGGTCAGCGGAGTGGCCACGGCCCACCCTATGAGTAAGGCGGCGGCGGAAAATTCCGCCGCCGCCGAATCGGGCAATAAGAACCGGGCGGTACCAGGTTCCAGCCCTATGAGCTGGCCGGCCCTACGAGCTGACCTCCGCGACCTGCGCTGCCAGGGTTGTCAGTTCCACGGCCTCCGGGCGTTCCGCCGTGCTCTGGATCTGCACCGCGGAACCCGTTCGGGCTGACGCGAGCACCGACTCCATCACCTCGAGGGCGTGGTAGGCAAGCTGGCCGCCCGCGCGAGGTTCGGAGCCCGACGGGGTGGCCGCGAGGTCGGCGATCCCGAATCCCCGCCCCGAATCCACATAACCGGCCGAGACGGGAAGTGTCTGCCAGTCATCGGCGCCCAGCGCGAAAAGCTGGACGTCGCCGTCGAAATGATTCGGGTCCGGGACCACCAGCGAGCCGCGCTCTCCGTGGATTTCGATGTTCGGTGACTTGGACTTCACGGCATCGAAGCTCATGAACAGCGTCGACAGGGCACCGGAGGCGTGCACCAGGACCCCCGTGACGTGGGAATCAATGTTTACCGGCACAGTCTCGCCGGCACGCGCCCCGGAACCGATGGTCCGTTCGCTGCGGGTGTGGCTCGCGGCACCGATGACCGAGACCACCGGCCCCAGCAGCGTGACCAGCGCGCTGACGTAGTACGGACCCATGTCCAGCAGGGGACCCCCGCCGGGCTGGTAGTAGAAGTCCGGGTTCGGGTGCCAGCGTTCATGGCCGGGCGTCACCATGGTGGCTGTTGCGCTGATAGGCGCGCCGATCAGGCCGTCGTCGATCGCCTTGCGGGCTGTCTGGATCCCGGTGCCGAGCACCGTGTCCGGGGCACAGCCGACGACGACGCCCGCCTCACGTGCCGCCTCCAGCACCTGCCGCGCCTCGGCGGTTGTGGCCGCCAGCGGCTTCTCCCCGTAGACGCTCTTTCCCGCGGCGATGGCCTTCAGCGCCACCTCTGCATGGGCGGCGGGAATGGTCAGGTTGAGGACGAGATCGACGTCGTCCGCGGCCAGGAGGCCGTCCACGGAAAGCGCCCGGACGCCGTCGTAGTCGTCCGCAACGGCCTGGGCACGCGCCTGATCCAAGTCGGCCACTGCCACCAGTTCGATTTGGTCGAGCCGGCGGAAGTTCGCGAGGTACTGGGCGATGATGGCGCCGCAGCCAATGATTCCTACATTTACCGGCTTGCCCACAGCACGCCCCTTTCGATGATGGTGCGGACGTTGGTGTCCTGGAGGATGTCGACGCGGTGGCCGGGGGTGGCCACGAAGATGCGGCCCTTGCCCCACTGGCGGGTCCAGATGGCGGGTGAGGTCACTTCCCGGTGCCAGGGGTCCCATTCGCGGACCTTTTGGGTGGTGGTGGCGAGGACGTCGATGTAGTCGTCTGCCAGGACCCAGTACTGTTCCGTGACAAGTTCGAAGTCGCCGATGCCTTCGGTGATGGGGTGGTCTGCGGCTGCCGGGAGCATGTTGACGGTGTACGGCACGTAGTTGTCGGACTGCTCGCCGGTGCGCTCGTCCGGGTGCTTGCCCGGGTGGCAGGCGAACTGACCGCCGATCAGGTGCAGGTAGTCGGAGTTGTTGCGGTAGGAATCCGCGATCCCGCCGTGCCAGCCGGCCAGGCCTGTGCCATTTTCGACGGCGGCCCGCAGCCCCTCAAACTCGTCCTTCTCGATGGTGGTCATGGTCATGCACTGCACGATCAGGTCCACACCCGCCATGTAACCGGCGTCGGCATAGACCTTGGGCGATTCCTCGACCCGGACGTCGTACCCGCTCCGTTTCAGGTACGGGATAAACAGTTCGGTGGCTTCGAAGGGCTGGTGGCCGTCCCAGCCGCCGCGCACCACCAGGGCGGACTTGTTTTCGGACATGACAGGGCTCCTTTGGTTAACAGGTTTGGTGGTTCAGCGGGTGGCAAAAGCGGCGTCGAAGGCCGCGGCGGGCGGGGCGATGGCCGCCAGGTCCCTGACCAGGGCCAGTGCCTGCGGCGCGCCGGTCAGCCGGTCCATCCCGGCGTCTTCCCATTCGATGCTGGTGGGGCCGGTATAGCCGATCGCGTTCAGGGTGCGGAAGATCCTGTTCCACTGCACGTCGCCGTGCCCCGCGGTGACGAAGTCCCAGCCGCGTCGCGGATCGGCCCAGGCCAGGTGCGAGCCGAGCCGGCCGTTGCGCCCGTCGAGCTGGCGCACCGACTCCTTCACGTGCACGTGCAGGATGTGCTCGGCGAAGTCCTGCAGGAACATCACAGGGTCAAGGTCCTGCCAGATGAAGTGGGAGGGGTCGAAGTTCAGGCCGAAGGCACTCCGGTGCCCGATGGCCTCCAGGGTGCGCTTGGTGGTCCAGTAGTCGTAGGCGATCTCGGAGGGGTGCACCTCGAGGGCGAAGCGGACCCCCACCTCGTCAAAGACGTCGAGGATGGGGTTCCACCTGTCCGCGAAGTCCCGGTAGCCGGCGTCGATCATGGCCTCCGAAGCGGGCGGAAACATGGCCACGGCCTTCCAGATGGAGGAGCCGGTGAACCCGGTTACTGTTTCGACTCCCAGCCTGGCCGCGGCCCTGGCGGTATCCATCATGGACTGTGTTGCCCGGGCCCGTACGCCCTCGGGTTCGCCGTTGCCCCAGACTTCAGGGGTCAGGATGCCTTGATGGCGCTCGTCGATCGGGTCGTCGCAAACGGCTTGCCCGGTGAGGTGGTTGGCGATGGCAAACACCTGAAGGTTGTTCTTCTCGAGGATGTCCAGCCGCCCCTGGAGATAGGAATCGTCCTCTGCGGCTCGGCGCGGATCGAGGTGGTCGCCCCAGCAGGCGATCTCCAGGCCGTCAAAGCCCCACTGGCCGGCGAGCCGGGCCACCTCCTCGAAGGGCAGATCGGCCCACTGGCCGGTGAAAAGAGTAATGGGTCGCGTCATCGGGGTTCCTTCTGCACTCACGTTTCTCAGACTTTCTGCCACTGGCTGGAGTTGGCGGCGCTGGCCTCCACCGCCGCCAGCACGCGCTGGACCTGCAGGGCGTCCGCGAAGGACGGCTCCGGCTGCGTGCCGTGCGCGATCGCGGTGACCAGGTCCACCACCTGATGGGTAAAGCCGTGCTCGTACCCCAGACCGTGGCCGGTGGGCCACCAGTTGCCGGCGTAGGGATGCTCGGGTTCGGTGACGAAGATCCGGCGGAAGCCGGCGTCTGGCGATTCGGCGGCATCGTAGAAGGAGAGCGCGTTCATGTCCTCGAAGTCGAAGGCGAGGGATGCCTTGGTGCCGTTCAGTTCCAGCCGCATGGCGTTCTTCCGTCCCAGCGCGTAGCGCGTTGCCTCGAAAACCCCGACGGCGCCCGCTGAAGTACCGCCGCCGTCGAACCTGGCACTGAAGATAGCGGCGTCATCCACGGTGACTGCCCCGCGCGGCGCGTCCCGGCCTGCGTCGCCGTGACCACCCAGGCCCACCAGGTCCCCGGCAAGGGGCCGCTCGGGAACAAAAGTCTCCAGAAGCGCGGAAACGCCGGTGATGTTCTGCCCGGTGATCCACTGCGCTGCGTCAATGCTGTGCGCACCGATGTCGCCCAGCGACCCGGATCCGGACTTGCTCCTGTCCAGCCGCCAGGTCATGGGGGCGTTCTCATCGGACAGCCAGTCCTGCAGGTACTGCGCGCGGACGTGCCGGATGGTTCCGAGCCGGCCTTCCTCCACCATCCGTTTGGCCAGCGCCAGCGCAGGCGTGCGGCGGTAGCTGAACCCGCACATCGCAAAGACGCCCCGCTTGGCGGCGGCTTCAGCCACGACGGTCATCCGCTCCGCCTCCTCGACGGAGTTGGCGAGCGGCTTTTCGCACAGCACGTGCTTGCCGGCCTCGAGCGCGGCGGTCGCGATCTCGGCGTGCGTGTTGCCAGGGGTGCAGATGTCGATCAGGTCGATATCGTCCCGTTCCACCAGGCGGCGCCAGTCCGTTTCGGTCGACTCCCAGCCGAGTTTGTCCGCGGCTGCCCTGACGCCGCTGGCGTTCCGGCCGGCGACGGCGGTGAGCTGCGGCTGCAGGGGCAGGTCGAAGAAACGGGGTGCTGTCCGCCAGGCGTGGGAGTGGGCGGCGCCCATGAAGGCGTAGCCCACCATGCCTACCCGCAGCGGCTTAACGGTTGTCATCCAATGTCCCTTCGTGAAAATCTGTCTGGTTACTTGCTGAAACCGGCCGTCAGGCCGCTGATCAACTGGCGGCGGGCAACGATGTACAGAACCAGCAGCGGCAGCGTGGCCAGTACCACCGAGGCGAGCACGGCCGGGATGTTGACGCTGAATTCGCCCTGGAACGTCCACAGCGACAGCGGCAGCACCCGGGTGCCCGGGCTTTGGGTGAGGATCAGCGGGAAGAGGAAGCCGTTCCAGACGTGGAGGGCGTTGTAGATACCCACCGTGATCACTGCCGGCTTGGTCATCGGCAGGGCCAGCCGCCACAGCATGGCCCAGTCCGAGCAGCCGTCCAGCCGCATCGACTCGAACAGTTCGTTCGGGACGTCCCGCATGAAGTTCGAGAGGATCAGGACTGAGACCGGAATGGCGAACGCGATGGACGGCAGGATCAGTGCCAGCAGGGTGTCGTAGAGGTGGGCCCGGGTGATCATCCAGTAGATCGGGATGATGGTGGCATGCAACGGAATGGCCAGGCCCAAAAGGAACAGGTTGTTGGTCCAGTTCACGAACCGTCCCTTGCCCCGGACGATCGCGTAGGCGGCCATGAAGGAGACGAACAGCGCAGGAATGACCGTGCCCAGCGTAACCACCACGCTGTTCAGGAAGTACCGCGCAAAATCGTTTTCAAGGACGAGCTTGTAGTTGTCCAGCGTCGGCTCGGCGGGCGGGAGCATCGGGTTGGTGGCGAAGAAGCCTGCCTGGTTCTTCAGGCTTGTGACCACCACGTAGTAAATGGGCAGCACGATCACCGCGAGCCAGAGCCAGCCGCCGAGCCCGCCGGGCAGGTTTGGCCGGCGCCGGCCGGCGCGCCTGGAGTTCTGGCGCGGTGCCGCTTGGGGGAGGACGGGCGCCTCCGGCGCTGCGGGGAGCTGAGTCGTGGAAGCCATCAGGCTCCTTCCAATTGGCTGTCGTTCCGGTTCTTGCCGCCGAGGCGCTGCAGGAGCAGGGCCAGGCCCAGCCCGATGACGATCAGGATGACGCCCAGTGCGCTCGCAGCACCCATGTCATTCGCTTTGAAGCCCGTCAGGTACATGTGCAGCGGCAGCAGGCGCGTGCTGTAGCCCGGGCCTCCGCCGGTGAGCACGAAGATCAGGTCGAAGTAGGCCAGGCTGCCCACCACCATGAGGGTGGAGGAGGTGATGACCGTGTATTTCAGCTGGGGCAGCGTGATGTTCAGGAACTGCCGGACCCGCCCGGCGCCGTCGATTTCCGCGGCCTCATACAGCGAGGCGGGGATCTGCCGGACACCGCCTTGGTAGATGAGCGTGTGGAACGGGACGAACTGCCACGCGATGACGAAGACGACCACGAACAGGACGAGGTCCGAGTTGCCCAGCCAGTCCTGAATCAGGATGGGCACCTGGAGGCCCGGGCCGAGGCCGAAGTTCGGGTCCAGCAGCGCCTTGAAGGCAATGGCAACGGCGGCCGAGGAGAGCAGCAGCGGCAGGAAGTACAGGACCGCGAGGGCTGCCCGGTATTTCTGGCCTCCTGCCGTGAAGACGCCGAGCAGCAGGCTGATCGGTGCCTGGACGATAAACGAGAAGAACATGATCTTGGCGGTCACCAAGAGGGCGTTGCCGGTGACCGGGTCCGTGAGTACCGTGGTCCAGCTGGCCAGACCCTCGAGCCGGATCTCGCGCAGGCCGTCCCAGCTGGTGAAGCTGAGAAAGACGACGCCGCCCAGCGGCACGACAGCGAACACCAGGAAGAAGACAAGGGCTGGCACTGCCAGCCACCCCGTGGGGCCCGCGTCGCGGACCCCACGGCGGATGGGACTGGTGGAGGACACGCCGTTACTTCCCGATCGTGGCGTTCATCGTGGCGACGAACTGCTCCGGGGTGATCTTCTTGAGGAAGATCTGGTCCAGGTTGGACAGCATTGCATCGCCCTGGGCCGGGCTCAGCGCCTGGTCCCAGGAGAGGGTGAAGCTCGGGGCCTTCTTGGCCAGGCCGTAAACGAAGGACAGGAAGTCCTTGTCCGGTGATGCCTCGAGCTTGCTTTCGATGCCGTTGATCACCGGAACGGCTCCGGAAGCAATGAGGGCGTCGGTGTCGGCGTCGGTGAACATGCCGTCCTTGACGTATTCGAGGGCAGCCTTCTTTTGCTCGTCAGTGGCCTTGGAAGAGATGGACCAGAAGTTGGACGGGTTGCCCACCACGTTCGCGGGGTCGCCCTTGCCGCCTTCGACGGTGGGGAAGGTGGTGAAGCCGAGCTTGCCTCCGGTAACGAAATTTCCGGCGTCCTTCTTCATTCCCTGGTAGATCCAGCCGCCCTGCAGGACCATGGCCGCCTTGCCCGTGTAGAGCAGGGCCTGGTCGGCATTGCTGTCCGCGGCGATGGAGGAGAAGCCGTTCACGAAGCCGCCGGCCTCCACCAGCTGCTGGATTTTGGTCAGCGCCTCGGTCACTGCGGGATCGGACCAGGCGTTGGGCTTGTTGGCGGCGATGCTCGTGAAGACCTCGGGACCGCCGATGCGCTCAACGAGGTACTCCAGCCACATCAGGTCCGGCCACTTGGACTGGCCGCCCAAGGAGAACGGCGCGACTCCGGCTTCCTTGAATTTCGGTACGAGTGCCATCAGCTCGTCCCAGGTCTTCGGCGGCTGCGCGCCGACCTTGTCGAAGACTTCCTTGTTGTAGTACAGAACCACGGGCTGGACGTTGTTGTTGGGCAGGGCGTAGGTCTTGCCGCCGATTTCGCCGTTCTTCAGAACGGCGGGAAGATAGCGGTCCTTAACCTCGGGGTTGTCCTTGACGAAGGCCGAGAGGTCCTCCACCTGACCAGCATCAACGTAGGACTTCAGGACGCCGCCGCCCCACCCGTAGATGAAGGTGGGGCCTTCGCCGGCGCCGACAGCGGTGCGCACCTTGGTCTTGTAGGCATCGTTGGCGAAGAAGTCCAGCTTGATGGACTGGCCGGAGTGTGCACTGTTCCAGGCTTCCACTGACTTCTGCAGCACCGGCTGGTTTCCGCCCGTGAGGCCCCACATCGTGGCCGAGCCTCCGCTGGCACCTGTCGATCCCGCCGGCCCGCTGGAACCGCAGGCCGCCAGGCTCACCGAGAGGGCGGCCGCCGAGATTGCCATCGCGACTGAGCGCAACTTTCGAGTTGTCATCTACACATTTCCATTCATCCATCGGGCTCGACGCTGATCGCCCGGTTTTAGCCTGTACGGGAGGCCGCCCTGAAGAAGGCGGCACTGCCCTTGAACTGGTTGCTGAGACGTTCACCGCCGTTTCGAAATATTTCGATAAAACTTGCGGTGTGAGATACAACATAACGAGCCGTTCCTGATGCGTCAAGAGCCTCCGGTGGGTTTGTAGAGCGGGAGGGCGTTGACGAAACTGGATGCGCCCTGCAGACTGAGGGCTCGAAAACTTTCGAAAAGGGAACGGATGTCCAGGATCGAATCTCAAGGCAAGCTCACCTTGGCGGCCGTGGCCAGGGAGGCGGGTGTCTCCACTCCCACCGTCTCCAAGGTGATTAACGGCAGGGACGACGTCTCTGCGGACACCCGCGCCAAAGTGCTGACCGCGCTGGCGAGGACGGGTTACAAGTCCCCGCTGCAGAACCGCAGGAACGTTTCGGGGCGGCAGATGGTCGAGGTGGTCATCGACAGCCTCGAGTCCGGCTATGCCGTAGAGGTGCTCAACGGAGTGGTGGAGTCCGCAGCCGTCTCGGACATCGAAGTGCTGCTGAACGTCACCGGCAAGCAAGGCGCATCAACCCTGACTCCGGAGCAGCGTGCCCAGCGGATCATCGATGAGGGCCGGTGCGGCATGATCGTTGTGACATCAGCCTTCGGGGATGCCCAGCTGGATGCCTTTCACCGGCGGGACATCCCGGTGGTGGTCATTGATCCACTGAATCCTCCGCCGGGGGACGTGGTCAGCGTCGGGGCAAGCAACTGGGCGGGGGGAAAGGCTGCGACCACCCACTTGCTGGAGCTTGGCCACCGCAGGATTGCCTACCTCGGCGGCCCCGATGCAGCCGAATGCAACCAGGCGAGGCTGCACGGCTTCATGGCCGCCATGAGGTCGGCAGGTGTGGGCGTCGAGGACGAGTATGTGCTGTCGGGCCAGTTCCGGTCGGAACACGGGGCCAAGGGTATGAAGCACCTGCTTGGACTGGACCAGCCTCCCACCGCCATCTTTGCCGGCAGCGACAGCATTGCGCTCGGGGTTCTCGCCGAAGCGCGCCGGCAGGGAATCCGGGTGCCCGAGGACATGAGCCTAGTGGGCTTCGACGGCACCTACCAGGCCGAGGAGTCGGTGCCGCCGCTGACGTCGGTTTCCCAGCCCCTCCAGGAGATGGGTGCCACCGCCCTGCGGTTCGTTCTGCGCCAGATGCGCGGGGAGCTGCTGGATTCGCGAAGGGTGGAGCTTGCCACTGAGCTGGTGGTCAGGGAGTCCACCGCGCCGCCCCGGAGTGACAGCCTTCGGGAGGGCAGCGCCCGGAAGGGATTGGCCTCATAAGAATCCGGCCCCGTAAAAATCCGGCTCCGTAAAGATGGGATTTTCCCGGGATGGCCTCCGTCCGGTCCCCACCTGCGGGTTATTCTGAGACCAGTGTCCTTCAAGCAGCCGGAGGCCTTACTTGAGGCTGCTCCGGGGGAAGAGACTGATGAGTCGTGTGGGGGAACCGGGCGTCCAGCAGGACCTTCGGCCTGGCGGCGGCGCCCGTTCTGGACTTCCCGACAACTCAACGTCGGCCGACAAGTCCCACCTGGCCGACAAGATAGACGCCTTCTTTGGCCGCCTCGGGGAGCGCGGCCGCGTCATCGTGCGGCAGTTGCCCCTCTCAATCACTGTGCTGCTGGTGGTTGCAGCCGCCGCGGTCTTCCACCCGGAGACGCTGGCGGATCCAAGCTTCCGCCTGGCCTTGCTGGCCCATACCGCGCTTTTTGTCGTGAGCGTTGCCGTGCCCTGGGGGAGGCTCCCGAAAGGAGCCTACGCCGTGATTCCGGCGCTGGACTGCGTGGCCATCGGCTTTACGAGGGAGGCCGGCGGCCCGAACTTTAACGTCCTGAGTCTCCTGCTGGTCTTCCCGGTGGTGTGGCTGTCCGTGGACCGCAACCGGGCCGGCGTCGTCCTCGCCGTGGCCTCAACTGTCATGAGCACTGTGCTGCCTTCGGCGGCCTTGGGCACCCCGGTCACGCAGGGCTCGATGATCCGGACGATTTTCCTGCCGCTGGTCATGGCCGCCATCGCGGTCACGGCGCATGTGGTGGCGGGCACGCTCTACCGCCAGCGCCGGACGCTGGTCAGAAAGGACGAAGCCCTGGCGGAAACAGCCGCCGAGAGCATCCGGCGGCAGCGGCTCCTGGATGCTGTGCTTTCCACGGTCAACGTAGCCGTATGGGTCGTGGACCAGGACGGACGGGACGTGCTGACCAACAGGGCGCTGGAGACGGACGCGGCATTGTCTGGAGCAGCACTGTCAGGACCGGCACCGTCCGGCAACCAGCCGCGGCTGTTCCAGTCTGACCGCACCACTCCGGTGCCGCCGGAGCGCTTCCCGACGGCGCGTGCGGCCGGCGGCGAAACGTTCACCGACGAGTTGTACTGGGCAGGCGAGGGCGAGGAGATGCGCGCCTACTCCGTCACGGCCCGCACCATGAGTTCCACCGACGGAAAGCATGCGGGTGCGGTGATCACCTTCGCCGAGGTCACGGCACTGATCCGGGCCCTGTCGGCCAAGGACAACTTCGTGGCCACTGTCTCCCACGAGCTCCGCACCCCGCTGACGTCCATCCTGGGCTACCTTGAGCTCGTCCTCGACGAGCCCGGCCACGAGGACATCGAGGAGGAATTGCGGATTGTGGAGCGCAACGCCCACCATCTGCTGGGCCTCGTGAACGATCTGATTGCGGTTGCCTCGGAGCGGATCGAGCTGACCCTGCAGGATACCGACGTCGCCGGACTGCTGGCCGGCGTCGTGGCCTCCTCGCACGCCAGGGCGACGGTCAGCGGTGTGGAACTCGTCCTCGACGTCGAGGAGCCCCTGACCGCCCGCATCGACCCCGGGCGGATCCGCCAGGTGTTCGGCAACCTGGTCTCCAACGCGATCAAGTTCTCGCCGGACGGGGGGCGCGTCATCGCCCGTGCCTACCGGGCGAACAGCCACGTCGTCTGCTCCATCGCGGACACCGGCATCGGCATGGACAGCCAGGAACAGGAGCAGGCATTCACCAAGTTTTTCCGGTCCGCCCGCTCACGCGAAACGGCCATTCCCGGCGCCGGCCTGGGGTTGCCCATCAGCAAGACCATCGTGGAGGGCCACGGCGGTTCCATCAGCCTGGGGAGTGCGCCGGGCAAGGGGACCACGGTGACGGTGCGTCTCCCCGTCGCCTGAGCATCCGGCCCGCCCACGTAAACTGGCAGCATGCGGTTGGTAGCGAGTGACATAGACGGAACGATCCTTGGGCACGACGGAAAAATCAGTGACCGCACCGTCCGTGCCTTCCACGCCTGCCGTAGTGCCGGCGTCGAACTCGTCTTTGTCACCGGCCGCCCGCCGCGCTGGCTGCACCCGCTCGAGGAGCAGCTGGGCCACACGGGCACGGTGATCTGTTCGAACGGTGCCGTGGTGTGGGACCTTGAGGCGGACAAGGTGGTCTCGGCGCAGACCATGGCCATCAAGGACATTTTCGAGATCCGCCGCATCATCAAGAAGCTGCGCCCCGCGGCCCTTTTCGCCGCCGAGACCCTGACCGGTTTCCACCTCGAGCCCGGCTTCATCGAGAACGGCTCGAGCGAGCTGCTCTCCGAATTCACGCCCGCCCCGCTGGACTCGACGCTCACCGCGGAAGACGCCGTCGTCAAATTCCTGGCGATTGTCCGCGAAGGCACTGCCGACGAGTTCCTCGCAGAAGTGGGCCCCGCCGTCGGGGACCTCGCCTCCGTGACGCACTCGGCACCCACCGTCGCCATGCTGGAGCTCGCCGTTCCGGGGATCAACAAGGCCGTCACGCTGGCCGACTACGCCGCCTCGCTGGGGATCGACGCCGCGGACGTCGTGGCGTTCGGCGACATGCCCAACGACATCGAGATGCTCCGCTGGGCCGGCCACGGCTACGCCATGGCCAGTGGGCACCCGGAAGCCATCCGCGCGGCCGGCCAGCAGGCGCCGCACTTTGACGACGACGGCGTGGCCCAGATTCTCGAGGAAAAGCTTGCCGCGCTGGGCCTTCAGCGCCCGTAAGGCTGACGTCGCCCGCCTGCCACCGAACTCCCGGCTGGCGGTCAACTTGCGTTCATGTCCGCACCATAGGGTGTGGCCTGTTGGGTGAGTGACCGATAGGGGACATCGTGGCCAGGAAAAAGACCAAAAATGCTGCCGAGGCTCCGCTGCGCCCCGTGGAGCCGGCCCCGCACTGGTCGGAACTGGCCGAGGGGGACCGGGTCAACGTCCGGCTGGCGCCGGGATTTGAAACCGGCGGCCGCGTCTCTGCCGTTACGCCGGACCGCACCGTGGTGTGGGTGGATCTCGACGGCGGCCGGGGCCGCACGCTCCTGCACTGCAGCGACGGCGTGGAGATCCTGCCCGCCTGAGGGTGCTCCGTTAAGCTTCGGGGATGACGGGAACGCTGCCTTACTTCGCTGCTCTGGGCTCTGAATCCGGGACTGCTCCGCGGTCTGCTTCCGGGCCCGGGCTGGGCAGGCCGGTGGCCATGGCCCACCGCGGGTTCTCGCTGGCCGGTCTGGAGAATACTTTGGCGGCGTTCCGCGCCGCCGTCGAACTCGGCTATTCCCACCTGGAGACGGACGTCCACACCACGTCCGACGGCGAGCTCCTCCTTTTCCACGACGGCACCCTGAACCGCGTCACCGACGGCCACGGCAGGATCCATGACCTCACGGCGGACGAGGTGCGGCGGGCGCGCATCGGCGGGACGGAGCCTGTGCCCACCTTCGACGAACTCGTGGCGGCGTTTCCGGATGCGCGGTTCAACCTCGACGTCAAGGACTGGCACTCCGTGCCCAGCACCGTGGCCGCGATCGAGCGGCATCAGGTCCACGACCGCGTGCTGATCGCCAGTTTCTCCGACCGCCGGCGCCGCGCGGTTCTGAAGCAGCTCAGCCGCAGGACCGCATCATCGGCGGGGACGATGGCGGACACGCTGTTCCTGGTGCTGGGGCCGCTGCTGTCCGCGCGCGTACTGGGGTCCCCGGCGAGGGCCGTGCTGCGCCGGGCACTGCGCGACGTCGATGCCCTGCAGGTGCCGGTCCGCTACCGGGCCATACCCGTCGTCACGGCGGGATTTGTGCGCCGGGCGCATGAGCTCGGGCTCTATGTGCACGTCTGGACCATCAACGACCCCGCCGAGATGCACCGGCTGCTCGATCTCGGCGTCGACGGGATTGTCTCCGATCGCGCCGACCTGCTGAAGGACGTCCTGCAGGCGCGCGGGCAGTGGGCTTGACTGGGCTGTGGGGTTAGCGGGGCTGTGGGGTTAGCCGCGTCCCAGGCCGGTGCCCGGATCCTGGTCCCCTTCGGAAGGATCTGCCCGCATTTCTTCCGGATCCGGATCGGGAAGACCTGCCGGGCCCGGGACGCCGCGCGCTGCTTCCGGGGCGTCCGTGCTGCCGGCCGCGCCGATGCCGCCGGACGTGGCCGTCCCGGCTGACCCGTCTGCCGCGTCTGAGCCGTACGTGCTGGCCGGGTTGGACGTGCTGGCCGGATTGGACGTGCTGGCCGAGCCGGACGTGCCCTGGGCGCTGCCCGCTCCGGCAGACGCCTGGCCGCCGCTCGCCCCGGTGCCCGTGTCCTGCGGAGTGGAGGTCGTGTGGACGCCCGCCCTCGGGCCGGCTTCGCCGTCCCTCGCGTTGGAGCCCTCGCTGATGGAGGAGTGCACCTGGATATCCTCGTCGGATGCTCCGGGCTCAGGCGCATGGGCGTCATCCGTGGGATCAGACGTCTGCGCCAGGTCCTCCATCGCGTTTTCCGCTGCTTTGCCAATGCTGTCGCCGATTCCCATCAGTTTGCTCCTTCGATACGTTCCGGCGCCGGGCCGGACTCTGCGGCATCTGACTGTTCCAGAATTATCAGCATGCTTACAATTAGTCCAGTGCTGCCGGACCGGTCCAGTGCTGCCGCGTGGGTCCCGGGTTTGCCAGACGGGTCCCGAGTAGCCAGGCCGGGGCTGCACGAGTCCGTTACCGAAGTCCGCCGCCGCACCGGCGGCCTGAATCAAGGAGGACCGCCCGATCATGAGCAGCTACCACCCCGAAAACGACCCGGCCAACCCGGACCGGGACGCCGCCAACAGCCGGGACGCGAACAAAAATGCAGGCGGGGACTCGGCCGCCACGCCCAACCCCGACCCCTTGAACGGCAACGTCACGGGACTCGAGCCCGGCGGGGGAGTGCCTCCGGGTGAGACGCCGCCGGCCGAAGACCAGATGAGCGGTGACCAGGGGCACGACGAATAAGGGCCACGAGGAATAAACGGGACAACAATCAGAAGGAGTGTGCGATGGCTGACCGGCTGGTTGCCGACGTAATGGTGGAACGCCTCAGGGCCTGGGGCGTCAACAGGGTCTTCGGCTACAGCGGGGACGGCATCAACGGCTTCATGGGCGCCCTCCGCCGCAGCACCGAGGGTCGCAGCAGCGGCGCCGGGGGATCCGGGGAGAACGGCAGTGCCGGCGTCGAATTCGTCCAGGCCCGGCACGAGGAAACGGCGGCGTTCATGGCCGTCGGGCACGCCAAGTACACCGGCAAGGTGGGCGTGGTGACCTCCACGCAGGGGCCGGGCGCGGTGCACCTCCTCAACGGGCTCTACGACGCCAAACTGGACGGCGCCCCGGTAGTGGCCATCATCGGCCAGCAGAGCCGCAGCGTACTGGGGTCGGCCTACATGCAGGAAATCGATCTCCTCACGCTCTTCAAGGACGTGGCGGCGCAGTTCGCGCAGATGGTCACCACCCCGGAACAGCTTCCGATGGTGCTGGACCGCGCCTTCCGCACGGCCCTCGAAACCCGCACGCCGTGCGTCGTGATTGTGCCGCACGATATCCAGAAGGCCCCGGCGCCCGAGCTCGACCAGGAGCACGGCATCATTGTCACCGCGCCGGAATGGCAGCCCGCCCGGGTGCTGCCCCACGATGACGACCTGGCCAGGGCGGCTGCGGTGCTGCGGGCCGGCAGCAAGGTGGCGTTCCTGGTGGGGCAGGGCGCCAAGAACGCCCAGGCCGAGGTGACCGCACTGGCGCAGCAGCTGGACGCCGGCATCACCACCAGCCTCCTGGGTAAGCCGTACATGGACGAGACGCTGCCCTTCGCTGCGGGCACCATGGGGCACCTCGGCTCCACGGCCAGCGCCCACCTGATGGGGAACTGCGACACCCTCCTGATCATCGGCTCCAACGACCCCTGGACCGAGTTTTATCCCAAACCCGGCGCTGCCCGCGCTGTCCAGGTGGACATCGACGGCCGCAAGGTCGGCAACCGCTACCCCGTCGAGGTGGGCCTGGTGGGCGATGCCGCCGAAACCCTTGCCAGGCTCGCGGAGCTGCTGAACGGCGCTGACGGGCAGCCAGGCGGGCAAGCAGACGGCCAGCAGCAGGCAGACGCCCGCAAGCAGTGGCGCGCGGACGTGGAGGAGCAGGTCCGCAGCTGGCGGGCCCTTTCCGAGGAGCGCTCCCGCGTCCCGGCCAAACCAATCAATCCGGAGCTCGTGGTCCGGGAGCTCAGCGGCCGGCTGCCGCGCAACGCCCAGATGAGCGTCGACGTCGGGAGCTGCGTTTACTGGTATGCCCGCCAGCTGACCCTTCCGGCCGGAGTGCCGGCCCACCTTTCCGGGACGCTCGCCAGCATGGGGTGCTCGGTCCCGTACGGGATCGCGGCCAAGCTGGCACGTCCGGACAGGCCCGTGGTGGCGTTGGCCGGCGATGGGGCCATGCAGATGGCAGGGATCGCCGAGCTGGTCACCGTGGCCCACCGCTGGCGGCGGTGGGCCGACCCGCGCTTCGTAGTGTGCGTCTTCAACAACCGCGAGCTGGCCGAAGTCACGTGGGAGCAGCGCGAAACCGAGTCCGAGCCGAGGTTCCCGGACAGCCAGGAAATCCCTGACTTCCCCTACGCCGGATACGCAGAGCTGCTGGGGCTGGCCGGCATCCGCGTGGACGCTCCCGAACAGCTCGCCAGTGCGTGGGACCGCGCACTGGCGGCGGAGCGCCCGGTGGTGATCGAGGTCCTGACCGATCCGGACGTGCCCCTGCTGCCGCCTTTCCCCGCAGGGGCGGAAAAACTGGACGGCATGCGGTCCGCGCTCACCCAAGAGGGCGAATCCGGGGAGGGTGCGGCGACCCTGCTGGACACCTATGCGGGCCAGGAGGAGTCCCGCAGCTGACCGACCGGACTGTGTGACTTCCATTACGCGTCCGGCAAGCGCATTCCGGAACGGAAATGGCAGGATAGGGGGCATGCGTATCCTCATCGCCCCTGACAAGTTCAAGGGATCACTCACCGCCGTCGAAGCCGCCGCCGCCATCGCCGAGGGTGCACTCCGCGTCTACCCGGACGCCGTGACCACCCAGTTCCCGGTGGCCGACGGCGGCGAGGGAACCCTCGAAGCCGCCGTAGCCGCCGGCTACGAGGAGCGGATCAACGCCGTCGTTGGTCCCATCCTGGCCCCCATCGGTGCGGCCTGGGCGCTCCGGAAGGACGTGTCCGGCGCCACCACCGCAGTCATTGAAACGGCGCAGGCTTCCGGCCTGGCCCACATGGAGCCCACGCCGGAAAACTCCCTCCGGGCGCACAGCTACGGCTGCGGGCAGCTCATAGCCGCGGCCCTGGACGCCGGCGCCACCGAAATCGTGCTGGGGGTCGGCGGCTCGGCCATGACCGACGCCGGCAGCGGCGCCCTGCGCGCGCTGGGGCTCAAACCGCTCGACGCCGCCGGGAACGTGGTGCCGCTGGGAGGCGGTTCGCTGGCCGACGCGGTTTCCCTGGACGTCACCGGGCTGGACCCGCGGCTGTCCGCCGTCAGGTTCCGGATCGCCTGCGACGTCCAAAGCCCCCTTTACGGCACCACCGGCGCCGCCCATGTCTTTGGCCGCCAGAAAGGCGCCGACGACGACGCCGTTGAGAAGCTCGACGCCGGGCTGCGCAACTGGGCGTCCCTCCTCCGGGAAGCGACGGGCCGGGACGTCAACGTGCCGGGTGCCGGCGCCGCCGGCGGCTTCCCGGCGTCGTTCCTGGCCTTCACCCAGGCCACGCTGGAAGGCGGCTTCGCGCTGGTGGCCGCGCTGACGGGGTTGGCCGAGAAACTTGCCGACGCCGACCTCGTGATCACCGGCGAGGGCTCCATGGACTCCCAGTCGCTCACCGGAAAGGCCCCGATCGCGCTCGCCGAGGCCGCCCGGGAGCGCGGGATTCCCGTGGTGGCGGTGGCAGGACGCATCCTGGTCACGCCAGAGGAACTGGCCGAACACGGTGTGGTCGCTGCGGCGCAGCTTCTGGACGTCGCGCCCAGCACGCAGGACGCGATTTCCGACGCCGGCAAATACCTCGCGTGGGCCACACGCCAGGTGCTCGAAGGCGCCTGACGCTACTGCTCCGCCTTCTTGGCCTTCCGGTGCAGATGGACCGGGACATAGGCCAGGAGGATGGCCAGCACGGCGAAGAGAACGCCGCCGGCGATGAGGCCCACGGTGCGCCCGGCCGTGACGTCGAACACCAGCGCGGCGGTTCCCACGCTCAGGGCGGCGACCCCGCCGAGGGCGATCTTGGTGATGTTGTCCGCGCTGGCCACGAGGGTTGCCTTGAGCCGCTTCCGGAACAGGCGGCGGTGGACGCTGACCGGCAGGAGGATGAACGCCGTGGTCAGCGCCGCGAGGGTCACGTTCACGAGGTAAAGCGTGATCTGGAATTGATCGAGGGTCTGGAAACGCTGCTGGAACGGCAGCGTCAGCAGGAACCCGGCAAGGATCTGGACGCCTGTCTGAAGGACGCGCAATTCCTGGAGCAGCTCCCCCCAGTTCCGATCCAGCTGCTCCTCGCGGGTCTCGTTTCTGCCGCTGCCAGCCAAGGCGTCCGGATCGGTCATGGAACCTCCTCTGTCTGGGCCCGCAGCGGGCGTGCTTGCTCCAAACCTAGGCTCAAGTCTGCCCTAACTCAACAAATGCTAAGCTTGCTGACTAACTTTGCGCCAGGTGGTGGACTTGCTCCTCAGACCTGCGTTAGGTTCGAACAACCGGCAGCCCGACAATGTGAGCAGGTGGACAATGAGCGACCCAGGAAAACAGTCTGACCAGCCCGGTGATCCCCGGGGAACGTACCATTCAGGGCCCTTTCCCAGGCAGGAACAGAAGCAGCCGGGCCTGACCGCGCCGATGGATCCGCAGCCGGACCACGGTGAGCTGAGCTACGAGGGCAGCGGGGCGCTGGAGGGCAAGGCGGCGCTGATCACGGGCGGCGATTCGGGCATCGGCAAGGCGGTGGCCATCGCCTTCGCACGCGAGGGGGCCGACGTCGCCATTTCCTATCTTCCCGAGGAGGAAGACGACGCACAGGACACCGCCGAGTGGATCCGCAAGACCGGACGGAGGGCACTGCTCCTGGCCGGTGACGGCAGGAATGAGGACTTCAGCACGGCGATAGTGCAGGACACCGTCGCCGAGTTTGGCCAGCTGGATGTGGTGGTGCTGAACGCGGCGTACCAGAAGAACCGTGACAGCCTTGAGACGCTGCCCACCGAGGAATTCGACCGCGTCTTCAAGACCAACCTGTACTCCCTGCTGTGGACCGCCCGGGCAGCGGTGCCGCACCTGAACGCCGGCGCCTCGATCATCACCACGGCCTCCATCCAGGCCTTCAATCCGTCTCCCGGACTGATTGACTACGCCATGACCAAGGCCGCACAGGTGGCATTCACCAAGGCCCTGGCCCAGGAACTCGGACCCAAGGGGATCCGGGTCAATGCGGTGGCGCCCGGGCCCATCTGGACGCCGCTTATCCCGGCCACAGAATGGCCGGACAAGCTGCCCACGTTCGGTCAGGACACCCCGCTGCAGCGCGCCGGGCAGCCCGCCGAGCTGGCGCCCGCCTACGTACTGCTGGCCTCCGATGCCGGTTCGTACATCTCCGGAGCGGTGGTTCCCGTCACCGGCGGCAAGGGCCTTTGAATTTCCCTCGTTCCCAGCCAGAGATTTCCCAGCCAAGTAATTCCCCACCAAGCAGGAGGAACAGATGAGCCAGGACAACCAGCACGCAGCCCCCGAAGAGGAAGCGGGGGGCTATGGCACGCCTACGGCGGAACAGGAAGCCGGCGGCCAGCAGTTCGCCCAGCCGCGCGAGGAGGAGGACTTTGACGCCGCGGGCCTGAACCAGAACAGCCCGGAGGGTGAGACCTTCCAGACCGGCACGCCGAACCTCAGCCACTTCGCCGAGGAGGACCAGGATAGCTCCGGCGAGCCCGGGGCAGGACGCTTCGGTGGTACCGACGATCAGCTCCATGCCGAGAGCGAGAGTACCGTGGCGGGCTTTGACCCGGTTCCCGGTGAGTCACCCCTGCCGCGGGATCCGGACGCCTCACCCGGGGCCGGCGCCGAGGACGGAGACACGGCTGTGCCCTCAGCGGAAGCCGAAATTGACGAGGGCAACGCTGACGAATCCGGTGCCGGGCAGTTTTCCTCGGAGCCGGGCCAAGAGGCGGCGGGCCTTCCGGACGGCAGCGGAAACGACCTGCCAAAGGAACAGTCACCCAATGACGACGACGAAACGTTCGACGCCGGATAAGCCCACGGCCACGTAGCCCGGGTGCCTGCATTTCTGCACCACTTTGAAACCGGCAAGGCCCTGGTTCCCCTGCAATTCCGGGGTGCCAGGGCCTTTTGCCTGCCTGAAGTGGAGCAGAAATGCGCCGGGTACCAGCCCGGGAAGCGTCAGCGCTTCCTGGGCTGCCTCTTTGCCGCGGCGTTGATGGCGGCCTTGGCAGCCGGCGGCAGGCCCTGCTGCTCGGTCTCGGGCTCTGCAGCGGTACCGCGCGCCTTCGCGATGGCCCGCATGCCGTGGTAGATCACCAGGGCTGCGGCGGACCCGAGCGCGATGCCCGTGAACTTCAGGTCCCCGACGGTCCAGGTGTAGTCCGCGATGCCGATGATCAGGGAAACGGCGGCCGTGGTCAGGTTGACCGGGTTCGAAAAGTTGACCTTGTTCTGGACCCAGATCTTCACGCCGAGGATGCCGATCATGCCGTACAGCATGGTGGCGGCGCCGCCCAGCACGCCGGGCGGAACGGTGGCGATCAGTTCGCCGAACTTCGGCGAGAAGCTCAGCAGGATGGCGAAGATGCCGGCCACCCAGTAGGCGGCAGTGGAGTAGACCTTGGTGGCCGCCATCACGCCGATGTTTTCCGCATAGGTGGTGGTGCCGGAGCCGCCGCCGAAGCCGGCAAGCACCGTGGCGGCGCCGTCGGCCAGCAGGGCACGGCCGGACACACCGTCGAGGTTCTGGCCGGTCATCGCGGACACGGACTTCACGTGGCCGATGTTCTCCGCGACAAGGACCAGGACCACCGGCACGAAGAGGCCCACCACGCCGAGGTGGAACTCGGGGGTCTGGAAGTGGGGGAGGCCCACCCAGGCGGCGGCGTCCATCTTGGAGTAGTCCACTTCGCCCCGGATCATGGCCACGAGGTAGCCCGCCACCACGCCCACCAGGATGCTCAGGCGGCCAAAGATGCCGCGGAACAGGACGCTCACCGCGATGATGGTCACCAGCGTGATCAGCGCCGTCACGGGGGCGGCGTCAAAGTTGTTCTTGGCGGCCGGAGCCAGGTTCAACCCGATCAGGGCCACGATGGCGCCGGTGACAATCGGTGGCATCAGCCGATTGATCCAGCCGGCACCGAACTTCTGCACGATCGCACCGACCACTGCCAGCGCAGCGCCGGCCAGCACCACGCCGCCGAGCGCTCCGGGGATCCCGAACTGTTGCTGGGACGCCAAGATGGGCGCGATGAACGCAAAGCTCGAGCCAAGGTAGCTGGGAACGCGGCCCTGGGTGATCACGAGGAACAGGAGCGTGCCTATGCCGGAGAAGAAGAGCGTGGTTGCCGGCGGCATTCCGGTGATGATCGGCACCAGGAACGTGGCGCCGAACATGGCCACAACGTGCTGCATCCCCACGCCGATGGTCAGCGGCCACGCGAGCCGTTCGCCGGGAGCCACCACCTCGCCCGGGCGGACTGCCTTGCCGTTGCCGTGCAGCTTCCATTTGATTCCGAGCATGCTCATTGGCGGGGCCTTTCGGAGGGGAGTGTGCCCGCTCGCCGGGCTGGATCTTCAGGAGCAAGAATACCCCGCCGGACGCGGGCGCGAGAGGGCCTCCTGGTGCCAGGATGCGCGGCACTGTCCAGCACATTAGGGACGGCGTGTGTCAAACGTCACGCGGCCTATTTGGCGGCTCCGGGAAGAGCGGCCCACCGAATCCGGTTGAACCCCACGAAAGCAAACAGGACTGCCCGACGCCGCCCGCAGGGATGTCGGCCTAGTGAAAGGGGCGCGAATGACCATCGCCCATGAAGAAGCAGTGATCGACTCCGCCGCCGTGGACGCCATCTTCGCCGAAGCCCGCACCGCCAACGCCTTCACCGGCGAGGTCAGCGAGCAGCAGGCCCGCGCCATCTATGAACTCACCAAGTTCGGCCCCACGGCCTTCAACTCCCAGCCGCTGCGCGTCACCTACGTGCGCTCGGAGGAGGCCCGCGCCAAGCTCGTGCCCACGCTGTCCAACGGGAACCGGGCCAAGACGGCGTCCGCGCCGCTGGTAGCGATCCTCAGCTACGACACCGCCTGGCAGGAGCAGTGGGACAACTTCCTCCCGGGCTACAACGCTCCCAAGGCCATGTACGACGCTTCCCCGGACCTTGCCACCTCGACGGGCAACAACAACGCCCACCTGCAGGCCGGCTACTTCATCCTGGCTGTCCGCTCGCTCGGCTTCGCTGCCGGCCCGATGACCGGTGCGGACTTCGCCGCCATCGACGCCGAGTTCTTCCCGGCAGGCGACCAGAAGAGCTTCCTGGTGGTCAACATCGGCCAGCCCGGTCCCGAGGCCTGGGGTGACGCGAAGCCCAAGTTCGCGTACGAAGACGTGGTCCGCACCGTCTAATCGCCGCTTGGATGCCCGGGCCTCAAGCTCCGGACACGGAATGCCTCCGGCAATATGGGGGACATTCCGGAGGCATTCGGGACAGTATTTTTGCAGTTCAGAACTGCAAGGCATGCATCCGGGCCAATTCCAATATTAGTCCTCTTTCGACCTGTTGAGCGGGTCCGTCCTGGCGCCAGATGGGCCAGGGAGAGCAGCAAGAAAGCGCCGGATGGCTAAGCCATCCGGCGCTTTCTGGTTCCCGGGTAGCCCCAGAGGGTCCTAGGAAATGACCCCGTCCACCAGGGCCTTGGCTTCGGCCTGGACCTGCTTGAGGTGGTCGGCGCCCTTGAAAGACTCCGCGTAGATCTTGTAGACGTCCTCGGTGCCGGAGGGGCGGGCGGCGAACCACGCATTCTCGGTGACCACCTTCAGGCCGCCGATGGAGGCGCCGTTGCCCGGCGCCTTGGTCAGCTTGGCCGTGATCGTCTCACCGGCCAGGTCGGTGGCGGTGACGTCCTCCGGGGACAGCTTGCCGAGCGCAGCTTTCTGGTCCCGGGTGGCGGCGGCGTCGATCCGGGCATAGACCGGAGCGCCGAACTGGTCCGTGAGGCCCTTGTAGAGCTGGGACGGCGACTTGCCGGTGACTGCGGTGATTTCCGAGGCCAGCAGCGCCAGCAGGATGCCGTCCTTGTCCGTGGTCCAGACGCTGCCGTCGCGCTTGTTGAAGGAAGCACCGGCCGATTCCTCGCCGCCGAATGCACCTTCGCCCGAAAGCAGGCCCGGCACGAACCACTTGAAGCCCACGGGGACCTCCACGAGCTTGCGGCCCAGGCCGTCCGCCACGCGGTCGATGATCGAGGAGGAGACGAGGGTCTTGCCCACAACGGAATTCGGGTTCCAGCCACTGCGGTTGCGGTAGAGGTAGTCGATGGCCACGGCGAGGTAGTGGTTGGGGTTCATCAGGCCGCCGTCAGGGGTGACGATGCCGTGCCGGTCGGCGTCGGCGTCGTTCCCGGTGGCGACGTCGTAGGCGGCGGATCCGTCCGCACCGACAGCCATCCGGTTGATGAGCGAGGCCATGGCCGACGGCGAAGAGCAGTCCATCCGGATCTTCTCGTCCCAGTCCAGCGTCATGAAGGCCCACTGCGGGTCCACGGTGGGGTTGACCACGGTGAGGTTCAGCTGGTGGCGTTCGCCGATCTCGCCCCAGTAGTCCACGGACGCGCCACCCATGGGGTCGGCCCCGATCCGGACCCCGGCGTCGCGGATGGCGTCCAGGTTCAGGACGGAGGGCAGATCGTCCACGTAGCTGCTCAGGAAATCGAACTTTCCGGTGGTCTCGGCCTCGAGTGCCTGGGCCAGCGGAATCCGCTTCACGCCGCGGAGCCCGTTCTCCAGCAGTTCGTTGGCGCGGTTGGCAATCCAGCCCGTCGCGTCGGTGTCGGCCGGGCCGCCATGGGGAGGGTTGTACTTGAAGCCGCCGTCGGCCGGCGGGTTGTGGCTGGGAGTGACAACAATGCCGTCAGCCTGCGGGGCTCCGGCCGGTGCGTTGCGGTTGTAGGTGAGGATGGCGTGGCTCAGAGCGGGCGTGGGGGTGTAGCCGTGCCGCGCGTCGATGAGGACGTTCACGCCGTTGGCCGCCAGGACTTCAAGGGCGGAGTTCTGCGCCGGTTCGCTCAGCCCGTGGGTGTCTTTGGCCAGGAACAGCGGGCCGGTGATGCCCTCTCCGGCGCGGTACTCCACGATCGCCTGCGTGATCGCCACAATATGTCCTTCATTGAAGGACGCTTTCAGGCTTGATCCGCGGTGCCCGGAGGTGCCGAAGGCCACGCGCTGGCCAGGGTCCCCCAGATCAGGCTTGACGTCGTAGTACGCGTCGAGCAGTGCGGTCAGGTCAACAAGGTCTTGGGGTTGGGCAACTGTGCCCGCTCGGCTAGCCATTGCACCAGCATGCCAGACGACGGCGAACGGCAACACGACGTGTCCGGAATCCGGTCCCTGTGACGCAGAATGTCACCATTTTTCCGCACTACTTGCATTTATCCGCGATAAAAAACTGAGTAGTGCAGAAAACTACTTATATACCCGCCCCTGGCAAGGCTGTTACGTTCAAACGGCAGGAACGTCCGGTGCCATGTACGACGCCGGGTGCCCGGACCAGCGGAAACGTCCCGGAAGCCGGTGGCTGAATTACAGCCGTGCCATCCGCTGCCGGGGTAATTCTCGGCCCTTTGGGCCGGTAATTTGTCCGGATTTTCTGCCGGGTCTTTAACGGCAGGGAGATTCAGTCCGGTTGAATTGGTCCGGTCATTTGGCCGACGAGCGAGTAATGCAGAGGTGAACAATGGGGGCTGGAGACGCAGCATTTGAACGGACGAGGCTCGCCTCCGAACGGATCGCGCGGCTGAAGCGTCATCTCGCCCCTCTTGAGCCGGACGCCCCCGGCGGCGCTGGCCGCGCGGACCAAGGCGTCTTGGCTGCTCCTGCAAGCGCAGAGCGCAACAGCCATCTGGTAGTCGAAAAACTTGCCCAGCTGGCGCCTTACGGCTGGTTCCTCCTCCACGACGTCCATTGGCCCGGCCGTCCGCTGGCCCGGCTGGAGCATGTCCTGGTGGGGCCCGGCGGTGTGGTGGTGGTCAACGCCAAGACGTGGTCCGGCGAGGTCGACGTCGTGGATGGCGCGCTTAGGCAGAACGGTCATGATCGGTTCCCGGCCGTGGAGACTGCGCTGGCGCAGGCGGCGGCGGTGGCTGCTGTGCTGCCGGCGCCGTGGCGGAGGCTGGTCCGGTCCCTGATCTGCCTGACGGCCCAGCCGGAAATGCAGGCCACCACCGGCTCGGGCATTGAGGTGCGGGGGATCGACTGCGTGGCGGCGGGCGTGACCAACCTGCCGGATGTGCTGGATTCGCCCTCGGTCCTGTTGCTCTACGCGCAGCTCGGCCAGCTCCTCACCCGACCGCAGGTGCCGGGGGCCGGAACCGTCCGGAACCCTGCATACCGGCCGGCCGCAGGGTGCCCGGCTGCACCCCGCCCGGCCCCACAGCGCCTGGTCGTCAGGCGTCCGGTCCAGAGCCGTTCCCTTCCGCCGCACTACCTATACGGCCGGGAGCGGAGGCCGGTCACCGTGCTGCGCGTTGTCGGAAGGTCGCTCGTCGCGGGACTGGTCTCCGCGGCGCTGCTGGCGCCGGCCCTGTGGCTGATATGGGAGCTGCTCCCCAAGTGAGCAGGCTTCCCGAGCCATTGCATGGTGGCGGCGGTAATGTTCTGTTGAGGACCAAATGAGGGGGATTTCCATGACAGAGCAGCGTCCCGGATCCGGCGACGAGCCGACGCCGGACACCCACAACCAGCCACCGTCGTACAGCACCCAGGGCCCGGACATCCCGGCCCCGCCGCTCTACGATCCGCCACTGTACAACCCGGCACAGCACAACGCGTCGCAGCACAACGCGTCGCAGTACACCCCGCCCGGCCAGCAGTATGGCGGCCAATACGGTGACGCTGGCCAGCAGTACAGCCAGCCGGCCAGCCCCTACGGACAGCAGTACGGCTACCAGTACGGCCAGCAATACTCGAGCCAGTACGGTCAGCAGCACTCGAGCCCTTACGGCCAGCCGTCCTACTACGGCGCGGCACCCCAGCCGAAGGGCCTGAGCATCGCCAGCCTGTGCTGCGGCATCGCCGTCTACCTGGGCTTCGGGTTCTTCATCCTGCCGCAGATCGCCGCTGTGATCCTGGGCCACCTGGCGCTGCGCCGCGAACCGTCAGGCCGCGGCTTCGCCATTGCCGGACTGGTCATGGGGTACCTTGGCCTGGTCCTGACCGTCCTCGCCATCGTGGGGATCACCATTCTGGCGAGCGTCGCCGGCACGTCCAGCACCATCTGACCGGTTAGAACCCCAGTTGGGCCGCCACCTGAAGCAGCAGTGCTTCCGAGCCGGGGCGGCCAATCAGCTGGATGCCCATCGGCAGCCCCGTCCCGGGGCTGCCTCCGGTCCAGTGCACGGGAATGCTGACGGCCGGCAGGCCGCACACGTTGACCATGGACGACCACGGTGCGAATTCGCACTGCCTGCGGTAGTCGCTGTCGGCGTCGCCTGCCCATTCCGGTGACGGCCACCGGCCGTCACCGTGCCCCGACCCTGTGAACCAGCCCACCGGGCGCGGTGTCTGAGCCAGCGCGGGTGTCAAAATCAGGTCCCAGGCCGAGTACTGCGCCAGAGTGTCGCGCTCGAACTGCCGCAGGAACGCCAGGCACTCGTTGAGCTTGGCGGCGCTCCGCTGCTGCGCGCGCCGCCGGAAAGTCCGCGTCAGGGGCGTCAGCAGGGCCTCGCGGTGCGGCGCGATCCGGGCCGCGCCCACCCCTGCCGTCCAGGCGGTGGTGAAGGCGTCGGGGTAGCGGTTGTCGTACCGGATCCCGGCCTCGACGACGTCGTGCCCGGCACCGGTGAGCAGTCGGATGCCGGCGTCCAGCGCGTCCAGTGCCTCAGGATCCGACGTGAACGGGAAGATCCCGGCCCAGGGGCTGTCCAGACTGACGCCGATCCGCAGCGAAGCGGGGGCGCGGTACACGGCATCCAGGTAACCCGTCCCGTCGGGGCTTCCGGTAGCTGGGGTTCTGGGGGCAGGACCGCCGGGCGATGGGGCTTTGGGCGACAGGACATCCAGCAACAGTGCGGCGTCGGCCGCCGTACGCGCCAGCGGTCCGGCCGCCACCAGGCTCGCGGGATCCCCGCTGCTTTCGCCCGCCGGGACCACGCCCCGGCCGGGCTTTAGGCCGAGCAGCCCGCATGCCGCCGCCGGAATCCGGATCGAGCCGCCGCCATCGGTTCCGGGGGCGAACGGCACCAACCCCGCCGCCACGGCAGCGGCGCTGCCGCCCGAGGAACCTCCCGAGCTCCTGCTCAGGGCATAGGGATTGCGCGACGGCGGTGCGATGCGGTTTTCGCTGTAGGCCGTCAAACCGAATTCGGGAACCTGGGTCTTGCCCAGGGAGATGGCACCTGCGCCCCTGAGCGCCGCCGCGAGGGCGCCGTCGGCCGGTGCCGGACGCCGGTCCAGCGCCGCGCTGCCGTGGGTGGTGACCACGCCGGCGACGTCGGTGAGGTCCTTGAACGCAACAGGCATCCCGTGCAGCGGCGGGAGTGGTTCGTCCGCACGACGCCGGGCGAACAGGGCGTCGGCTGCGGCGGCCTCGGCCACCGCTCGCGGCCCGGTGACGGTAATGAACGCGCCCAGCCTCGGGTTCGATTCCTCGATCCGCGCCAGGAAATGCTCCGTGACCTCGCGGGCGGAAAGCTCCCCGGAACGCAGCGCTGCCCTCAGTTCGACGGCCGGCAGGCGGTGGATGTCAGCCAGGGTGTTTGGGGCGGACACTGTGCTCCTTTGCTGTGCTCCTTTTTAACCGGCTCGCGGGCTTCGGACCAGCGTAACCTGTGCCGGCCGGCGGGTGCGGGGCGCTGTGCTGGCGATACGCTGGAGCTGAGAGCTTGAGGCCAAGGAGAGGACTCCCATGAGCGACTTCGATACCGTCACCGTGAAGGACGTCCCCGCGGACGCCACCATCCTGGACGTGCGGGAGGACTACGAATGGTCAGCAGGCCACGCTGAAGGTGCCCTGCACATCCCGATGGACCAGCTGCCCGGACGCCTGGACGACCTCGACCCGGACGAGGACCTGTATGTCATCTGCCGGACCGGCGGGCGCTCCTTCCGCGCAGCGCAGTGGCTGGTGGGCCAGGGATACTCGGCCGTGAACGTGGCCGGCGGCATGGACCAGTGGCTGGAATCCGGCAAGCCGCTGGTGTCCGACAACGGCCTCAAGCCCGTGGTTCTGTAGGCCTTTCCGCCATCAGGCGGGCCCGCCGTCGTCCTTCCCTTCCCACCCGCAAAGGAATATTCATGCCCTCCGCCCGCCGCACCTATACTTTCCTCGGCCCCGAGGGCACGTTCACGGAGGCGGCGCTCCTGCAGGTTCCTGATGCTGCCGAAGCCGTCCGCATTCCGTCCTCCAACGTCAACGCGGCGCTGGACAGGGTGCGGGAGGGGTCTGTCGACGCTGCGATGGTGCCCATCGAGAATTCTGTGGAGGGCGGCGTCACGGCCACCCTGGACGCCATTGCCACAGGACAGGAACTGCGGATCATCCGTGAGGCCCTGGTGCCCATCAGCTTCGTGCTGGTTGCGAGGCCCGGAATGGAGTTGTCCCAAATCCGCCGGATCTCCACCCACGGGCACGCCTGGGCGCAGTGCCGCCTGTGGGTGGACGAGCATATTCCCGGCGCAGAATACATTCCCGGGTCCTCAACGGCTGCTGCTGCGCTGGGCCTGCTGGAGGATGACGCGCATTACGACGCCGCCATCTGCGCGCCGATCATCGCTGCGGAGCAGCCCGGGCTGCATGTGCTGGCCGAGAACATCGGCGACAACCCCGGCGCCGTGACCCGGTTCATCCTGGTCAGCCGTCCGGGCGTCCTGCCGGCCCGGACCGGCGCGGACAAGACAACTGTGGTGGTGCCGCTTCCCGAGGACCGGCCGGGCGCACTGATGGAAATCCTGGACCAGTTCGCTACCCGCGGCGTGAATCTGAGCCGCATCGAGTCGCGCCCTACCGGGCAGTACCTGGGCCACTACTTCTTCAGCATCGACGCCGACGGCCACGTGGGCGATGCACGGGTGGCCGATGCCCTCGCAGGCCTGCACCGCATCAGCCCCGCCACCCGGTTCCTTGGGTCCTACGGCCGTGCCGATGCGCAGGCTGCCGTGGTGCCGGAGCACACGTCCGACGAGGCATTCCAAGCGGCGCATGCATGGGTCAAAGGGATACTCTCCAGCGGCTCCCTGAACGCGGAGACACCGGTGGAAGCTTCGCCGTCAGCGTAGATAAATGCCCCTCGGGGCACTTCCCTGCCTCTGTTGCTGTGCGTATGCTTGCATGATCAATAAAGGGATGGCCCCAACGAAAGGAGCGGGTCATGTCGGACAAGAATGACAATGACGGCCAAGGAATGATCGTCAATCCCAAGCCCACAGCCGAGAACCAGGACTGGGACGGGGACGAGGCCGACCGTGCGGACCGCCTGCGCTTCGAAGAGGAGCAGGCCATGATCCGCGAACAGTCCGAAGCCCGGGCAGCCGCAAAGGCCGCTGCCGAGTCAGCCAAGCATGCCGGCACAGCGCAGTCAGCCTAGGGCGCAGTCATCCTAGGGTTTCCCTGACCCGCACCAGCAGCGATCTGGGCTCCACGTGGACAGTCACCTTCGTGGCGTCCCCGGACGTGTCGCCGTCGAGCTGCGTCGGCAGGGGCTCAGGGCTTTTGATGACCACCTTGCCGGAGCGGTACACGCTCATGACGGGCAGGTGCCGCTTGTGCTTGAACAGGATCTTGGCGTACATCGCCAGCCAGCCCACGGCGCTGCGGGGGCTCATGACCACCACGTCCAGCATCCCGTCGTCGATCATGGCCTGCGGGATGAAGTCGATGCCGCCCGGAACCAGGCCGCAGTTGGCGAACAGAATGCTGCGGATCTTCCGTGACTGGTCCGGCTGGTCATCCAGCGAGATGGCGACCTTCTTCCTGCGCCCGGGAAGGTGGCGGACGCCGGCCTCCGTGTAGGCCAGCCAGCCGACAGCGCGCTTGAGGTCAGCGTTGGTGTCGCCCACCACCTCGGCGTCCATCCCGATGCCGGCGATGACGAGGAACGAGTGGCTTGAGGAATGGCCCGTAAGCGAGTTCTCGATCTCCATCCGTGCCGTGTCGATGTACCGCTGGTGGCCAAAGAGCGCGGTCTGGATGCTGCCGTACAGATCGTAGACGTCCAGGTCCACGTTGCGGGCCAGCAGGTTGCCGGTGCCCAGCGGGATCAGCCCCATAGCCACCCCGCTGTGCGCCAGGGCCTCGGCCGCCACGCGCACTGTGCCGTCGCCGCCGCCCACCAGGACGACGTCGGCGCCATACTCCAGCGCCGCCCTGACCTGCGAGTGGCCCGGGTCCTCCGGCGTCGTTTCGAAGAAGCGGGGCTCCTCCCAGCCGGCGGCCAGGCAGGCGCGCTGGATGGTGGCGCGGGCTTCATCGGCCTTGGCTTTGACGGGGTTGAGGATGACGGCGACGCGCTGGCGGTCCAGGCCGTGCTCGTGGGCCTCTTCGCGCACGGCGCTGCGGATGTGCAGGGCCTTCAGCCTGCGCACGCCCCACCAGCTGGAGACGGCGAAGGCCAGGGCTGCAGCGATCAGGACGTAAAGAAGCAGGTCGCTCATGGTGCTCCAACACTATCCCGCCCGGAGTGTCCCGCAGATTCGATACCCTTGTCTGGTGATCGACGTAAAAGACCTCAGCGAAAATCCGGACAAGTTCCGCGCCAGCCAGCGCGCCCGCGGTGCGGACGAAACCCTGGTGGACGCGATCATCGACGCCGACGCCGCGCGCCGCACAGCACTGATCAGCTTCGAAAACCTCCGGGCCGAACAGAACGCGTTCGGCAAGAAGGTGGCGCAGGCCAAGGGCGAGGAAAAGCAGGCACTGCTCGCCGAGGTCCGCGAACTCGCGGGTGCGGTGAAGGCAGCCTCCGCCGAGGCCGACGCCGCCCAGGCCAAGCAGGAAGAACTGCTGCGCACCATCCCCAACCTCATTGAAGACGGCGTTCCCGCCGGCGGCGAAGACGACTACGTTGTGGTCAAGACCGTCGGCGCACCGCGCGAATTCCCTGACTTCGAACCCCGCGACCACCTCGAGATCGGCGAGCTGATCGGCGCGATCGACATGGAGCGCGGCGCCAAGGTTTCCGGCGCCCGCTTCTACTTCCTCCGCGGCGTGGGCGCCCGGCTGGAAATGGCCCTGCTCCAGATGGCCATGGAGCAGGCCATCGAGGCCGGCTTCATTCCGATGATCACCCCCACCCTGGTGCGCCCCGAGACCATGCAGGGCACCGGATTCGATGTAAAGCACGACGCCGAGATCTACCGTCTCGCCGAAGACGACCTTTACCTTGTGGGCACCTCGGAGGTACCGCTCGCCGGGTACCATGCGGACGAGATCCTGGACCTCTCCGCCGGCCCCATCCGTTTCGCGGGCCAGAGCTCCTGCTACCGCCGTGAGGCCGGCTCGCACGGCAAGGACACCCGCGGGATCATCCGCGTTCACCAGTTCAACAAGGTGGAGATGTTCATCTACACCACGGTGGAGGAAGCCGCGGCCGAGCACGAGCGCCTGCTCGCCTGGGAAGAGCAGATGCTGGCCAAGTGCGAGCTTCCGTACCGGGTGATCGACACCGCCGCGGGCGACCTGGGCATGTCCGCGGCCCGCAAGTTCGACTGCGAGGCCTGGGTCCCCACGCAGGGTGCGTACCGCGAGCTGACGTCCACGTCCAACTGCACCACCTTCCAGGCCCGCCGCCTCAACATCCGTGAGCGCGTGTTCACCGAGGATGGTACGCCCAAGGGCACCCGTGCTGTGGCCACGCTCAACGGCACGCTGGCAACCACCCGCTGGATCGTGGCCCTGCTGGAGCACCACCAGAACGCTGACGGCTCGGTTAACGTGCCGGCGGCACTGCAGAAGTACCTCGGCGGCCTTGAGGTTCTCCCGGTTCTCTAAGCACCAATCTGTTGCGGGGGTAAACACTCACACCGGGGAAAACCTGTGGGTATTTACCCGCTGTTCACCCGTTGCTGTGCTCTGCGTCCTAGCTGGTGTCAGAGGTGTCTGTTCTACTAGGAAGCATGACTACACTGACTGAATCCTCAGCCGCCGGCATCGAAGACCGGCGAGAAGCACAACAGAAACTCATGATCGCCCTGGACGTGGACGGCACCCTCGTGGACCACGACGGCCACATGTCCGCCCCGGTCCGCGACGCCGCCCAGGCAGTGGTCGCGGCCGGGCACGAGGTAATGATCGCCACCGGGCGTTCGCTCAACGCCACGCTCCCCATCATCGAACAGATCGGCCTCGAGCGGGGTTACGCCGTCTGCTGCAACGGCGGCGTGACGCTGCGCCTGGACCCCGGACTGCCTGACGGCTACGACATCATCCACAAGGCCACCTTCGATCCGGGCCCGGCACTCCGCGCCCTCCGCAAACGCCTGCCGGCCGCGAAATATGCGCTGGAGGATGAGGACGGCAACTTCCTCTCCACCGAGCGCTTCCAGGACGCGAGCTTCGGCGTCGAGGCCATCGGCGTGGACTTCCAGACCATGCTCGAGGCCACCGCAGTCCGCGTCGTGGTCTTCAGTGCGGAGAACACACCGGAGGAGTTCAACGAAGCCATCGAGCACATCGGCCTTGCCGGCGTGACCTATTCGGTCGGCTGGACCGCGTGGCTGGACATCGCCGCGGCCGGCGTCACCAAGGCCAGTGCGCTCGAGAACCTGCGCAGCCGCCTCGGCGTGGATCCCGCCGCCACGGTTGCCATCGGCGACGGCCGAAACGACATCGAGATGCTGACGTGGGCGGGCCGCGGGGTCGCCATGGGGCAGGCTCCGGAGGAAGTGGTGGCCGCCGCGGACGAGGTCACCAAGTCGGTCTACGACGACGGCGCCGCCCACGTACTGCGGCGCCTCCTGTAACAGGCGGCCCGCTGTAAAAAGCGTTAGCGTACGTCGAGAATCAGCGAGAGCAGCCTGGCCGCCGCCGGCCGGGCTGCATGCTCCTCGTTCCACTGCGACCTCGCGACAGCCTTGCTGACAGCCTGGGAGGTAATGCCGAGTTCGGCGGCCACGGTCTTCTGCTGGCCGCGCACCCCGGGGGTCATCAGGTCAAGCACGCGCCACTCGGCCTCGCTTCTGTCCCGGACAATGTGGCCCAGCAGGCGGAGCACCGACTCGGACTCGGCTGCCACGTCCGGCAGCGGACCCTCCACAGCCACCGGGATGCGCTCCTTGCCGTTGCGGAGGCGGTCCACGGCCCGGCGGGCGTAGATGAGGCCGTGCCCGCTGGCATCCTTGATCTGGTTGGGCAGCGGCTCGTTCACCGGGCCCACGCCGATCCCCACGTACCAGGTTCCGCAGCGGAGCGCGATCAGGGCGGCATCCACCGCCTGGTGCGGGCAATCCACTATGCCTTGTACCTCATCCTCGACGGAGCGGTCAAAGTCCAGTCGCGCCGGGATATGCCGTAGGTCCTTGAGGAGATGCGGGACCCGGTCGCCGTCGCGCCGGCTGTCTGTTTGATTGATAGTCAGCGTGAACATGGTGGACATCAGACTACCCGGTGGTAGCTGCGAGGCAAGCTGGGAGCCGACGCCACGTTACGGATCTCACTCAAGCCCGAACTGGCAGCTGATGCCCCCAAAAGTTGTATTTGAGGGCATCAGCTGCCAGTTCGCGCCTTAAAGAACGACGGCGGCCGGTGCGGTTCGTTTGTGAAC